>NZ_JAOPWY010000187.1 GCF_025965415.1 Nocardioides sp.
GGAGGCGCGCCGCGTCGGCGTGGCGGTCGGCAGGCAGGAACAGCACCGAGAACGCGGCGACGCCGGCGGCGACGAGCAGGCCGAGGTAGCCGAGCCAGCGGACCATGCTCAGCGGCAGGGGTGCGTCCGTGTCCGCGTCCGTGCTGCTGGTCGGCACGTCCACCACGTCGCTGGGGGCGCCGACGGAGAAGCTCAGCGAGCCACCGATCGGGTGCCCGTCGGCAGACACCAGGCGCCAGACGACGACGAGCGTGCCCTCGCCCACCTCCTCGTCCAGGTGGACCACGAGCTCGGCGTCGCGCACCGACGCGGAGGAGGCCACGACGTCCCCAGTCGCGTCGAAGACCTGGATCCCGGCGGGGACGCCGATCACCGGCTCGTTGAAGGTGAAGGTCACCTCCTGGGGCGCGACGTCGAGGACCGCGCCCTCGGCGGGGTCGGTCGCGACGAGGGTCGCGTGGGCCGAGGCCGGAGCGGCCGAGCCCAGCAGCAGGAGGACGGACAGGCAGGCGAGCAGCACCCAGCCTGCGGCGCGCCGGCCCGCGGGGCGATCGGTCATGCGCGTCGGCGGCGCACGACGAGCACGGCACCGGCCGCGAGGCTGCCGGCGGCGAGCGCCCCGACGGCGCCGTAGGTCAAGAGGTGGTTGCCGCCGGGGACGGACGCGGCCGGCGAGGCGCCCGCCGACGTCACGACGACCACGGGCGCGGGCATGTCGAGCTCCTCCCGGCTGGCCGCGTCCTCGGCGACCTCGGTCCAGGCCGCCTCGCCCTGCTGGCAGCGCTGGACGACCGGGAACACGAGCTCGGCCCCCACCTCGTCGGGCAGCCGCACGGAGAAGGCCACCTCGTCGCGCAGCGCGTCGGGCAGCGGGGCGTCCGTGCGATAGGTGATGCCCTCCTCCGTCCGCTCGACGGCCCAGCGGTCGGTGCTCTGCGCCGCCACCTCGCTGACCGCGTCGGGCATCCGCACCGAGACCTCGGTCGTCGCCGAGCCCGCGCACCCGTGCGGCACGACGAGCCGTACGACGGCCGTGGCGCCGGCCGCGGTCGTGGACGGGGTGAGGGTCACGTGGGCGGAGGCCGGAGCCGCCAGGGCGAGCAGACCCACGGCCGCGAGACCGGGCAGCAGCGCACGCCGGAACGTGCGGGTGGGGATCATGGCTGGCTCCTGGACCGACGGGTGACCCCCCTCACACAACCAGCATGATGAACTGTTGTCAAGGATGTGAACTCCCAGTACCGTGATTCAGATCACCGAACCCAGGTCGCACGTGTGAACGGCGGCTCGAGAAGGAAGCAGGGAACATCCATGCCCAACATCACCGTCGAGCTGCTGCGAGGCCGCACCGTGGAGCAGCGTCGTGACTTCGCCCGTGCCGTCGCCGACAGCGCCGTGGAGATCCTCGGCGCCCGCCGCCAGGACGTCCGCATGGTCTTCACCGAGATCACGCCCGACATCGTGGCCAACGGCGGCGTCCTGGCCAGCGAGGACGAGAGCCGGGCCGGCGTGGTCGCCGCGCTGGCCGACTGATCAACGTCGACCGACCAGCGCCGGCTGACATCGCCGACCGGTCGACGCCGGCTTGACCGACACGCAGAGCGGGCCCGGAGGATTGCTCCTCCGGGCCCGCTCTGTGTCTGCGCCTACTTCTTGGCCTACTTCTTGCGGACCTTGATCCGCACCCGGTCGACGACCGGCTCAGCCAGCTCGCTGCCGAGGTAGGTCACGGTCAGCCGGAGCTTCTTCCCCGTGGCCTTGGGCAGCCGGACGACGACCTTGCCGTCCTCCAGCGTGCTGGTGAGCGTCTTACCGCCCTTGATCGCGACCGTCACCTGTCCGGTGACTGCCACGGCGTCGGCGGCCCGCAGGGTCACCGTCACCTTCGCGCGCTTGCCCTTGACCACCGAGTCCGGCGCCTTCACGGTGACCCGCGGGACGACCTTGTCGACAGCCACCTGCACCTGGGAGGACGACGCCTTGTGGGCAGTGTCCCCGAGGTAGCGCAGGGTGAGCCGGTGCGTGCCGGGCTGCAGGCTCTTGGCCGGCAGCGCAAGCGCGGCCTGCCCTGCGGCGAGGGTGCTCGTCGCCAGGACCGTGGTGCCGTCGAGCACCTCGACGGTGCCGGTGGCTGCCGCCGGGGAAACCCCGACCACGACCGTGCCGACCTTGCCGAAGGTGAACGGGGCCGAGGCGCCCGCCACCGCGGAGCTGAGCAGGCCGTCACCGGTGCCGCCACCACCGCCGGTGCCGCCCGCAGGCTTCACCGTGATGGTCACCGTGGCAGGGGCCGACGTGTCGGTCCCGTCGCTCACCTCGTAGGTGAACTGGTCCTTGCCCACGAAGCCCCGCTCGGGCGTGTAGGTGAAGGAGCCGTTGGCAGCCAGGGTGACCGTGCCGTTGACCGGCTGGCTCAGGCGCGTCGCGGTGAGCGTGCCACCGTCTGCGTCCGTGTCATTGCCGATCACGCCCGGTGCCGCCAGGGAGAGGGACTCCCCCGCCACCGTGCTGAACGCGTCGTCCACGGCGACCGGTGCCACGTTCGGCGGGACCACTGCCTCCTCCACGGTCAGGGTGACCGTGGTGGGCGCCGACGACGTGGTGCCGTCGTTGGCCCGGTAGGTGAAGGTGTCGGTGCCGAAGAAGTCCGTGTCGGGCAGGTAGACGAACGAACCGTCCTCCTCGAGCGTCACCACACCGTTGGCGGGCTGGGTGAGCCCGGTGGCGGTGAGGGTGTCGTCCTCGGCGTCCGTGTCGTTGTCCAGGACCCCGGGAGCGTCGACGGTGAGCGTCTCCCCCTCCGGCGTCGTGTAGGCGTCGGCGACACCGGTCGGTGCCGCGTTGCCCTCGTCCTCGAAGAGCTCGACGACGTCGGCGGCGCTGAGCTCGTAGCCGTAGATCCGGAAGTCGTCGACCTGCTCGGTCGGACGCGGGTCGGGGTAGCTGGTGTTGCCGATGAAGTTGGCGGTGGTGCCGCCGTCACCGATGTCTCCGATGTCGATCGGGATGTTGTCCCTGGTCGCACCGGACTGCAGCGCACCGTTGAAGTAGATCTTGCCGGTCGTGCCACCGCCGGTCGGCGACGGCCCCAGCGTCACGACCACGTGGGTCCACTGGTTGAGCGGCAGGTCGGTGTCACCCGGGAGCTGGATCCTCTGGTCCGGGCCGTTGTCCACGCGGAGCGTGGCCGCGAACCCGCGGTCCCCGTTGATCGTCGACGACTGCAGGAGCAGGTACTCCTGGGTCCCCTTGCCGATCTGGACGTGGGTGGTCCAGTTGGGCAGCGCGGTCGGGCGGATCCACGTGGAGATGGTGATCTCCTGGTCCATGCCGGCCGTGATGTTGTTGGGCAGGTTGACGTGTCCCGCACCGGGCAGGTTGACGCCTGCTCCGTACTTCGCGGTCGGCGTCCATCCGGCGTTGCCCTGGAGCGTGGCCGCGCCGATCGACGGGTCGGTGCCCGAGTTCGCCGCCGTCGTGCCGGATCCCTCGTCGAAGCGGTAGTGCACCGGCACGCCCTCACCGACCGGAGGACGGTCGACCGTGTGGGTCACGGTCGTGGCGGAGCTCCGCCAGCCCTCGGCGGCGATGAAGCGGACCTCGATGTCGTGCGTGCGGGGTGCCAGCGTGACCGGCGGGAAGGAGACCGCGCCGTCGACGACGTCGACCGCCGTGCCCTCGCGTGCTCCGTCGATCCACAGCTCGGCGACACCCGTCGGGTTCGCGTTGGCGGAGTCCTTGACCGTGGCCGACACCGTGAGGGGTGCCTCGAACTCCGAGGGCGACTCCGGGGAGACGGAGATCGTCGTGGTCGTGGCAAGCGCGCTGCCGTCGGCGTACATCGCTGCGACGTCGTCGCCGGTGAGCGACGAGGTGTAGAGACGTACGTCGTCCATCAGGCCGTCGAACGAGGGGTCCGGGAAGCCGTTGCGACCCAACCAGTTGTTGGTCGTGGGACCGATGTCGGTCATGGTGAGCGTCAGGTTGGTGCGCTGGGCGATCTGCACGCCGTTGAGGTAGAGCGTCCCGGTGGCACCGGCTCGCGTGAACACGATGTGGTTCCACTGGTTGGCCACGACGTCCTTCGTCGGCGTCGCGTAGATCCGCTCCTGGAGCGCGTTGCCCTTCTTCTTGAAGGTGGCAGCCAGACCGGTGTTGCCGGCGGCCTGCGTCTGCATCTGGATCTGGAAGAAGCTGCCCGTGTCGCCGAGGCCGTCACCGATGTGGAACAGGTTGATCCAGTTCGCCTTCGTGTCCGGGCGGACCCAGAACGACGTGGTGAAGTCGGCCTCGTTCTGGAGCAGGTTGTCGGGCAGGTCGACCGTGTTGGCGTTGGAGCCGCCGACGAGGTCGAGCGCCTTGCCGGAGATCCCGTTCGGGCTCCAGCCAGTGGTGCCGACGAGCGTGGCCTCACCGACCGTCGTGTCCGACCCGGTGTTGGCAGCGACCGTGCCGGTGCCCTCCTCGAACTGGTACTGGATCGGGACGTCGGCGACACCGAGCCCGGTTCCCACGACCACCAGGTCGTCGAGCACCACGCCCGCACCGGAACCGGTGCCGGAGATCGTCAGGTCCTGCTGCCGCGCGGTGGCGACGAAGGTCCCGACAAAGGTGTCGAAGGAGCTGTTGGAGGATTTCGCAGTCTCGGCCGACAACGTGGTGGAGAGGTTGGCGACCGAGAGCTCAGCCGTGCCCGGCGTGGTGCCGGAGGTGCGGCTGTCACGGGCGTAGCGCACCGACAGGCGGTACTCCTTGCCCACGTCGAGTCCCTTGAGCGTGCGGGTCAGGTCACCGGTCGTGCCCACGGCGAGGTGGTAGCCGGTCAGGCCCAACGCACCCATCCCGGCCGCGCTCGCGCGGATCAGCTGCACCTGGCCGTCGACGGCCCACGGCGACATCCGGCCGTTGCCGGCAGCCACCTGGACGCTCTCCGGGTAGGTGCCCGACTGCCACGTGGCGGGCAGGCGGGGGTACTCGAACTGGTCGACGACCTTGGGGGCCGGCGACTGCATCTTCACCGTGGGGTCGATCTGCACGATGTTGGCCACGGACGGAGTGCCGTTGCTCCACACGAACACCATGTACGCACCGGGCGGGGCGTAGTTGGCGTCCTGCGGGGACGTCACCGTGATCGAGCTGCCGTTCTGGGTGAAGGCCAGGTCCTGGAAGTTCTGGTCGTTGTTGAAGCCGTGCGTGACCGAGCCGTTGCGGACCAGGGTGACCCGGTCGACCGGGCTGGCCGACGTCACGCCGAGGTTGAACGTGCCGGTGTAGCCGATCTTCTTCGGGGCGTTGGCCACGACCGGACGCGTCGCCGGCTGGTTGCCGTCGAAGAGGTACGCCGGGGAGTAGTACTCCACGTCGGTGTAGTCGTGCGGGCCGGGAGCACCGCCGCCACCGATCATGATCCGGCCGTCGGGCAGGAGCAGGGCGATCGAGTGGTAGAGGCGCGCGTGCTCGTAGGGCACCTTGACCTCGGTCCACTGCGAGCCGCTCGGCGCGTCCGGGTTCCAGATCTCCGGGTTGGTGACGTAGCCGCCCTGACCGTTGTTGTCACTCGATCCACCGGTCACCAGGACCTTGCCGTCGGGCATGACGGTCGAGGTCGCCCAGTGGCGGCCGTACTTCATCGGGTCGGTCGCGGCGACCACCGGGTTGGCCGTGCCGCCGGAGATGTCGACGGTGAAGCCGGCGCGGGCGCCGGCGGGGCCGCCGCCGTTGGCCCACCAGCCGCCACCGACCTGCAGGATCTTGCCGGGGCGGTACATCGTCGCGGTGGACGTGGCGCCGACCGGGTTGCCGAGGTTGCCCTGGTTGCCCGTGCCGTTGCCCAGGGTCCCGCGCATCGTGACCGCGCCGTCACCGGACGGGTCGAGCTCGAACATCTGGGTGCCGGTGATGTTGAAGACGTTGCCGTTGGTCGGTGCCACGAAGGCGCGCGGGTACCACCACCGGTTCTCGTCGGGCTGGCCGTTCTGGCCGTCGCCGTACGCCGCCGAGCTGGTGGCGCCGTTGAGCAGCTTCCACGAGTTGCCCTGCGCGGGGTCGTAGACCTCGGGCGTGAGGACTCCGGGTCCACCGGGGCCGCCGCGGAGCGAACCACCCTGGACGACGATGGAGCCGTTGGGCAGCGTGGTGCCCGTCGGGTACCAGCGCGGGAAGTTCATCGGGGCCTCGTCCTTGAGGCCGGCGCTGGTGGAGTAGCTCGTGACGCCGATGGCGGCGTCGTTGGGCGCGTTGCCACCGAGGCTGTCGTCACCGCCGACGGTGAAGGTCGAGCGCCGGTGCGGCATCTGCACCTGCATCGAGCAGAAGAGGTCGGTGTAGGTCGCGTTGGGGATCACACCGGAGACCAGGTTGGCCACGGTGCGCACCACCTTCGGGTCCCAGACGTCGATCTCGGTCTGGCCGCCCTGCGTGACGCAGTCGTTGCCGCTGTAGTCGTAGCGCGTGTTGTCGGTGCAGCCCGAGCCGACCGAGCCGAAGGACTGGACCTTGCCGTCGGTGGTCAGGGCGGCGTTGATCGGCATCACCGGCCACGGCGTCACGTCGCCCCACGAGCCCTCGGCGTCCTTGGCCGGCGGGGAGCAGTCCGCGGCGAGCAGCCCTGCCGAGTAGGCCATGCCGTTGCGCAGCTGCGCACGGACGAAGTCGTCAGCCTGGTTGTCGTTTGCGTTGCCGCCGTCGTCGGCCGCGGTCCAGGCCGAGGGGTGGTGACCCAGCGAGGAGTACCACGAGCGACCCTGGTCGATCGTCTGGCACCACGTGACCGGGTGGGAGGTGCCTTCCTCGCCGATGCGGGCGCCGGCGGCGTAGGTGGACTCGTCCACCGACACCAGCGTGCGCACGTTCTGGGTCGGGTTGACGTCCCACTCGTACCACTCGTCGGTGTAGGCGAGCGGCGACTGGAGGCCGGCGGTGAGCGGGCTCGGAGCGCCGCTGACGCTGATGGTGCCGCGCTGGCCTCCCGCAGGCTCGGGGTGGCCGGTGGCGGCCGCGCCCACGAGGCGACGGTAGAAGGGGTTCACGTCGTGCTCGGTCTGGTCGGGGGACCAGGCCGCGTAGTGGATGCCGACGAAGCCGCCGCCACCACGGATGTAGGCCTCGAGCGCGGCGCGCTGCTCGGTGTTGAACAGCACGCCCGCGGTGTGGGCGAAGACGAGGAGGTCCTTGGTGGCCAGGTTCTCCGGGGTGAACGCAGCGGCGCTGGTCGTCTCCTGGATGTCGGCGACGGCCTGCGTCGCGTCGTCGGTGTTGTTGTCCAGTCCGTACTGGGCAGCGAGGGAGTTGGACTGCTCCCGGACGGCGGCTCGCGTGTTGGCCACCGAGCCGTGCACCTGGTCGCCGCTGGAGAACAGCAGGACGCGCAGCACGTCGTCGTCTGCGGCGGCCGCGGCCGCGGGGGCGGAGGCGGCCCGGACGGTGGGGCCGGCCGCCTGGGCGGTGCCGGCGAGTGGGAGTGCGACGGCCATCGCCGCCGTCATGGCCACGAGGTGGGCGGAGGCGCGGCGCAGGCGCCGGACCTTGTGCCGATGGGCGGATCTGCGGAGCACGTTCATCTTGTTCCCTTGGCTCGACTGAGAGGAGCTCGGCGGCGGCGGGTGCGGTCAGCGCTCACGAGACGCCTGACCGTATGACGGGCATCACAACAGAGTCAAGAACTCTGTCCATAATTGTGAACGACGATCTAAAACTGTTCATGTACATGAAAACAGGCCTGGGTGGCCGATCCCCCGCACGGGGCCGACCACCCAGACCTGGCTCTGGGTGCCGCTGACGCGTCGTGGCGATCAGGTCAGCGGCGGACGCGCGCGCTGCCTCCACCGGCGAGCGCGCGCACCTCCTCGCGGGTCGCCATCGAGGTGTCGCCCGGGGTCGTCATCGCCAGCGCCCCGTGGGCGGCGCCGAGCTCGAGGCACTGCTGCAGCGGCTCGCCCTCGAGCAGGCCGTAGACCAGCCCGGACGCGAAGCCGTCTCCCCCGCCGACCCGGTCGAAGATGCCGAGGTGGTCGCGGGGCTTCGACGCGAGCACGCCGGTCTCCGGCGACCACGCGATCGCCTGCCAGTCGTTGTCGCTGGCCGAGTGGACCGTGCGCAGGGTCGTCGCGATCACCTTGAACCACGGCATCTTCTCCGCGACCGTGCCGACCATCGCCTCGAAGCTGTCCATCGGGAGGGCGCTGAGGTGCTCGTCGACGTGGGCGACCTCGAAGCCGAGGGCGGCGGTGAAGTCCTCCTCGTTGCCGATCATCACGTCGACGTGGCCGGCGAGCCGGGTGTTGACGTCGCGGGCGAACTCGGTGCCGCCGATCCCGGCCCAGAGGCTGGGACGGTAGTTGAGGTCGAAGGACACGACCGTCCCGTGCTTCTGGGCGGCCGCCATGGCCTCCTCGGCGACGGCGGCGGCGTGCTCCGACAGGGCGGCGTAGATGCCGCCGGTGTGGAGCCAGCGCACCCCGCGGCGGCCGAAGAGGTCGTCCCAGTCCACCGTCCCGGGACGCATCTGTGCGATGGCGGTGTTGGCCCGGTCGGAGACCCCGACCGCACCGCGTACGCCGTAGCCGCGCTCGGTGAAGTTGAGGCCGTTGCGCACGCTGCGCCCGATGCCGTCGTACGACTCCCACCGGATCAGCGAGGTGTCGACGCCTCCCTGCATGACGAGGTTCTCGACCAGGTGGCCGATCTCGTTGTCGGCGAGGGCGGTGACGACGCCGGCCCTCAGGCCGAAGACCTTGCGCATGCCGCGGGCGACGTTGTACTCACCGCCGCCCTCCCACGCCTCGAAGCGTCGCGCGGTGCGGATGCGGCCCTCCCCCGGGTCGAGGCGCAGCATCACCTCCCCCAGCGCGACGATGTCGAGCTCGCACTCGGCGGCCGGACGGGTCTCGATCATGCGGGTGCTCCTTCGCGACGGGGGGCGGACAGTGCGGACGTGGCGGCGCACCGGGCGGCCACCTCGTCCCACCGGCCTGCGGCCAGCAGGTCGGCGGCCACCATCCAGCTGCCGCCGACGGCGGCGACGGACGGGTGGGCCAGATAGGCCGGAGCGCTCTCGACGGTGATCCCGCCGGTGGGCATGAAGCGCACCTGCGGGAAGGCCGCGGCCAGCGCCTTGATCGTCGGCAGTCCCCCGTTGGCCTCGGCCGGGAAGAACTTCACGGTGTCGAGGCCCAGGTCGAGCGCCTGCATGATCTCGCTGGGGGTGCTGATGCCCGGGATGACCGGCACGTTGGCCTCCTGGCAGCGCCGTACGACGACCGCGCTGAGGCCGGGCGACACGACGAACCTGGCGCCCGCGTCGAGCGCCTCGTCGACCTGGCGCGCGGTCAGGACGGTGCCGGCGCCGACGACGAGGTCGTGGCGCGCGGCGAGACGGCGCAGCACGGCCGCGGCCTCCGGGGTCCGGAAGGTCGCCTCGGCCACGGGCAGCCCACCCTCGACGAGGGCGGCGCCCAGCGCGTCAGCCTTGCGGGGGTCGTCCAGGACGACGACCGGCACGACCCGGTGGTCGCCGAGGACGTCCGTGGCGCTCGGCCGGGGGCCCAGGGGCGCGATCACCGGAGCTCGGCGATCACGGTCTTGAGCTCGGTGTAGTCGTCGAGGCCGAACGACCCGAGCTCGCGGCCCCACCCGGACTGCTTGAAGCCACCGCGCGGCAGCGTGACGTCGTCGGCGTGCCAGGTGTTCAGCCAGACCGTGCCGGCCCGCAGCTTGCTGCCGACGCGGTGGGCGGTGCTGAGGTCACGCGACCAGACACCGGCGGCGAGGCCGTAGACGGTGTTGTTGGCGGCGGCGACGACCTCGTCCTCGGTGTCGAACGGGATCGCGGTGATGACCGGGCCGAAGATCTCGTCGGTCTGGACGGCCATCTGCTCGGTGACGCCGGTGATGAGCGTCGGGGCGAAGAAGTAGCCGTTGTCTGCGGCCGGGTCGGCGCTGCCCGCCGCGAGCGTGGCGCCGTCGGCGACCGCGCCCCGGACGTAGCCCATGACCTTCTCGTGCTGCTCCTGCGAGACCAGCGGACCCATCGTGGTCGCCGGGTCGAAGGCGTCGCCGACCCGGATCGCCTTCGCGGCCTTGGCCACGCCCTCGACCACCTGGTCGAAGACCTCGCGCTGGACGTAGAGGCGGGAGCCGTTGACGCAGCACTGGCCCTCGTTGAAGAAGCCGGCCAGGGCGGCGCCCGCGATCGCGGCGTCGAGGTCGGCGTCCGCGAAGATGATGTTGGGGGCCTTGCCACCGAGCTCGAGCGAGACCTTCTTGAGGTTCTTCGAGGCGCCGGCCGCGATCTTCTTGCCGACCTCGGTGCTGCCGGTGAAGGCGACCTTGTCGACGTCCGGGTGGTCGACCAGCGCTGCGCCCGCGTCGCCGAACCCGGACAGCACGTTGACGACGCCCGCGGGCAGGCCCGCGTCGAGGAGCAGCTGGCCCAGGCGCAGCGCGGTGAGCGGGGTCTGCTCGGCCGGCTTGAGGATGACGGTGTTGCCGGCGGTGATGGCGGGGACGATCTTGAAGGCGGCCATGGTGAGCGGGAAGTTCCACGGCACGATGCCGGCCACGACGCCGAGGGGCTCGCGCCGCGTGTAGGCGTGGAACTCGCGCCCGGGCACCGACATCGGGATGGTCGTGCCCTCCATCTTGGTGGCCCAGCCGGCGAAGTAGCGGAACAGCTCGGCGGCCACGCCCACGTCGCCGCGGGCGGACGCGAGGCTCTTGCCGTTGTCGAGCGACTCGAGCTGGGCGAAATCCTCGGCCTGCTCGTCGATCAGGTCGCCGATGCGCCACAGCAGGTGCGAGCGCTCGCGCGGGGTGAACTTCGACCACGGCGAGCCGCCCTCGAAGGCGTTGCGGGCCGCCACGACGGCGCGGTCGACGTCGACGGCGGAGGCGCGCGCGACCTGGACCAGGACCTCCTCGGTGGCGGGGTTGACCGTGTCGAAGGTCGCGCCGTCCTTGGCGTCGACCCACTCGCCGTCGATCAGCAGCTGCAGGGGCTTGGACAAGAACTCGGAGACGGCGGGCAGGAGCTGGGGGTTCTCGGACATGGGAAACCTCTTCGTGAATGCGGGTTCGGGGTCTGTCGTGCAGGAGTCGGGGGTGGCCGGGCAGCTACTTGATGATCAGCACCTTCGATCGGTCGAGCGTGAGCGCGACGGCGGCGACGATGATGGCGCCGTAGAGGATCTGCTCCCACGCCGACGGGACGCCGACGATGGGGAGCCCGACGCGCAGCAGCGTGACCACGAGCGCGCCGGTCAGGCTGCGCCACAGGGAGCCGTGGCCGCCGGTGATCGCCGTGCCGCCGACCACGATGGCCGCCACGGCCGGCAGCAGCAGGTTGTCGGCCATGGTCGGGCTGCCGCTGAAGTTGCGCGAGACCAGCATGACCGCGGCCAGGCCGGCGCAGGCACCGGAGATGGTGAAGGCGGCCACCTTGACGAGGTCGACGGGCGCGCCCGCCAGCCGGGCGGCCGACTCGGAGTAGCCGGTGGCCCGGACGAAGCTCTCGAGCGGCGTGAGCTTGAGGACCAGCGAGATCGCGGCCACCACGATCACGGCGATGAAGAACGACATCGGGACCACGCCACCGACATAGAGGGTGAGCCACTTGGTGGCGTCGCGGTCGACGATGCGGATCGGGCCGGCGTCGGAGATGACCAGCGCGACGGCCGAGAAGATGCTCATCCCGCCGAGCGTGACGATGAAGGACGGGATCCTCAGCAGCACGTGGGCGATGCCCTGCACCGCACCGATCGCGGCGGCGATGCCGATCGCGGCGAGGGTGGTGAGCCCACCGAGGTCGGGCAGCCACATCGCGAAGAGGACGGTCGTCAGCGAGCACAGCGCGGCGATCGAGAGGTCGATCCCTCCGCACAGCACCACGAGCGTGGCGCCCGCGGCGAGCACGGCCAGCGGTGCCGACGTACGCACGGCCGCGGTGAGGCTGCGCTGCGTCAGGAAGTCGGGGTCGGCGATCGTCAGGGCGGCCAGCAGGCCGACGAGGGCGATGAGCGGCATGAACGACGTGAGTCGCTGGCCGACGGTGGGACCGCCCTTCACCGGCGCGGTGTCGGCTGCTGGGCCGGAGTCCGGGCTCGAGTCCGGGGTGGCGATGACGGGGGTGGTCATACCATTTCCTTCACGAGGTCGAGGGGTGTCGGCTTGGCGCCGGAGGGGCACCCGACCTCCGCGGTCGCCCGGCCGTCGCTCATCACGATGATCCGGTCGGACATGCCGATGGCCTCCTCGAGGCTGTCGGCGAGCAGCACGGTCGCGACGCCGCTGTTGGCGAGCTCGCGCATCAGCCGGTAGACCTCCGAGCGGGCACCGATGTCGAGGCCGCGGGTCGGGTGGTCGAGGAGCAGGAGGCGTACGTCGCCGGCGACCAGCCAGCGCGCCAGCACGACCTTCTGCTGGTTGCCGCCCGAGAGCCGCTGGATCGCGGTGCCGCGGTGCGGCGTGCGGATCGAGAGCCGCTCGATCCACGTGTCGACCAGCGTGGCCTGCTTCTGCGGCACCACCAGGGGGCCGGAGCAGCGGGACTTCTGCTTGGTGAGGGTCATGTTGTCGGCGACCGACATCGGCCCGACCATGCCTTCGATCTTGCGCTCGGCCGGGACGTAGCCGACGCCGGCCGCGCAGGCCGCGCGGGTGCCGGACAGGTCGAGCTCCTGACCGTCGAGGGTGACCTCGCCGGCCTCGATCGGCTCGGCGCCGAACAGCGCCCGGCACACGTCCTCGCGGCCGGAGCCGTGGACGCCGACGATGCCGACGATCTCCCCCGCGTGGACGTCGAGGTCCACGTCGCGGAAGGTCTTGCCGGAGAGGCCACGCACGACCAGGCGGGGCTCCAGCGGCAGGTCGGACCGCACGGCGGTGGTGTCGTGGTAGTGGTCGTCGGAGCCGGTGGACCCGATCATCATCCGGTGCAGCTCGGCCGGGGCCGCGCCCGCGGTGGGCACCTCGCCCACCGACCGGCCGCCGCGCAGCACGAGCACGCGGTCGCACACGTCGAGCACCTCGTCGAGGCGGTGCGAGACGAAGATGACCGACGCGAACTCGCGGAGCCGTCGCACCTGCGTGAAGAGGGTCTCGATCTCCTTCGACTCCAGCACCGAGGTGGGCTCGTCGAGGATGATGACGGGCGGGTGGGAGGTGCGCTCCTCGATCCGCAGGACCTTGGCGATCTCCACCATCTGCCGCTCGGCGAAGGTCAGCGTGTCGGTGCGCGCCAGCGGGTCGATGTGGGACCCGATCTTGTCGAGCTGCTCCTGGGCGAGCGCGCGCATCGTGTCCCAGCGGTAGATGCCGCGACGTACGCCGCGCCCCTCGCTGCCGAGCACGATGTTCTCGGCCGCGGTGAGGTTGGGGACGAGCGACTGCTCCTGGAAGACCATGCCGATGCCGTGGTCGGCGGCCTCGACGACGCTGCGCAGCCGCACCTTCTCGCCGCGCACCCAGATCTCCCCGGCGTCGGGACGGACCAGGCCGACCAGCGCCTTGAGGAGGGTGGACTTTCCGGCACCGTTCTCGCCGGCGAGGCCGAGGACCTCGTTCTGGTGGACGACCAGGTCGACGCCGTCGAGCGCCTTGACGCCCGGGTAGTGCTTGACCAGGCCCCGCACCTCGAGGGCGTGGACCGGCGCCGGCGCCTGCGCACCGGTCTCCGTCTGGAGGTGGGTCGTCACTTGGTCACCTGGTTCCTACGACGCTGGGGAAGGACGGCGGCAGCCACGGCCGCCACGACGATGAGGCCCTGGACGCCGCCCTGCCAGTAGGGGCTCACGCCGACCTGGACGAGTCCGTTGGTCAGCACGGTGACCAGCAGGACGCCGACGGCGGAGTGGAGGATGCCCCCGCGACCGCCGGTGAGCAGGGTGCCGCCGACGACGGCGGCGGTGATGGCCGCGAAGTCGTAGCCCTTGCCCGCCTGCACGAGGCCGGCGCTGAGCTGGCTGGTGACCATGACGCCGGCGAGGCCGTAGAACGCCCCGGCCAGGGTGAAGACCGCGACCTTGTAGGGGGCGACCTTGACCCCCGAGAGGGACAGCACCTCCTCGGCACCGCCGATCGCGAAGGCGTAGCGGCCCAGCCGGGAGTAGCGCTGGATGAGCCAGCCGAGGAGCACGCAGGCGAGCGCGATCCAGGTCAGGTGGGCGAGGCCGAGGAATCGGCTGACCGCCCAGCTGTGGAGCATCTCGTCGGAGATGTTGGGCTGCACACCCGAGAACATCAGGGTCGCCACGCCGAGCCCGATGGCGGAGACGCCGAGCGTGGTCATGAAGGACGGGACCTTCAAGGTGACCAGTGCGAACCCGCTCAGACAGCCGAGCGCGGCCCCGATGAGGACAGCGAGCAGGACCCCGAGAAGTCCCCAGTCGTTGCTGTTGCGGTTGTTGGCGACCAGGAGGGCCACCGCGATCGCGGAGGCCCCCATGACGCCCGGGGCGGAGAGGTCGATCGACCCCATCATCAGCACGAAGCTGATGCCGCAGGTCACGACGGCGAGGACCGCCGCCGCGTCCATGATGTTCTGCACGTTGCCGACCGTGCGGAAGTCAGAGCTCAGCACCGCGAAGATGCCGAAGATGACCACGAGTGCGATCGGGGGACCTGCGTCCCGGAGCGACACCCCCCGCCGAGGCTGGGGGCGTGGCGGGAGCACGACCTCTGTGTCGGCGCCGGCGGGGGATGTCATGGTCACGAAATCGCGCCCTGCGAGCGGCTGAAGACGTTGTCGCACTCGAAGTCGGCGGCGTCGACCTCCGGGGAGGTGAAGTCGCCGACGTTGTCGCTGGTGATCAGGAACTGCTCGGCGAACCAGGCGCGGTCCTCGTCGGCGATGTCCTCGGCGGCGAGCTCACCGGTGGCCACGCAGTAGCCGATGGCGAGGCCGATGCCACCCTGCCACGGGCCGTCGCTCGAGACGGTCGCGGTCATGGTGCCGTCCTCGATGGCGGTCAGTGCGTCCGGGACGGCGTCGATGCCGACCACGGCCACGTCCGTGCGACCGGCCTGCTCGAGCGCTGCGAGCGCGCCGAGCGCCATGTCGTCGTTGGCGGCCCAGATGCCCTTGAGCTCGTCACCGTGCTTGGTGAGGAGCGTCTTGGTGACCGCGAGGGCCTCGTCACGGGAGAAGTTGGCGGTCTGGTCGTCGAGCAGCTCGACGTCCGGGTTGGCGGCCAGCGACTCCTCGAGACCGGCGAAGCGGTCCTTGGCGGCGCCGGTGTCCAGGATGCCCTGCAGGGCGACGATCCCGCCCGAGCCACCGATGGCCTCGGCGAGCGCGTCACCGATCTGCTTGCCCGACTCGACACCGTTGTAGGTGATGTGGCTCAGCCACTGGTCGTAGTCGGCGACGTTGAGGTCGGCCGGCTTGTTCCACTGGGTGACGAGGTAGGCGCCGGCCTCCTGCGCACCCTCGACGATCGGCGGGGTGTCGGAGTCGCCGTTGGGCAGGATGTTCATGACGAGGCACTCGGTGTCGCCGGCGAGCAGCTGGCTGATCTGCTCCTGCTGGCGCGTCGAGTCACCGTCGTAGGTGAGCCGGTCCTGGGTGAGGCCGACCTGCTCGGCGAACGCGTCGCCACCGTCGAGCCACGCGGCCTCGTAGGGGTTGGACTCGTTGCGCACCTGGCCCACCAGGACGACGTCCTCGGGGGCGCAGGCACCGGCCTCGGAGCCGCTGGCGCTGCCCCCGCCTGCCTCTTCGCTGCAGCCCGCGAGAGCGGCTGCCGCCAGGGTCAGGCCGAGCACGACTGCGGTCGGACGAGAGGTGAACTTCATGGTCGATCCTCATTCTCTTCAAGTGCCGGTGACCGGCGGGTGGGACTGACTGGGTCAGGTACTGCCCCGAGGAGTGGGTGCTGTTCTTATCCGGTGGTGCGTGTGCGGTTCTGGGTGTGGTCAGCGGGCCATCCAGCCGCCGTCGACGACCAGGACGTGGCCGTTGACGTAGTCGGCTGCGGACGAGCTCAAGAAGACGGCGGCCCCGGCGATGTCGTCGGCGGAGCCCCACCGACCGGCGGGGATCCGCTCGAGGATCGAGCGGGACCGGTCGGGGTCCTCCCGGAGCGCTGTGGTGTTGTCGGTGGAGATGTAGCCCGGCGCGATCGCGTTGACCTGGACGCCGTGGGGACCCCACTCGTTGGCGAGTGCCTTGGTCACGCCGGCGACGCCGTGCTTGCTGGCGGCGTACGACACCACCCGCACGCCGCCCTGGAAGGACAGGAGGCTGGCGATGCTGACGATCTTGCCGTGGCCGCGCTCGACCATGGGTCGGCCGAGCTGCTGGCAGAGGAAGAACATGCCGTGGAGGTTGACGTCGAGCACCCGGTGCCAGGCGTCGCGGCCCACCGCGACGGAGTCCTCGCGGTCGATGATGCCGGCGTTGTTGACGACGATGTCGACCTGGCGCGAGCCGGTGAGCTCGGCGCCGACACGCTCGACGGCGTCGAGGTCGCTCACGTCGAGGTCCACGACGTCGACGGTGCCGCCGAGGTCGCGCACGGCGTCGCGGGTGGCGTCCTGGGCCCCCGGCCGGCCGAGCAGGACGACGTCGGCGCCGGCCCGTGCGAGACCGAGGGCGACCGCGCGGCCGATCCCTCGACCGGCACCGGTCACCACCGCGCACCTGCCCTGCAGGTCGAAGGGCGAGGTCACAGGTCCTCCACCGCCACGGGGGTCAGGTCGGTGTAGCAGTTGTTCTCGCCGGCCATCGCCCAGATGAACGCGTACGAGCCGGTGCCGGCGCCGGCATGGATGGACCACGGCGGCGAGATGACGGCCTCGCGGTTGCGCATGACAAGGTGGCGGGTGGAGCCGGGTTGTCCCATGAAGTGGAAGACGCGGTCCTCCTCGTCCAGGTCGACGTAGCAGTAGATCTCGGTGCGACGCGCGTGCAGGTGCGGCGGGAAGGTGTTCCACACCGAGCCGTTGGAGATCACCGTGACGCCGAACTGCAGGACCGAGGTTCGCAGGTCCTGGCCCCAGGCGTAGCGGAACAGGTGGCGCTCGTTGGCGGAGTCCGCCGAGCCGAGGGCCACGGGCTCCACCTCGGAGTGGGTGAGCTGCTGCGCGGGGTAGGTCGCGTGGGCGCCAGCGGAGACGAAGTAGAAGGCGGCGTCGGCGCCGGCGAAGGAGACCTCGCTGCCCCGGCCGACGAACAGGCCGTCGAGGTGCTCGAGCTCGAACTTCTCGCCGTCCACCAGGACGTGGCCGGCACCGCCGACGTTGATGATGCCGAGCTCGCGGGCCTCGAGGTGGGTCTCGGTGCCGAGCACCTCGGTCCAGGCGGGCAGGTCGAGCTGGCCGGTGCTGGGAACGGCGCCACCGATGACCATGCGGTCCTCGTGGGTGTAGGTGCCGTGCACCTCACCGGCGACGAAGAGGTCCTGGACCAGGAAGGTGTCGCGCAGGGCGGCCGTGGTGGCAGTCTCCGCACTGGTCGGAGCTGTCGAATATCGGACCTGGATCACGCGGTACCCCTCGGTGTCATGAACTGTGTTCGTCTATGTGAACTGAGTTCGACCCTATACGTGACCGCCATCACTGGTCAAGGGGGCGAAACTGGTCCATGTATGCGAACCCGCGCTACGCTTCCCTCAGCGAGACGGGGGTCTCGTTCCTCACCAGGAGACCGGAGACGCCAATGCAGGTTCAGACAGAGATCCAGAAGGACATCAGCGCCAGCGGGACGGCCGGACCGGTCAAGTCCGCTGCCCGGGCACTCGACCTGCTCGACGAGATCGCGGCCAACGGGCCCGGCACCCAGCTCCAGCTCTCCCAGCGACTGAGCATCCCCAAGAGCAGCCTGCACGCGCTGCTGCGCACGATGGTGGACCGCGGCTGGCTGCAGACCGACCCGACCGGAAGCGTCTACCAGCTCGGCATCCACTCGCTCGTGGTGAGCTCGGCCTACCTCGACGGCGACCCGGTCCTGGCACGCGCGGCATCGGTGCTCGACGAGGTCGCGGGTGCGACCGGTGAGACCGTCCACCTCGGCCGCCTCGACGGCGCCGACGTGATCTACACGGGCAAGCGCGAGTCGATCCACCCGCTGCGCATGCACTCCGCCGTCGGCCGCCGGCTGCCGGCGTACGCCACGTCGCTGGGGCGCGCCCTCCTTGCCGAGATGCCGGCCGAGGCGCGCCGCGACATGGTGCCGGAGTCGATCGCGGCGATCACCCCCAACACCACCACCGACAAGGACGCGGTGCTCGAGATCATCGACCGCGCGGCCTACCAGGGCTATGCGACCGAGAGCGAGGAGTCCTGCATGGGCGTGCGCTGCTTCGGGGTCGCGCTCCCCTTCAGCCACCACGCCGTCGACGCCCTCAGCGTCGCCGTGCCGATCAGCCGGCTCGACAACGGTCGCGAGGACCTCATCATCGAGACGCTGCTCAGCGTCAGGGCACGGCTCGCGGCCGTGCACGGCAACAGCCTGGTGCGCTGACCCTCACGCCGTCGCGAGCCGCTCCGTGACCGCCCGCAGGGGCGGCCAGCTGTCGCGCCCACGCCGCGTGACGGCGAAGGCGCGCAGCACCACGCCGGGGTCGCGCAGCCGCATCACGCTGACCCCGCGACGTGAGGCCCTCCCCCGCGGCAGCAGCCCCACTCCCCTGCCGGCGACGACCAGGTCGTCGACGAGCTCCAGCGCATCGATCCGGTGCACGACCCGCGGCAGGAAGCCGGCGCGCGAGGCGAGGGTGCGCAGCGCGTCCTCGTCGGCGGTGTTGCGCGAGTTGACGATCCAGTCGCGGTCGGCGAGGTCGGCGAGGGCCAGGTGGCGGTCGCGGGTCGGCACGCCGACGCCCCACTCGACCTCCCACAGCGGGGTCACCTGGTGGTCGTCGCGCCAGTCCGCGGGCGCCAGGTCGTAGTCGTAGACGAGCGCGAGGTCGACCTCGTCGCGCGCGAGCAGGTCGAAGGCCTCCAGCGGCTCGTGCTCGAGGATGCGCACCTCGACCCCCGGGTGCGTGGTGCGCAGGTCGTCGATCACCGGCAGCAGCGTGCGTCGCACGGCCGAGGCGAAGCCGGCCACCCGCAGCACGCCGACCGGCTCTGCCGACGGGTCGAGGTCGAGGCGTGCGGACTCCACCGCGGCCAGGATGGTGACCGCGTGGTCGGCGAGCCGGCGACCCGCGGGCGTCAACCGGACCCGGCGGCCGTCCCGCTCCAGGAGGGGGCTGCCGACGTCGCGCGCGAGCGCCGCGATCCCCTGCGAGACGCTGGAGGTGGTGGTGCCGAGCGCGTCCGCGACCTCGTGCATCGAGCCGAGGCGGGAGAGCTCGAGCAGCATCCGGAGGCGACGTACGTCCATGCGCCCATTGTGTGGAGCTTGCGAATGGTCTGTCCAGCAAAGTCACGTGGACGCGAACGATGCTCATGACCTTCACTGGGGACATGAGCCGCTCCCCCGCCCGCACCGGCGCCTCGATGGCCGTCGCCTCCATGCTCTGCGTCCAGCTCGGCCTCGCGGCCTCCGTCGGCCTGATCGACGACATCGGCGCCTCGGGCGCCGCCTGGCTCCGGCTGTTCTGGGCCGGCATCCTGCTCCTGGTCATCGTCCGGCCGCGGCTGCGCGACTACAGCCGCGAGGCCTTGTGGGCCGGTACGGCGCTCGGCGTCGCCACCGGCGGCGTCACCCTGCTCTTCATGGCCGCCGTCGCCCGGCTGCCGCTCGGCACGGCGAGTGCCCTGGAGTTCCTCGGCCCCCTGAGCATCGCGGTGGTGCGCAGCCGCGGGACCGGGCGGGCCTGGGCGCTCCTCGCGGCCGTCGGCGTCGTGTGCCTCACCCAGCCGTGGACCGGCGGCGCCGACCCGGTCGGTGTGGCCTTCGCCCTCGCCGCGGCCGTGTGCTGGGCGGCGTACATCCTGCTGACGCAGCGCGTCGGTGACGCGGTGAGCGGGCTCGGGGGCCTCGCGATCTCCATGCCCGTCGCCGCCCTGGTCGCGAGCGTCGTCGCGGGGCCTGACGTCATCGGCCGGTTGACGCCCGAGCTGCTGCTGGTCGGCCTCGGCCTGGCCGTCCTGCTCCCCGTCGTCCCGTTCGCGCTCGAGCTGCTCGCGCTGCGCCGGCTCACCACCGGTGCCTTCGGGACGCTGATGGCGCTGGAGCCGGCCTTCGCGCTCATCATCGGGTTCGTCGCGCTCAGCCAGGTGCCCAACGGCCTGGCCGTCGGCGGCATCGCCCTCGTGGTGGCGTCCGGCATCGGCGCCGAGCGGAGCGGGGCGCGGGCCGAGGTCGACGCCCCCGCCGAGATCGAGCGACTGCCGGTCTAGGGGCCGGCCACCACCACCCACCGGGAAGACTGGCCGCCATGACACGCGGAGAGCTCATCGACATCACCACCCCGGACGGCGTGGCGGAGGCCTACCTGACGACGCCGACGACCCAGAGCGACCCGGTGCCCGGCGTGCTCTTCTTCATGGACGCCATCGGGCTGCGTCCGCGCATCGAGGAGATGGCCGACCGCATCGCCGACTGGGGCTACGTCGTGCTCGCGCCCAACGTCTTCCACCGGCACGGCACGGTCGCCGACATCGCCCCGACCACCGACCTGCGGCTGCCCGGCGAGCGGGAGAAGTTCTTCCCCACGGTGATGCCGCTCGTCGCCGGACACACCGCGGACGAGGCGGCCCGCGACCTGCCCGCCTACGTCGCCGCGCTCGCTGACCACCCGGGCGTCGACCCGCGCACCCTGGGCGTGACGGGCTACTGCATGGGCGCCCGCCTGGCCCTGAGGGCAGCGGGCCAGCTCCCCGACCTCGTCGCCGCGGTCGGCATGTTCCACGGCGGGGGCATCGTCACCGATGCGGACGACAGCCCCCACCTGGTCGTCCCACGCGTGCGCGCCGAGGTCGTCGCCGGGTTCGCCGACAACGACGGGTCCATGCCGCCCGAGGCCGTCGCCGCGTTCGACGCCGCCCTCGACCGGGCCGGCGTCACCGCGTCCACCGCCGTCTATCCCGGGGCGCCCCACGGCTACACGATGTCGGACACGTCGATGTACGACGAGGCCGCGGCCGAGCGGCACTTCACCGAGCTGCACGACCTGTTGGCCCGCACCCTTCGCTGATCCGCCGGAGGCGCCCCTCGGCAGCGCGTGGCAGGCCGGCGACGATGTCTCCCGCCCCTGCGGCCGGGGGCACGGTGCGCGCTGGCTACGCCATCATCCAGTCGAGGACGTCCTGGATCTGGGCGTCCCACAGGCCCCACTCGTGCACTCCCGGCCGGAAGTCGGTCGTGACGTCGAGGCCCCGCGCACGCGCCTCCTCGACGAACCGCTCGTTCGCCGGCATCAACCGGTCCTCCTCGGTGCCGCAGCCGACGTAGAGCCGGGGGGCCGTGGCCGGGTCCACCGTCGCGAGCAGCCCGAACAGGTCGTCACCCGGGGCGAAGTCACCGCCGAAGACACGCTCCACGATCTCGGTGCGGTCGAGCCGCGTGGCGAGCTGCCGGATGTCGACGACCCCCGAGAGCGAGGCCACGCCGGCGTAGCGCTCGGGGAAGGTGACTGCATGCTTCAGCGCCCCGTAGCCGCCCATCGACAGTCCGGCCACGAACGTGTCGGCGGGGTCGTGCGACACGTTGAGGAATCGGCCGACGACCTGTGGGAGCTCCTCGGAGACGAAGTCCCAGTAGGCGTGGCCGCGCGCCTCGTTGGCGTAGAAGGAGCGGTCCACCGCCGGCATCACGACCGCCAGCCCGCGCGCCGTGGCATACCGCTCGATGGAGGTGTAGCGCACCCACGCGGTGTGGTCGTCGGAGAGGCCGTGCAGCAGGTAGAGCACCCGGGGCGGACCCTGCACCACCGCACCGCTGACGCCGATCTGCTCCTCCGTGGGCTGCGGGAGCACCACGGTCATCGACGTGCCTCGTTGCAGGGCCTCGGAGAAGAAGTCGCAGGTGAGCAGTGCCATCGGGCCACTGTAGGGAACGAATCATGATCGCCCCCACCCACTGCGCCTGCTGGAGGCGGCCGGTCGGACGTGCCACGACCCCGGGCGACGACGCGGTTGCGTCGCCGACCGGGGTCGAGGGACTCACGAGGTGGTGAAGCGGGACTCCTTCGACGTGCGCAGCGTGTTGCCGGCGAGGTCCTTGGCGGACTTCTTCACGACGACGGCGTACGTCGAGTGGTCGTCGAGCGCCTTCTTCGGGTCGATGACCAGGAGGTTCTTGCCCGCCTTGAAGCGGAGCTTGGCCTTGACCTTCTTGCCGGTCTCGGTGTTGACGAGCTTGACCGAGCGCTTGAGCGATGCGGGATCCATCGCCTCGTTGAACTTCACCTGGGGCGAGACGGAGGTCTTGACGCCGGTGTCGTTCTTCTTGGGCTTGATCTTGCCGACCTTCGGGGCGACGGTGTCGACCACGACGGTGACGGTGGCGGGCGCCGAGATGTTGCCCGAGGCGTCGGTCGCGGTGGCGGAGAAGGTGCGGGTGCCTTCGGCGACGTCGCCGAAGGTGACGCTCCAGGTGCCGTCCTCGGCGACGGTGTTGCGGCCGTGGGTGCCCTCGGTGACCCTGACCAGCGAGCCGGCCGGGGCGGTGCCGGTGACCGTCACGGTCCCGTCGGCGTCACGCGATCCGTTGGTCGGCGAGGTGATGACGGGCGCGCCGGTCTGGTCGGCGGTGGTGATCTGCAGCGCCCAGCCGCCGGAGATGGCGCCCTCGTTGCAGCAGTACTCCTGCTCGACGTACAGCTTCCAGGCGCCGTTGGGGTCCGCGCCGTCGAAGGTGGAGAGCGCCGAGCTCAGGTTCTTGGTGTCCAGGCCGCCGACGAACTCGCTCGTGTCGCCGTCGTCGTGGTTCACGGGCTGGTAGCTGCCGCTGACAGGGATGCGGCCCCGGCGCATCGGCTCCGCGGCCTCGTCGTCGAGGGTCAGGGTGAGGTTCTCGATCGTGTCGTAGCCGCCGGCGTCGCTCAGGACGTGGGCACGGCGACCGTCGGGACTCTCGAGCACGAGCTCGGTGTCACCGAGGTAGTCCAGGTCGAGGTCGTTGAGCACCAGGTTGACGTCGGTCACGCTCTTCGGCAGACCGCTCACCGCGACCGTGGACGGGCTGGGGGCGGCGGACTGGGTGTAGTCGACCGAGATGTCCCAGCTGTGGATGGTGCCAACCGCACCGGTGGTGTCGTCCCTGGTGTAGAGCTGCCAGGCCCCGCTCACGGCCGAGCCGTAGAGGCCGTCGAAGCTGTCCGGAGCCGAGGCCGGGACGGGAGCCGGGAAGGCGTCGGAGTCGCCTGCCGTCGTGTCCCAGTCGGTGGGGGCGGAGTAGTAGTAGGCCAGGTCTTCGTCCGGGCTGGCCGAACCCCACGCGTAGAAGTACAGCGAGCTGTCGTACGGGTTGTCCCCGCCGGCGTCGCTCAACAGCGTCACGGCCTTGCCGGACGGGCTCACCAGCACGAGGTCGAGGTCGTCCATGCGCTCGTGGGTGAGGCTCATCCCAACGCTGACTTCCTGGACGCGTGCGTTGGCGGGTGCCTCCAGGTCGATCGTCGACGGGTATACCGAGCCGGCCCCCTCGCCGAGCTCGATGGCGGTGTCGTTGTAGCCGGAGACGTCGTCGTCGTCCGCAGCATCGATCGCGATGGGACTCGGGTTGGTGAAGGAGCCGGTCGCTGCCGACACGGGCGCCATCACGGCCATGCCCGCGAGGAGGCCGGTGATCGCCACGGCCGGGAGGACCGCTCGGCGAAGGGGACTCTGGGTCATCTGATTCCTAGTCGAGTTGTGGGGACCGCCCTGCGCGGACCCCTGCCCCGGACCGTAGGGGCGCCTTCCTCACCGCGGGGACAGAACGCCGACACCTGCGCGGGTCGCCGAGTACTTGTCTAGACCGGCGGACCGGGGAAGTACAAATTTCACCTATCCCGGTCTGCCGGACGCACCGGCTGTGCTAGCCCGCTCGGCTGACAGGTTCATGTCAGCCGGCTGATCGGCGCAAGGCCCGGGCGAGGTTCAGTTCTCGTCCAGGTCGTCTTCGAGGCCAGGCACCTCCATCCGCTGTTCCGCGACGTCGGCCTCGTCGGCCTCCCATGGGGGCTCGTCCGGCTCGACATCCAGCTCTTCGTCGTCGGGGGAAGGCTCCACGTCCTCGTGCTGCTCAGCGACGTCGGCCGGGTCGGCCTCCGGTGAGCCCGGGTCGGTGTTCATGCACTCTGTCGTACTCCGGCCGCCCGACCCAGGCAACCCTCCGCGTTGGGTCGCACGCGATGTGCCCGGTCGCGCTGAACCGGGGGCGGTTCGCGTGACTACCTGATTCACGGGATGCACGCCCCCCGGTACCGGACAAGCATGCTTCGAGAAGGTGTGCCTCATCCCGAGACCGAGAAGGGATCCTCCTGATGGCCCTGCGAGATGCATTCTCCCGATTCCTACGAGGCAAGACTGAGTCACGGCCCAGCACTGGTGACGAGAGCGACAACAGCCGGGCGACGGCGCTGGACAACGTCGCCGACGACATCGACGCGGGCGACGACGCGGAGCTCGTCGTCCTCGTCGAACGTCTGCAGGGTTACTACGTGCCGGAGACGGACGAGTTCGTGCCCACCGCCGCTGCGATCGAGATCATCGAGGGTTTCGAGGGCGACGATGCCAAGGAGCTGGTGCGAACACTCGGGGACGCCGCGCCGGCGAGCGAGGGGCAGGGCAGCAGTCAGGGGTGGCCAGGCGACGTGACCAGGTCGGCGCGCGCGTACTGGTCGGGGCCCGAGGGCGGAGCTCTGAGCGACCGCCCGCACACTCACCGAGGGTGGTGCGATGAAGTACGACGAGTTCATGACGAAGGTGGGAGGACGTGCCGACGTCAGCCTCGAGACCGCCGACGCGCTCACCGCAGCCACGTTGCAGACGTTGGCGGAGCGGATCAGCGGGGGCGAGGCGACGCAGCTGGCGAAGTACCTTCCCGAAGAGCTCAGGCCGCATCTGACCGGGGCGGAGGAGCTCGCGCAGCGCTTCGACTCCCAGGCGTTCGTCCGTCGGGTCGCCGAGCGCGCAGGAACCGAGCCGGAGCGAGCGGCAACCGGCATTCGAGCGGTGTTCGCCACCCTGCGCGAGGAAACGCCACGGGAGGAGCTCAAAGACGTCCTCACCCAGCTTCCCAAGGACTACTCGAGTCTCGTTGGCGCGAAGCCCTGACGAGCGCCGGATCGCCACGTCCGCGTCAGACGCTGTCGTCACCCATTGCCTCGGCGGTCAACGTGACCGAACGCAGCCGGCCCTCCTTGGTGGGCGCCTGATGGGCGGTGATCAACTCGTCTGCGTCGGCCTCGATGCGGAATGCCTCGAGGTAGTCGGCGACCTCGCGCGCGGTTCCGACGGCGGCGTAGGTGAGCATCTGGTCGATGTGCTGGCCGGCGCCCCGCCGCAGCAGGAGGTCGGCTTCCTCGTCGGTGAAGCTCTGGCCGCGCCCGTACAGGCCGACGGCCATCGTCCGGCGCACAGCGTCCAGGTTCTCCTGCGCCTGGCGCACCGTGTCGGCCGCGATGATGTTGACCCCGGCGATGACGTACGGCGCGCCCAGCTGCGCAGAGGGCTTGAACTCGCGGCGGTAGGTGGCGACAGCGGCTCCGAGCGCCTGCGGCGCGAAGTGGCTGGCGAAGGCGTAGGGCAGGCCCAGCGCCGCGGCGAGCTGGGCGCCGAAGAGCGACGAGCCGAGGATGTACAGCGGGACCCGCGCGCCCTTGCCGGGGACCGCGTCGATGCCGGGCACCCGGGACTCACCCGCCAGGTAGGCCTGCAGCTCCAGGACGTCCTGGGGAAACGTGTCGGCCGACGTCGGCTCCCGTCGCAACGCGTACATCGTGTTCTGGTCCGAGCCGGGTGCGCGGCCCAGCCCCAGGTCGATCCGGCCCGGGTACATCGCCTCGAGCGTGCCGAACTGCTCGGCGATGACCAGCGGTGAGTGGTTGGGCAGCATGACCCCTCCAGCGCCGAGCCGGATGGAGGTCGTCTGCGCGCCGATGTGCGCGATCAACACACTGGTCGCGGAGGAGGCGATGTGCTGCATGTTGTGGTGCTCGGCGTACCAGACGCGGAGGAAGCCGTGCTCCTCCGCGCGCTGGGCGAGGGCGACGCTGGCCGCGATGCTGCTGCTGGCGGTCTCCCCGCGGGCGATGGGAGCAAGGTCGAGGACGGACAGCGGGATGCGCATGGCAGCACCCTCCAGTTGGTTGTCAGCGGCTGGGCCGGACGCATCCGGCGCCTACCCGGGCGGCCATCGAGACACCGGCCCGGCTAGTCCGACGGGGTGTCGTCCGCGCCCGCATGGCGCGCCTCGCCCTGCTCGGCCGCGGCATCCGCCTCGCCCGCCGGGTGCACGAAGCCCGGCAGCGCCCGGACCACCTCGGGCGGGATGGCCAGCCCGTCCGGGCTGGCGGGGTTGACGGCGAGCCACAGGTGCTCGCTCGGCCACGTCGCAGCCAGCTGCGCGATGGGCAGCTGGAGGGCGGTCGAGGGGTCTGCCCCCGCGGCTCGCAGCGCCTCCTCAGAGGTGAACACGGGGACGTACTGCGTGCCGTCCTGCTCGATCACCGGCAGCGCGATCGCGCCCTCGGGCGGCTCCTCACCCTCGGGCACCGCCTCCTGCGGCAGGAGCGCCGTGCTGTTCGCGAGGTCATGGAGCAGGACCTGGGGATCGACACCGCCCGGGCCTGTACCGCTCCCCGCCTGGCCGGCAGCCTGGTCGTCCGGGGCCGAAGTGCTCATGATCGTTCCTCCCACGAGACATCCACCGACGCACCACGCTAGGTCGGCCGCAACGCCGGCACATCCCGTGTTCGGGGGCCGTGTCCTCCCACGTGCGAGAGGCCCTCACAGTCAGACTGTGAGGGCCTCTCGGATGTGTAGCGGGGGCAGGATTTGAACCTGCGACCTCTGGGTTATGAGCCCAGCGAGCTACCGAGCTGCTCCACCCCGCGTCGGTGAACAGAACATTACAGCCGCGGTGCGGAGTCCCCAAATCGGGGTCAGCCGGCGAGGCCGACGGCCTCCTCGATGAGCGCGCGGCCCTCCTCCATCAGGCGGGCCCACTTCACCGTGTTGCCCGCCGCCTGGGCGGCGTCGGCCTCGGCGAACTTCGCCTCGGCCCGGCGCAGCAGGTCGCGGATCTGCGCCTGGGTGCCACCGGGTGGCGGTGTGGTCGGAGACGCGCTGGGTGACTCCGAGGGCGACGCGCTGGGCGACTCCGACGGCGTCTCGGTCGGCTCGCCGTCGGTCCCTCCCTGGTCCGCGGGCTCCGACAGCAGGGCGTCCTCGATGGCGCCGCGCAGCGTCGTACCGATGCCCACCCGACCCTCGTAGGAGACGAGCACGAAGCGCAGGATCGGGAAGTTCGACGCACCGTCGCGACGCGTGTAGACCGGCTGGACGTACATGAAGGTGTCGCCGATCGGCAGCGTCAGCAGGTTGCCGGGCACCCGGTCCGCGTCGCCCGTCGTGTAGGGCAGCAGCGCCTGGCTGACGTCCTCGTTGGTGGCGAACGTGTTGGCGATCTGCAGCGGGCCACCCGTGGGCTCGTTGGGGAGCTCGAGGACCGAGACCTTGCCGTAGTCCGCGCTCGTGGCGTCGCTGTTGACCGCCATGTAGGCCGCCAGGTTGTTCTCCTTGCGCCGCGGCACGTAGACCGACGTCAGCGACCAGGTCTCGCCGCTCCCGGTGTCGGAGAAGAGGCGGTAGGGCGGCTGCAGGCGGCTGGTGAGCTGCGGGTCGCTGGGCACCTCCCACCGGCTCGATCCCTCGAACCAGGCGGACGCGGACGTCTCGTGGTAACGCTGGAACTGGTAGCGCTGCGCCTTGAAGAAGTCCTCCGGGTAGCGCAGGTGCTCCAGCAGCGCGTCGGGGATCGAGTCCTTGTCCTGGACGACGTCGGGGAAGACCTCCTCCCACGCCTTGAGGATCGGGTCCTCCTCGTCCCACTCGTAGAGCGTCACGGTGCCGTCGTAGGCGTCCACGGTCGCCTTGACGGAGTTGCGGAGGTAGTTGATCTCGTCGGTGGGGAGGGTCTGGAAGCCGTTGTCGTTGCCCTGGAGGGCGTCGTCGGTCATCGTCTCCAGCGACTCGCGCTGCGAGAGCGGGTACTTGTCGGTGACGGTGTAGCCGTCGAGGATCCACTGGATCCGACCGTCGACGACCGCGGGATAGGGGTCGGAGTCGACGGTCAGCCACGGGGCGACCTTCTCCACCATCTGGCGCGGGTTGCGGTCGTAGAGGATCTTGGAGTTGTCGTGGACCCGGCTCGACAGCAGCAGGTTGGGCTCGCTGAAGCGCACGGCGTAGAGCAGCTGGTTGACGATGCCACCGATCGGCACCCCGGCCTTGCCCGTGTACGTCGTCGCGACGTCGTCGTCCCCGCGGTCCCCCTTGGGCAGGTCGAACTCGACCGGCTCGCCGCCGGGGCGCTGCCCGACGATGCTGTAGCTGGGGCTCTGCTCGCCGAAGTAGACGCGCGTCTCGTAGCCATCGGGTCCGGCGAGCTCCGTGAGGGCGCTCTCGTCCTCCTCCTGGCCCTCGGCCCACTGGATGCTGGTCTGCTGGACCGAGTCGTCCTCGGGGCGCTGGTTGGCGTACGCCGCGATCACGCCGTTGCCGTGGGTGTAGGCGGTGTGGAGGTTGGACCAGTTCTGGTCGCCCTCGGCGAGTCCGCTCTGGTCGAGCTCGCGCACGCCCAGCACCACCGCGCGGTCCTTGCCGTCGATCTCGTAGCGGTCCACGTCGAGCACGTCGGGCACGGAGTAGTAGGCCCGCACCTGCTGCTGCTGCTCGAAGATCTCGCTGACGATCTGTGGGTCGACCAGCGGGATGCCGCCGGTGATGCCGTCGAGCGCCTCGAGTCGGCCGTCGTCCACCACGGGAGCGCCCGCCACGGGGCGCACGTCGATCTGGTCGAGCTGGTAGGCCGCCCGCGTCGCGTCGATGTTGGCCTTGATGTAGGGGCCTTCGCGGTCCGGCACGTTGGGGTTGACCCGGATGGCCTGGACGACGGTCGGCACGATCAGGCCGAGGATGATGGCGGAGAGCGCGAACAGCGCCACCCCCACCGAGGGCAGCAGCCACGTGCGGCGCCAGATGTTGGCGAGGAAGAGCAGCGCGCAGACCACGGCGATCCCCGCGAGGATCTCCTTGGCCGGCAGCACGGCCTTGTCGTCGGTGTATCCCATGCCGGTGAAGATCGAGCCGGAGTTGGTGACGAGGTCGAAGCGGTCGAGCCAGTAGTCGACCGCCTTGGCCAGCACGAACACCGCCAGCAGCGCCGACACCTGGATCTGGGCGGCGCTGCTGAGACGCTCGCCGGGACGGGCCGAGAGCCTGATGCCGCCGAAGAGGTAGTTGACCAGCAGCGTCGCCATCAGGCCCACGACGGCGAGCGCCATGACGTAGTCGACGATGTAGTGCCAGAACGGCAGCTCGAAGATGTAGAAGCCGACGTCCTTGTTGAAGTAGGGGTCGGTGGTCCCGAAGGACTGGCTGTGCCGCCACATCGAGAAGTTGCGCCACTGCCCGGTCGCGGAGGCGCCGGCGAACAGGCCCATGACCAGCGACGCGCCGCCGATCACCCAGCCCATGCGCGGGCTGAGCAGCTCGCGGTAGCGGTCCATGCCGTCGTCCGACATGCCGGGCATGCCGGGCCACAGCAGAGGCCGGAACCGGTAGGCCATGGCGATGGTCGCGGCCACGGTCGCCGCCATCAGCCCCGCGAAGACGAGGAAGAGCCCGATCCGGGTGAGCAGGAGGGTGGTGAAGACCCCGCTGTAGCCGACGGAGCGGAACCACAGGCGCTCGGTCCAGAACGACGCGAAGCCGCTGAGGAGCATGAATCCCACGACCAGGATGATCGCGGTGATCACCAGCGCCCCCGGGCGTCGCGAGGACGGCGCGGGCTTCTGCGCAGCAGGTCCACCCGGTCCGGTGGGTCCACTGGGTCGGTCAAAGGGTGTGCTCATGCGGGCCCCTGCTCGGGTGTGTCGTTCGCGGTGTCGGTCAGCGTGTCGGTCGCGGGTTCGGCCAAGGTGGCGTGGAGGAGCTCGAGGAGGCCGGGCACCAGCTCGGTGCCGTTGACGACGGACTGCTCGTCGTCGTGGGCCCGCAGGCGCAGGGCGCAGTACGACGCTCCGGCGCGGGTTACGCCCGCCACCATCCGGACCTCCTGACGGTCGGGGTGCTCGCGGGCGAAGAGCTCGGCCGCGGTCGGGTCGTCCGGGATGTCGTCGTCGGTGCCCGGGGGCAGCACGAGCCGCTCGATCACGGCGGCGCAGCCGGACACGCTCCCCGGCCAGACGATGGTGTGCAGCGCCTCCTCGAGCGCCTGGCCCGGCGGGAGGCCCTCCTGCTCGATGGAGGTGAAGGAGCCGTCGTCACCGGGGCCGTCGATGGCCATAGCGGCTGCCAGCGCCGGCTCCTGGGCGACGAGCTGGGCGGTCTCGACGAGGGCGTAGAGCCGGGCCGGTTGGTCCCAGCCCGCCTGGGCGACGTGCGCCTCGATCTCCAGCACGGCGGCGGCCAGGGCCGGGTCCTCGGGGAGGTCCGGGGTGACAGGGGTGTCGGTGGTCATGAAGAGGTGTCCTCGCAGCTCGGGAGCGGGGCGTCGGGGTCGGCGACCCAGTCGGAGAGGGACTCGACGGCACCGTGCATCGTGGTGGCCTTCGCCAGCCGCATGCCGCCGGGGTCCACGCCTCCGATGCCGTCGCAGTTGTCGGCCGGCACGAGGAAGAGCTCGGCGCCGGCATCGCGCGCGGCGGCGATCTTCTGCTGGATGCCGCCGATCGGGCCGACCTCGCCGGTCGGGGTGATCGTGCCGGTCCCGGCGATGTCGGCGCCGTCGGTCATCGAGCCGGGCGTCAGGGTGTCGAAGATCGCGAGCGACATCATCAGACCGGCGGAGGGGCCACCGATGTTCTCGGAGATGTTGACGCTGACCCGGTAGGGGAAGTCGAAGCCGACCCCGGGCGTGATCCCGACGCGCAGGTCGCCGTTGCTGTCCTTGCGCGGGGTGACCTCGACGCTCACCCGCTCGCCCCCCCGTCGTACGACGAACGGGATCGGCTCACCGGTCTCGGCCCGGTCGACCGCGTCGACGACGTCCTGGGCGTCGGTGACCTCGGTGCCACCGACCTCGAGCAGGACGTCGCGCACCTCGAGCTCCCCCTCGGCGGGGAGCCCCGGCGTGACGTTGAGGACCTCGACGACGGGATCGAACTTCTCGCCGAGCTCGGTCAGCGCCGCGGCGATCGCGGTGTCCTGGGAGGACAGCATCGCCACCGAGGACTCGACGTCGCTGGACTCGTCGGTCTCGTCGGGGGCGTAGATCGACGAGCGCGGCCAGACCGCGGCATCGGGGTCGAAGTAGGCCCGGAGCAGCTCGGGCAGCGTGACGTCGTCCTCGGGCTGGCTGACGTAGACCGTGGTCATCCGCAGCTCGCCGTCGTCGTAGTAGGCCTTGTGGCCGGTCACCTGGACGGTCTCGTCGCCGTCGCTCTCGCCGAGGATGTCGACGGTGGGCCCGGGGTAGTAGGTGACGTAGGGCAGCGGGACGAACGCGGCGGTCCCCCACAGCACGGCCAGCAGGCACAGTGCCAGCAACCCCGCCCTGGTCCGCTGACTCATGGACGCAACTCTCTCAAACGCGCGCAACTACGACGCGCGACGGGTGCCGTCGCTCGTCGCCGCGGACCCGTGGCTGGGACGCACGGCGATGCCGGTGCTGCGATCGCGTGCGGGGGCCGCGGTGCGACGGGTGCCGGCGGGGAGCTCCTTGGCGAGGGCCTTGCCGAGGCGTTCGACGGCGACGTCGCGGTCGACCTCGCCACGACCGTCGCGACCCACCCACGACACCCACGCCATGGCGGCGACCGTCACGACGACGGCCGGCACGAGCCACAGCAGGATCTCCACGGGGCGAGCCTAGGTGCGCGGGCAGGCGGCGCGGGGCAGGCGCTACGGCGTGCCGACCCACTCCTCGCTCTGGTCGTCGAAGACCTGGTGCTTCCAGATGGGCACCTCGGCCTTGAGGGTGTCGATGAGGTCGCGCGACGCGGCGAAGGCGTCGCCCCGGTGGGCGGCCGTGGTCGCGACGACGACGGCGAGGTCGCCGATCTGCAGCGGGCCGACGCGGTGCACCGCGGCCACACCGCGTACGTCGTGCTCGGCGGCCACCCGGCGGCACACGTCCTCGAGCCGGGCCAGGGCCGACGGGTGGGCGGAGTAGTCGAGCGCGGTGACGCCCTTGCCGCCGTCGTGGTCGCGCACCTGGCCGATGAAGAGGGTCAGCCCGCCGGCCCCGTCGTCGCCGAGCGCGTCGACGACCTCGGTCACGTCGAGCGGGGTGTCACGGATGGCGACGAGGCGCACGGGGTCACTCACGGGCCCGAGTGTAGGCGCGGGCGCCGTCGCAGGGGTGTCGGAGGGAGCGTGCCGGGTCTGGGGAGGGTGGGTACGGTTGAGGGCATGAGTGACACCCCCGGAGGCCCCGGATCGTCCGATCAGGGCCCCGACGACAACAACCCCTTCAAGGGCACGCCCTTCGAGCAGATCTTCTCCCAGATGGGCGGGTTCGGTGCCGGTGGCGGCATGCCCGACCTCAACGCGCTGATGTCGCAGATGCAGTCGCTGTTCGCCCCGCACGACGGCCCCGTCAACTGGGACACGGTCCTCGACCTGGCGCGCCGCGCCGCCGCGCAGGAGCCAGACCCGACCGTCAGCACCGCGCAGTCGGGTGCCGTCGCCGACGCCGTACGCCTCGCCGACCACTGGCTCGACACCACCACCGGGTTCCCCTCCGGCGTGACCACCACCGCCGCCTGGTCCCGCGCGGAGTGGATCGTGGAGACCATCGATGTCTGGAAGGTCCTCGTGGAGCCGATCGCCGGGTCCGCGACCGCGGCGCTCGGCCAGGCCATGCCCGAGGAGATGCGCCAGCTCGCCGGGCCGCTGATCGCCATGCTCGGCAAGGCCAGCGGCGCGATGGTGGCCTCGCAGGTCGGCAGCGGGCTGGGTGCCCTCGCCGGCGACGTGCTGAGCGCCTCCGACATCGGCCTGCCCCTCGGTCCGATCGGCAAGGCGGCGCTGCTGCCGACCAACGTGGAGGCGTTCTCCGCCGAGCTGCCCGACGTCACCACCGACGACGTGCTGCTCTACCTCGCCCTGCGCGAGGCCGCCCACCAACGGCTGTTCGCCGGTGTCCCCTGGCTGCGCGACCACCTGATCAGCGCGGTGTCGGAGTACGGCGCGGGCATGGACTTCGACACCTCCGCCATGGAGGAGAAGATGCGCGACATCGACCTCGGCAACCCGAGCGCGATGCAGGACGCGCTGTCCGGCGGCTTGTTCGACCCCGAGCCGTCGCCGGCGCAGAAGGCGGCGCTGGAGAAGCTCGAGGTCACCCTCGCGCTCGTGGAGGGCTGGGTCGACGAGGTGGTCAGCCAGGCCACCGCCGACCGGATGCCGGCCGCCGCCAAGCTGCAGGAGACCGTACGCCGTCGGCGTGCCGCCGGCGGACCGGCCGAGCAGACCTTCGCCACGCTGGTCGGCCTCGAGCTGCGGCCGCGCCGGCTGCGCGACGCCTCGACGCTGTGGGGCTCGCTGCGCACCCGCCAGGGCACCGAGGCCCGCGACGGCGTCTGGATGTCGCCGCACCTGCTGCCCACGGCCGCCGACCTCGACGACCCGCTGGGCTTCCGTGAGGACTCGGTCGCGCCCGGCGAGCTCTCCGACGAGGACTTCGACGCCGGCCTGCGCGACCTGCTCGACGGCGGCGACGGATCCGACGGCCGACCCGCCGAGTGAGCCTCCACTGCGACGCCCGGGCCCTGCTGTCCGGGTGGACACCGCCGAGCGCCCGCGACGCCGAGCTGCGGGAACGGTTCCTGGCCCACCTCGACACGCATCCCACTGGGATGACGCGCGACTGCCTCCCGGACCACCTGACCGCCGGGACCATCGTGCTGACGCCCGCCGCCGACGCCGTCCTGCTCAACCACCACCGCAAGGCCGGGGGCTGGTTCGCGTTCGGCGGGCACTGCGAGCCCGGCGACACCACCGTCGCCGGCGTGGCGCTCCGTGAGGCGCACGAGGAGTCCGGGCTGACCGCGCTCGACTTCGACCCGGTGCCGCTCGACCTCGACGAGCACGCGGTGGAGTTCTGCTCCCCCGGCACGACCGTGCACCACCTGGACGTGCGCTTCGTCGCCACCGCCGAGCGCGACGCCGCGCACGCGGTCAGCGAGGAGTCGCTCGACGTGCGGTGGTGGCCGGTCGACGCGCTGCCCGAGGTCTACCCCGACATGCGGCGGTTGATCGGCGACGCGGTGGCGCGGCTCACGCAGTGAGCCGCGACGGCTAGAGACCGACCTCGGGGGTCAGGGTCGCTCCGACGCCCCCGCCTGCGGGGGTGACCACAACGGTCACGGAGTCGCCGGCGAAGGCGTACGAACGGCGCAGGACGAAGACCACCGTCTCGTTCGCGCCGGCGGCCAGCTGGGTGTTCCTGGTGAACGTGGCCGCGTCGCCGGCGGTGTCGAGCGTCGTCAGGGTCCACCCCGCAGGAGCCAATGGCTGAAGGCCCGCCGCGGACAGCTCCTCGGCGATCGAGATCGTGACCGACAGTGCGGTGGTCGGCCCACTGCCGGCGTTGCGCAGCACGACCGTGGTCTCGATCCGCTGCGCGAGGCTCCAGAAGCCGAGGATCCTGGTCGTCGCGGTGCTCGTCGACAGGTTCGACCCCGACGTCGCATAGGCGGGGGCCGCGGTCGCCATGGCGACCACCGGGACGGTCCAGGCAAGGGCGCCGGCCTTGAGCACCTGACGTCGTTCGGGTTGCGGCAGTGACACGTGTTCCCCCTGAGCTCACCCCGAGACCATCCACTCGCGGGGAAGACCCCCGTCAAGTCCCGCCTGACACTACGTCCGGCGGGACGCGCTCACAGCAGAACGCCCGGATCCGCCTCGCCACCCGGGGGTGGCTCGAGGCGCGCGGCCGCCGAGTAGCCCTCGAGGTAGCCCTTGGCCTTGTCCGCCTTGGGGTAGCGGTCCACCCACGCCCAGAACTCCGGCGTGTGACCCGCCTCCAGCAGGTGCGCGAGCTCGTGGACCATGACGTAGTCGACCACCCAGTCGGGCATCTTCTGGAGGCGGTCGCTCAGCCGGATGGTGCGATCGCCCGGGGTGCAGGAACCCCACCGGGCGCTCTGGTTGGTCACCCACCGCACCGACGCCGGCACGGCGAGGCCGCCGAGGTAGAGGTCGTTGAGCCGGGCCGCGCGAGCGACGAGGTCGTCGTCGGAGCGCGGCTTGCGCCGCTCCTGGCGCTCGATCCGCGCCACCATGTCGGCGACCCAGGTCGCCTCGTCGCGCTTGCTCATCGTCGCCGGGATGAGCACCACGATGCACTCGCCGTCGCGATAGGCCGAGACCGTGCGCCGGCGACGGCGCGAGCGGCGCACCTCCACGGCGGGGGTCCCGGTCGACGAGCTCATGCGCCGAATTTAGCCCTCACCCCCGACACCGACCCGTCAACGCGCGGATCAGAGGCGGGCGGCCGCCCACTCCAGCAGCCGGTCGCGCTCCCAGGTGTTGACGATCCGGTCCGGGTCGATGCCGGCGTCGGTCGCCCGCGCGGCGCCGTAGTCGAGCATGTCGAGCTGGCCGGGCGCATGGGCGTCGGAGTCGATGGAGAAGAGGCAGCCCAGGTCGCGGGCCAGCTCCAGCAGCGCCGTCGGCGGGTCGCGACGCTCGGGTCGCGAGTTGATCTCCACCGCGACGCCCTCCTCCGCGCAGGCGGTGAAGACGGCCTTCGCGTCGAACTGGCTCTGCGCCCGGGTGCCGCGGTTGCCCGTGACCAGCCGACCGGTGCAGTGGCCGAGCACGTTGGTGTGCGGGTTGCGGACGGCGCCGACCATCCGGCGCGTCATCGGCGCCGGCTCCATCTTGAGCTTGGAGTGCACCGACGCGACGCGGACGTCGAGCCGGTCGAGCATCTCCGGGGTCTGGTCGAGCGACCCGTCGTCGAGGATGTCCACCTCGATCCCTTTCAGCAGGGTGAACGCGCCCCCCAGGTGCTGGTTGACCGCCTCCACCACGCCGAGCTGGCGGGTGAGCCGCTCGGCGCTGAGGCCGTTGGCCACCCGGAGCCGGGGGCTGTGGTCGGTGAGCACGAGGTAGTCGTGGCCGAGCTCCATCGCGGTCATGGCCATCTCCTCCAGCGGCGAGCCGCCGTCGGACCAGTCGGAGTGCGCGTGCAGGTCGCCGCGCAACCGCGCCCGCAGCGCTTCGCCGCCCGTCGCGAGCGGGCCGGCCGTCTTCTCCAGCGCGACCAGCCGCTCCGGTACGACGCCGCGGCAGGCGTCGGTGATCACGGCCGCGGTGCTGGGCCCGATGCCGGCCAGCTCGGTGAGCGTGCCGGCCTCCGCGCGGCGGCGTACGTCCTGCTCGTCGAGCGGCAGGATCGTGCGCGCCGCGTTGCGGAAGGCCTCGATGCGGCGGCTCTCCTCGCGCTGGCGCTCCATCAGGAAGGCGATCCGCCGCAGCGTCGCGACCGGGCCGGGTGCCTCCGTCGTCATGGTCGTCTCCTCCGCTGTCGCGTCACGTCACTCGCCGCGGAACTCCGGGGCCCGCTTCTCCCTCGCCGCGGCGATGCCCTCCTGCAGGTCCGCGGTCGCCAGCGTCAACGGCTGGGCCAGGGCCTCCCACTGGAGGGCCGACTCGAAGTCGGCATGGCCGCCGTCGGCCAGCGCGATCTTGGTGAGCCGGCTCGCGATGGGCGCCGTGGCGGCGATGCCGGCCGCGGTCGCGAGCACCTCGTCGAGGAACCCGTCGGGCTCGACCACGCGCGACACCATGCCGAGCCGGAGCGCCTCGTCGGCGTCCACGATCCGGCCGGTGAGCAGCAGGTCGCGCGCGTGCGCGGGCCCGACCACGTTGGGCAGGAGCCAGGTGCCGGCCATCCCCGCGTGCATGCCGAGCGTGTTGAAGGGCAGGCCGAGCCTGGCGCCGTCGGCGGCGTAGCGGATGTCGCAGGCCAGCGCGAGGCACAGCCCGGCGCCGATCGCGTGGCCGTTGACGGCGGCGATGGTCGGCACCTCGAGCCTCCGGATGGAGAGCCATGCGCGGTAGAACGGCATCATCCGCGAGCGCAGCTGGTCGACGCTCGCGTCGGGCTCGCTGGCGATCCACGAGGTGTTGCCGCCGGAGCAGAAGGCGCTGCCCTCCCCGGTGACGACCACCGCCCGGACCGACGGGTCGGCGGCCAGCTCGTCGATCGCGGCGACCCACGACGAGGTCATCTCGTCGCTCATCGCGTTGCGCATGCCGGGGTTGTCGAGGGTCAGCAGGGCGACCCCTGCGGAGGGGCGCTCGAGGCGCAGGTGGGTGAGGTCAGCCATGCGCTGAGAGTACTGATCGGGCCGCACGGCACATCATCCGGTTTCACGCTCAGCGCGTGTGGTGCGTGAGCGTGGGCCACGCGTGGCGTAGGGTCGTCGACGGAGCGCTGGCAGACGCCGGCTTCCCCGGCGGGCTTCCCCTTAGACAACCCCGTCGCGACGACCAAGAAGAAACAAGCAAGGAGGCCGTCATGGCGGAGACCTGGAGCGGTGAGTTCTACTGCGTCAAGTGCAAGGAGAAGCGCGAGGCGGAGGGCGAGATCAAGGTCAACGACAAGGGCACCAAGATGGCCAAGGGCGTCTGCCCGGTCTGCGGTACCAACCTGAACCGCATCCTCGGCAAGGCGTGAGCCTCAGCCCTTGAGCTGATGGCTGGCGGCGTCACCCACGGGTGGCGCCGCCGCTTGCATTTCCCCTGTGGACGGCCGCCCGCCGCGCCGTCCCGCGTGGCAGCGTCGGGCCCATGCCCGAGACCGCCTCCTCGCCGCGGGTGCAGCTCGACTGCCCCGCCGCGTGGCACGAGCCCGTCGGCGCCGCCCTGGCGGCCGCGGGGGTCGTCGTCGATCCGCACGCGGCCGTCGGTGTCAGCGTGGCCCCGGGCCGGCTGGTCTCGGCCACCGTCGACGACTGGAGCGTCTCCTCGCTCCCCCACCTGCTGGTCGGGGTCTGGCCCCACGCCGTGGAGATCGGCCCGTGGGCGGCACCCGGCATCGGGCCGTGCGCCCGCTGCGTGGCGGCATCCGTCCTCGACGACGGCAGCACGCTGCGCCACGTCACGGTGCCCCGGGCGCTGATGACGATGGCCGCGGGCGTCGCCGCCCGTGACCTGGGCATGTGGGCCCACGGCGAGACGCCGCACACCTGGCTCACGTCGTGGCGCGTCGACCACGAGCCGCTCCCCCGTGCCCGCCGCTGGCAGCGGCACCCCTACTGCGGCTGCGCGTGGTTCGACACGGCGTGATCCGCGATCCGGTGGGTGGGCGGATCGATCACCACCACTCGCTGTCGAGCTTGCCCTCCATGGCCCGCAGGTGGGTGCGCGAGCAGGTGTCGCAGTAAGTGCGGCGCCGGCCGTTCTCGACCGATGTCGTCCAGGTCAGGGTCTCGCCCTCCGGGGCCTGGGTGCCGCAGAAGTCGCAGGTGACGGTGTCGCTCACGGAGCCGAGGCTACTCCGGCGAAATGACCACGAGCCGGTACGTCGTCACCGTGACGACGTACCGGCTCGTGATTTCCTTGCTCACCCGCGATCAGGGCGAGAGCCCCCGTGGATCAGGCTCGTCACATCGCGCGAGCGAGGGCGAGACGCGCCTGCTGCGCGGCCTGCTCGGCCTTGCGGCTCATCCGACGGGCCATCATCAGGTGGTGGCCGCGTCGCAGCTCGTGCGCCTCTCCCAGGCGCGCGGACATTTGCGCGCGTGCGAGTTCTTCATGCATGAGATTCATGGCAGTGCTTCCGTTTCGGTAGGTCTTCATGGAGGTGTTGGTTCCTGTACTTCTTCGGAGGGATGAGTGCGGTGCGCCTACGCGGCTGCCCCGTCCTTCTGGATCTGCTCGGCCTGAGCTGCGACCTGCTCGGACTTGCGGGGCCGGCCTCGCGGCCGCTTGCGCGGGATCACCACGCCCTGGAGGAAGAGCTCGCCTCCCCAGACGCCCCACGGCTCGCGCCGCTCGAGGGCTCCGTCGAGGCAGAGCGCCCGCACGGGGCATTCCGTGCACAGGGCCTTGGCGTGCTCGACGTCCGCGGGGGACTCGGCGAACCACAGCTCTGCGTCGTTGACGCGGCAGGGCAGGAACTCTTCATCCACTCCGGCGGCTGCGTCGTGCAGGGCTCCCAGAGGAGCGTGGAGCTCCGGCTGGATCCTGACATCGGCAACGCAGGGGCGAACGAGTTCAGTGATGGTCATGTGTTTTCACCTCCTCCTCGTTGACCTGATCGCGGGTGTTGGACAAGACGCTGATGGACAAACAGAAAGGCCGCGGATCCCGGTGAGGGTTCCGCGGCCTGGAGGCTGCCGATGCGAGGTGTGACCTAGCTCGACGGACTCCAGGCAGGAGAACCCGGGAAATCGCCCTTGACGCGAACGATGGCGGCGGCGTCGCCCTGGACAGCCACCACACCGGCGCCGAGGACGCGCGCGTGCGCGCAGGGGCGGCCGAGGGTGGACATGCCGAAGGACGGCGTCCAAGCCGTCATCGTCATCGTGTAGTTCTCCATGCTGGCCACCTCCTTCGGGGCATCGGGCGCGAATCGTTGTCAGCGATCCCATGCGCGTGGGGTTGTTGTGAGAGGAACGCTAAGCCCTGACCATCGTCAGGGGCAAACCATTTTGTGGGTATTACGAGAAATTCTTCCCGGATTCATCCTGAAGGCCCATCCCACGGCCTTCGTCATGCTCCTGTGGGCGTCTCTTCGCCGGCCGGTCCAGACCCCTCAGCGACCAGCGCGAGCACCTCGTCGCCGTACTTGGTGAGCTTGCTCGGCCCCACCCCGCTGATCGCGCGGAGCCCCTTCGCGTCGGCCGGCGCGTGCTCGGCGATGAGCTGGAGCGTGGCGTCGGTGAAGATCACGAACGCGGGCACGCTGTCGTCCGCGGCGCGCGAGAGCCGCCACTCGCGCAGCTTCTCGAAGAGGGCCTCGTCGTAGGAGGCGGGACAGTCGGCGCACCGGCCGGTCTTCTTCTCGCGGGCGTTGGACAGCGCCCGACCGCACTCGCGGCAGTGCAGGGCGGCGCGGTTGCGCTTGGGACGCTCGCGTCGCTGTGCCGACACACCGGGTACGCCGTCGAGCAGGCCCGCGAGGAAGGGTGAGCTCCCCCGGTTGGACCGCCCGCCGGGCTCGCGTGCGGTCGCCCAGGACACCGTGAGCTCGTCGCGGGCACGGGTCATCGCGACGTAGAGGAGGCGGCGCTCCTCCTCGATCTCCGCCGGGGTCGTCGCCTGGTTGATCGGCATCATCTTCTCGTGCATGCCAGCGACGAAGACCGCGTCCCACTCCAGGCCCTTGGCGGAGTGGATGGTCGCGATGGTGACCGCGTCGGCGACCGGGGCGTGCTGCTCACTCGCCCGGCGGTCGAGGTCGTCGACGAAGTCACCGAGGCCGGCGTCGGGGCGCTCGCGGGCGAAGTCGGCCGCCACGTCGACCAGTGCCTGCAGGGACTCCCAGCGGTTGCGGACCTCTCCGCGGCCCTCCGGCGGCTCGGTGGAGTGGCCCATCCGTGACAGCACCGCCACGACGGCATCGGCCACGGGGCCGGACTCCTCGCCTCCTCTCGCCGCACCGCGCACGAGGGTGATCGCCTGCTTGACCTCACCCCGGTCGAAGAAGCGGGCGGCGCCGCGGACGACGTAGGGCACTCCACGGGCGGCCAGGGCCTCCTCGAAGCGCTCGGACTGGGCGTTGATCCGGATCAGCACCGCCATCTTGCTGGCGGGGGTGCCCTGGGCGCGCAGCGCAGCGATCCGGTCGGCGACGGCGTTGGCCTCGGCCACCTCGTCGGTGGCCTCGCGGAACGTGATCGCCGCGCCTGTCGGTCGCTGGGCGACCAGGTCGACGCCCTTGCTGGGCGTGCCGGCGAGGAGCCGGTTGGCGCCCGCCACGACCTCCGGGGTGGAGCGGTAGTTGCGGACCAGCTCGACGCTGGCGGCGGACGGGAACCGCTGGGTGAACTCGCGGAGGTAGCGGGCGTCGGCTCCGGCGAAGGAGTAGATCGTCTGGGCCGGGTCGCCGACCACGCAGAGCTCGTCGCGGCCGCCGAGCCACAGGTCGAGGAGCGCGTGCTGGAGGGGCGAGACGTCCTGGAACTCGTCGACGACGAACCACTTGTACTGACGACGCACCTGTGCGGCGACCGCCTCGTTGTCGGCCAGCAGCCCCGCCCCGAAGAGCAGGACGTCCTCCATGTCCATCCGCCCCTGGCCGCGCTTGACCTCCTCGTAGGCGTCGAAGGCGCGGGCGACCACCTCCGGCTCGAGCCCGGAGACGGCGCGACCCCGCGAACGCGCGATCGCGGCATAGGTGTCGGGGCCGACGTTGGACACCTTGGCCCACTCGATCTCGCTGGCGAGGTCGCGCAGCGTGGCCTGGTCGACGCCGAGCCGCTGGCGGCGCGCGGCCAGCGCGAGCATGCCGAGCTTGGACTCGGTCAGCTCGGGCAGCTCACGCTGGTGCACCCGCGGCCAGAAGAACCGGAGCTGGCGCAGCGCGGCCGAGTGGAAGGTGCGCGCCTGGACGCCCGGCGCGCCCAGGGCGCGCAGCCGCTCGCGCATCTCGCCCGCGGCACGGGTCGTGAAGGAGAGGGCGAGCACCTCGGTGGGGGCGTAGAGCCCCGTGGAGACACCGTGGGCGATCCGGTGCGTGACTGCGCGCGTCTTGCCGGTGCCGGCGCCTGCCAGCACCCGGACCGGGCCGCGAAGCGCCTCCGCGACCTGTCGCTGCTCGGGATCGAGCGCTTCGAGCACCGTCGGACTCCTGGGCTGGGCGGGGGGCTGGCTGGACCTGCGCCACCCTAGACGCCGGCGCCGACACCCCGGCCGGCAGCGGGATCAGAACGACTGGGGCCCGAACCGCATGATCGCGACGAAGAGGGCGAGGCCGCCGAGGACGACGTTGACCCCGATCATCGGGAACTCCTTGCGGCGGGCGTGCGTGATCGCCGCGAGCAGCATGGTCAACGCGAGCCCGCTCGCGGCGAGCGGGGTGAGCACCGGGGCGATGTCGAGAGCGGCGGGCAGGACGAGACCCACGGCGCCGAGGATCTCGACCACGCCGATGAACCTGACGGTGCCGGCGGAGAAGTCCTCCACCCACCCCATGCTCTCGGCGAGCTTCTCCTTCGGCGTGGTGGCCTTCATGAAGCCGGCCATGGCGAAGGCGGCGGCGAGGACGGCGGCGATGACCCACAGGACGATATTCATGGTGTCTCCTTGCGAGAACTTGAGGCGTCAATAACTACACCCCGAAGAACTTGATGCGTCAAGTTATTCCGCTAGCCTCGAGCGCGTGCCTGCCGACGCCTCTCCCGACCTCCCGCCCGGTGCGACCGGGCCGCGCTGGCTCGGCGAGGACGAGCTCGAGGCCTGGATGGCAGCGGCCGCCCTGGTCATGCGGCTGCCCGGTGCGCTCGACGCCCAGTTGCAGGCGGAGCAGGGCCTGACCTTTTTCGAGTACATGGTGCTCGCCGTGCTGTCGGAGCAGCCCGACCGCACGCTGCAGATGAGCGACATCGCCGCGGCGGCCTCCTCGTCCCTCTCACGGCTCTCCCACGTGGCGAAGCGGCTCGAGGCACAGGGCTTCCTGCGCCGCGAGCGCGTACCGGGCGCGGGGCGGCGTACGAACGCGGTGCTGACCGATGCGGGACTCGACAAGGTGGTCGCGGCAGCGCCCGGCCACGTGGCGCGCGTGCGGCACCTGCTCGTCGACGCCGTGCCGGCCGAGGACCTCGCCGCGCTCCGCCGGATCGGTGAGACCGTGCTGGCGCGGATCGACCCCGACCGCGGCTGCTGAGCGCCGGGAATGCCCGCGCACCGATCGTCGTTGGGGCAGGCATGTCCGAGAGCCAGTTCACGATGTTCACCACGCCCTGGTGTGGTTACTGCCACCGCCTGAAGAGCCAGCTCGCCCGCGAGGGCATCGAGTTCTCGATCGTCGACATCGAGCAGGAGCCCGACGCGGCGTTCACCGTCGAGCAGGCCAACGGCGGCAACCAGACCGTGCCGACCCTGCTGTTCGCCGACGGCAGCACGCTCACCAACCCGTCGGTGGCGCAGATCAAGGAGAGGCTGGCCTCGCTCTCGTGAGGCTGCCCGGAGGCTCGCGTCCCTGCGGGGTTAGCCTGCTGTCGTGTCCCTGCTGAACTCGATCGATCGTGACCACGTCCTCACCGCCATCGAGACCTGGGACACGGCGGGTGGTGGCAACTACATGCTCGTGCGCGGAGGCGTCTCCACCCACGTCCTCCTGCACCACGGACGTGAGTACGACGCCGCGGCCATCGCCGGCATCGCGCACGGCCTGGCGACCGGTCGCACGCTCACGGCCGCGGACATCCCGGGCGGCTCCGAGGGTGCGAGCAAGGCACTGACCCGCCTCGGCTTCGACATCCGTGACGACTCCCCTCCCGGCGCCAGCAAGACGCGCGCGCCCGCGACCCGAGCCAGCGCGCCGCGGGCGAGTGCCCGCGCGTCCCGCCCCTCGACGCCCCGTCCCCGCGTCGCCGCCAGCGACCGGCCCGACGTCCTGTGCCCCCGCTGCTACATCGCCCTCCCGGCGACGGGCATCTGCGACCAGTGCGACTGACCGGCGACTGACCGGCGTCTGACGCTCAGCCCCATCCCGGCCCGTCGAGCGGACGGCCGAACCACGTCTGGATGAGTGACGACGAGATCGAGACACCCCGCGGCACCACGAGCTCGCCCGAGCGGGCAGCGGCCTCGAACTCGGCGCGGGTCCACCACCGCGCCTCCTCGATCTCGGCACCGTCGACGTCGATGTCGGTGCTGAGGGCCCGTCCGGTGAAGCCCAGCATCAGGCTCGCCGGCAACGGCCACGGCTGGCTCCCGAAGTAGCTGACCTCGCCCACGCGCACGCCGACCTCCTCGTCGACCTCGCGGCGTACAGCGTCCTCCAGTGTCTCCCCCGGCTCGCAGAAGCCCGCCAGGGTCGACCAGCGACCGGGGGGCCAGGACGGGTTGCGGCCGAGCAGGATCGCCTCGTCCTCGCCCTCGCCGGTGGTGATCGCCATGATCACGGCCGGGTCCGTGCGGGGGAACTGCGCACGGTGGCACTGCGTGCAGCGCAGCTCGTGCCCGGCGGCGCCGCTCACCAGCGTCCCGCCGCAGCGCGGGCAGAACCGGGTGGCGTGGTGCCACTCGGCCAGGCCGATGGCGTGCATCAGCAGCGGCGCCTGGTCGGGCGCGTTGTCGGCCAGCAGCGTCAGCACGTCGCGCAGCGGCACCCACTCCTCGGGCCGGCCCGGGGTGTCCTCGGCCGGCACGATCACCGCGAGGTGCACGACGTCGTCGCGGTCACCGAGCAGGACCAGGGTGCCGTCGGGCGCCTGGTCCGGCGAGACCCACTCGATGGCGCCGGCCACCGGTCGCAGCCGGTTGCCGGCCACGACGAGCACCCGGGTCGACGGGTCGGCCAGGTGCGTGGCGAGCCACGCCTCGTCGGTGCGCTGGAGGCCCATCCGGTTGTGGGCGTGGGCCGAGAGGGCCACGTGCGGAAGGGACTCGGGAGGGGTGCGGTCGCTCACGCTTTCCCACGCTAGCGGCTAGCGTCGTGCCGTGAGCACGCACATCGGCGCCCAGCCGGGCGACATCGCCCCCACCGTCCTGCTTCCAGGCGACCCGCTGCGGGCCAAGTGGATCGCGGAGACCTTCCTCGACGACGCCCGCTGCTACAGCGAGGTCCGCGGGATGTACGGCTTCACCGGCACCTGGCGCGGCCGGCCGGTCTCGGTCCAGGGCTCGGGGATGGGCCAGCCGTCGATGTCGATCTACGTCAACGAGCTCTTCACGGAGTACGACGTCGCCTCGATCGTGCGCGTCGGCTCCTGCGGTGGGGTCACCGAGTCCGTGGGCGTGCGCGACGTGATCATCGCGTCCGGCGCCTGCACGGACTCGTCGATGAACCGGATCGCCTTCCACGGGCTCGACTACGCCCCCGTCGCCGACTTCGGGCTGCTGCGCGGTGCGGTCGAGGCGGCCGAGGCCCGCGAGGGCGGCTCGCCCTTCCACGTGGGCCTGATCTTCTCCAGCGACTCGTTCTACGCCGCCCGGCCCGAGCTGCTCGGCGAGATGGTGAAGTACGGCGTGCTGGCGGTCGAGATGGAGGCGAGCGCGCTCTACACCCTTGCCGCCAAGCACGGCCGGCGCGCGCTGGCGATCTGCACCGTCTCCGACCACATCGTCACCGGCGAGGAGACCACCTCGCAGGAGCGCGAGCAGACCTTCGGCGAGATGGTGGAGATCGCGCTCACCGCCGCCCTGGCCTGAGCTCCGTGCCCGGCGGTGCGTGAGGCAGGTTCTCGCGCCGCGGAACACGCCTCACCCACCAGTCGAGCGGTGGTCCAGCCACAGTCGGGCAGCCGGGAATGTGGCTCGACCACCGCTGGCCAGGGAGTCGTACGTCGGCGCGCCGACGGCCGGTGGTCCAGCCACACTCGGACAGCCGGGAATGTGGCTCGACCACCGCTGGCGATGGACCCCCGGTCAGAGGGCGAGCAGCTCTTCGAGGCCGGCGCGACCGGGCAGGTCGTCCGGCTCGATCGTGCGGCCCGACCGGACGTAGTGGAACGCGGCCCGCACCTTCTCGAGGGGCACGCCGGTGAGCTCGGACCACGCCAGGCGGTAGAGGGCGAGCTGGAGCGGGTCGGCGGCCTCGTGGCGGCTGGTCTTCCAGTCCACGACGAGGTAGCCGCCGTCGGGCTCCGCGTAGACCGCGTCGATGCGGCCGCGGACCACCTGGCCGGCGAGGACGAGCGCGAAGGGAGCCTCGACGGCATGGGGCGCGCGGTCGCCGAACGGGCCGTCCTCGAAGCGCTTGACCACCTCCCCGAGGTCGGCCTCGTCGTCGATGCCGGCGTCGGCGCGCCCCGGCAGCTCGTCGGGCTCGATCAGCGCCTGCTGGCCGAACCGGTGCTCGACCCAGGCGTGGAAGGCCGTGCCGAACCGCGCGGCGGGCGCGGGTGGGCGCGGCATCGGCCGGGCCAGCTCGCGGGCGAAGGCCTCGGGGTCGTCGCGCAGTCGGGCCACCGAGGTCGCCGACAGGCTGGGCGGCAGCGGCAGGTCGACCGACGTGGCGCGCTGGGCGCGCGCCTCGGTGAGCAGCTGGACCAGGTCGTCGTCCCAGTCGGCGACCCGCGCCGCCTCGACCATGTCGAGGCCCTCGTCGGGGGCGGTGCGGTCGACGGTGCGCACCAGCTCGGCGGCCGCGAGCCGGCGTCGCGCCTCCTCGCCGGGTCCGGGCACCGGCCAGGGTCGCGACGGGTCCACGTCGTCGTTGGGGTTGGGCGTCTTGCCCACGGGCTTGTCGAGCCAGCGCTCGACCGGCCGACCCCACTCCTCGAGCTGGTCGCGCACGACGCGCTGGTAGTCGGACGGACCGAAGGGGGTCGCGCGCTGGCCCCAGACGTACGACGTGACGCTGAGGTGGTGGGCGGCGCGGGTGTAGGCGACGTAGCCCAGGCGCAGCTCCTCCTCGGCGTCGTGGGCGCGCGTCTCGGCGCGGTAGGCGTCGAGCGCGGCCTTGTCGTGGCCGGCGAGCTGCGGCTGGTCGACGCGGTCCCCGCGGAGGGGCGCGGGCAGCACCGCCGGTGAGGAGGTCCAGAGCGTGCGCGAGCGGTTGCTGGGGAAGCGGGTCTCCCCCACCCCCACGCAGAACACCGACGACCACTCGAGGCCCTTGGCGCGGTGGACGGTGAGCAGCTTGACGGAGTCGGCGGCGGTCGGGGTGGCGACGTCGAGGCCGTTGCCCTGGTCGTCCTCGGCCGTGAGGTAGGCCAGCAGCGCCGGCAGGGTCACGTCGCCGTCGACGGACTGGAACTCCGCCACCGCCTTGACGAAGAGGTCGAGGTTGTCGCGCCGCGCGGCCGCGGCCGCCGAGGTCGCCGACGCGAGCTCCACGTCGACGCCGGTGGTGTCGATGATCCGCCGGACCACGTCGAGCAGCGGGTCGCCGACGTGGGTGCGCATCCGGCGCAGCTCGGCGGCCAGGAGGGCACAGCGGTCGATGGCCTCGGGCGAGTAGGCCCCCTCCCCCGGCGACTCCACGGCGTCGCTCAGGGCCGGCAGCTCGGAGGCATCGATCCCGTCGGCGATCTGCAGGAGCTGGTCGGCGACGGACGAGGCCTCCTTGCGGCTGCGTACGCCGGCGATCTCAGCGGCCCTCAGAGCGAGGAGGCGGAGGTCGCGCGGGCCGATCGCCCAGCGCGGCCCGGTGAGCAGGGTGAGCATCGAGGAGTTGGCCGTGACGTCGTGGAGGAGGGTGAGCGTCGCGACCACCTCGGCGACCTCGGGCAGCCGGATCAGGCCCGACAGCCCGACGATCTCGACCGGGATCCCGGCGGTGGTGAGGGCGTCGTAGACCTCCTCCGCCTGGGCGTTGTCGCGGCTCAGCACACCGACCTCCGACCACGGGGTCCCCGCGTCGTGCACCTGCTGCACCTCGGCGGCGAGCCAGGCGAGCTCGTCGGCGGCGCGCTCGAAGACGTGGGTCTCGACGCGACCCTCGCCGGCGATCTCCGCGGCGCGCAGCCGGGCCACCTTGTCGCCGTAGGCGGCGAGCAGGGGCTCGGCGAGCCGGTTGGCGACGTCGAGGATACGCCGGTCGGAGCGCCGGTTGACCGTCAGCGGCAGCCGTCCCGGCTCGCCGTCGGCCGCGGGGAAGGTGTCGGCGAAGTTGAGGATGTTGGACACCGAGGCGCCCCGCCAGCCGTAGATCGCCTGGTTGGGGTCGCCGACGGCCATCACCGGATGGCCCAGGCCGTGCTCGGGGTCGGGCCCGGAGAAGAGTCGCGACAGCATGGTCGCCTGCGCGACCGAGGTGTCCTGGTACTCGTCGAGGAGCACGACCTTGAAGCGCGCCCGCTCGAGCTCCCCCACCTCCGCCTGGTCGTCCACGAGGCGGGCGGCCAGCGCGATCTGGTCGCCGAAGTCCATCAGTCCCAGATCGGACTTCAGCCGCCGGTAGCCGGTGACCAGCTGGAGCAGCTCGGTCCTGCGGTCGATCGCGTGGATCGCCTTGGCGGGTGGCTCGAGGTAGGTCTTGCGGGCCTTGCCGGCCTGCTCCTCGGCGATCGCGCGCTCGAAGCCGACGCGGGCCTCGGCGTCGATGCGGCGTACGTCGTCGGCGTCGACGAGGTGCTCGCTCATCGCACCGTCGAGGGCGAGGAGGTTCTGGATGGCGGTCGCGGGGTGGTCGGTGAGCAGCTCGATGTGGCCGGTGAACCGCTCGATGACGCGGGCACCGAGCTGGTAGCGGGAGGCGTCGGAGACGACCCGGGTGTCGGGCTCGTGACCGATGCGCAGGCCGTGGTCGGTCAGCAGGGTGGCGGCGTAGGCGTGGTAGGTCGCGACCGTCGGCTCGAGGACGTCCTCCCCCTCCACGACGACCGACCGGTCGAGCAGGCCCGCCGCGCCCAGGGCCGCGGTCACGCGCTGGCGCAGCTCGGCGGCGGCCTTGGTGGTGAACGTCAGGCCGAGGACCTCCTCGGGCCGCACCTTGCCGGTCGCCACCAGCCACACGACGCGCTGCGCCATCAGCGTGGTCTTGCCGCTGCCGGCGCCCGCCACCACGACCGTGGGACGCAGGGGCGAGGTGATCGCGGCCCACTGCTCGTCGCTGGGCGCGTGACCGCCCATCAGGGCCCGCAGGTCCTCGGGGGTGTCGAGCCGGACCGGCTCGCGGGTCGGCTCGCTCACTGGACCGTCACGCTCCCGGCGCCCTTGGCGGGGCAGATGGCGACGAACGGGCAGTCGCGGCAGTGCGGGCCGGCCGTGGCCGGGAAGGTCTCGGCGCGCACCAGCTCGGCGGCGCGGGCCAGCCCGGCGCGGAGGACGGCACGCTCGGGTCCGGCGTCGTCGTGGGCCGGCTGTCCCTGCACCTTGGCCGTCGCGTCGTCGTCGTCGATGCCGAGCTGCACCAGCTCGGCGCCTCCGGAGGCGACCGGCCGGCCGGCCGCCTCGTCGACCGCGCCGGCGTCGACGGCGTACTGGTAGAGCGCGAGCTGGAGGTTGGCCGCGACGGCGGGGCCCGACGGCGGCGTGCGGGCGCTCTTGAAGTCGACGACGACCACGCGTCCGGTGTCGTCGATCTCGAGCCGGTCGGCGAAACCGGTGAGCAGGACCGGGCGGCCGTCGACGTCGACCACGCTCTGGAAGCGCTCCTCCGCCCCGAGGAACTGGCGCGGGTTGTCGCGGTGCCACTGCACGAAGCGCCCGACCGCCTTGCGGATCCGGGCCAGCTCGCGCTGCCGGGACCACGGCGTGCGGAACGCGAGCCGGTCCCAGATCGCCTCGACCTCGGCCATCAGCGGCTCGACCTCGGCCGGCAGCTCGTCGGTGGCCACCCGCTCGGCGAGGGCGTGGAGCACCTGGCCGAGGTTGGCCGACTGGTGCACCGCCGAGACGCCGCCCGCCTCCCGCTCGAAGAACCACTGGGCGGGGCAGACCAGGATCGACTCGAGCATGCTGGCCGAGATCGGCACCGGCCGCTCCGGGTCGCGGATCGGCAGCACCGACCGGGTCGCGCTGCGGGTGCCCCACCACGTGGACGGATCGGCCGCGGGCACCAGCTGGCGCCCGTCCACCTCCTCGACCGCGAGGGCCGCCAGCCGGCGCGCCGCCGCCTCGCGCAGGGGCACGGAGACGTCGGGATCGGCCGCTGTGCGGCGCAGCTCGGCGACCAGCCCGCCCAGCGAGAGGGGGCGCGGCGGGCGACCGTCCTGGTGCTCGATGGTGACCCCGAGCTCCTCGAGGAAGCGGGACGGCTGCTCGCCCTCGTCGTCCGGCGAGCGCACGGCGCTCACCACGAGGCGGCGGCGCGCGCGGGTGCACGCGACGTAGAAGAGTCGGCGCTCCTCCATCAGGAGCGCCCGGGTGGTGACGGGCGGCACGAGGTCGGGATGACCGGTGCCGTCGACACCGATCCGGTCGGCGCCCAGCAGGGTCGTACGGCGGCGCAGGTCGGGCCAGCCCTCCTGCTGGACGTGGGCCACGACGACGAGGTCCCACTCGAGCCCCTTGGAGCGGTGGGCGGTGAGCAGCCGGACGGCCGAGCCGCGGACGCCGCGCTCGGCCAGGGTGTCGGCGGGCAGCTGCTGGGCGACGAGGCTGGCGAAGAACGCCCCGACGCCGACGTGGTCGCGCTGGTCGACCGCGCGGGAGGCGAGCTCGAAGAGCGCCACGATCGCGTCGAGGTCGCGGTGGGCGCGACGGGCGCCGGCCCCGCCCCCGTCGACCTGGCGGCGCAGGCGCTCGGGCCAGGTCGTGCTCGCCCACAGGTGCCACAGGACGTCCTCGACGCCGGCCCGCTCGGCGAGCTTGTGGACTCCCTCGCGCAGCAGCGTGGCGAGGACCGCAGCGCGTTCGACGTCGGGGCCGTCGAGCCCCTCGAGGAACCCGGGCTCGACCACGGCGAGCCGGAGCAGCTCGCGGGAGGTGCGCCGGGCCTGCGCGTCGGGCTGCTCCTTCTCACGGGCACGGAGGCGGCGAGTGAGGGCGCGCAGGTCGGAGGCGTCGAGTCCGCCCAGGGGCGACAGGAGCAGCGACTCGACCCGGCCGGGGTCGAGGTAGTCGGGCGAGTCGGGGTCGTCGTTGTCGAGGTTGACCACGGCGCGCAGGCCGTCGAGGAGGGGCAGCACGGCCGGGTCCTGCACCAGGGGCAGGTCGTCGGAGGCCACCTCCACGGGCACCCCGGAGGCGGCGAGGGCGCGACGCAGCGGCGGGATGCTGGTGCGGCCGGAGCGGACGAGCACGGCCATCCGGTCCCAGGCGATGCCGTCCTCGAGGTGTGCGCGGCGCAGCAGGTCGGCGAGCCGCTCGGCCTCGGCCCGCTCGGTGTCGTAGGTGAGGACCTCCACGCGACCGTCACCCTGCGGCCCCGGCACCGCCTCCGGGGCGAGGAACGCCTCCCGTGCCTCGGCATCGATGCTGCCCGTGAGGGTCAGCCTGTGGGCGACCCGGTTGGCCGCCAGCAGGATCCGGGGGCCGAAGCGCCGGGTGCGCCGCAGCACCACCGTCGGCGCCGGCTGGCCGGCGGCGGTCGGGAAGCTCGCAGGGAAGTCGAGGATGCCGCGGACGTCGGCCCCGCGGAAGCCGTAGATGGACTGGTGCGGGTCACCGACGACGGTGAGGTTGCGGCCGTCGCCGGCGAGCGCGCGCAGGAGGGCGACCTGGCCGGGATCGGTGTCCTGGTATTCGTCGACGAAGACGTGCGTCCACCGGGCCCGCAGCTCGTCGCGGTGGGCCTCGGCCTCGATGACCGCGCGCCGGATCAGGTCGGAGTAGTCGGTGGCACCGAGGTTGTCGAGGATCGTGAGGTACTGCTCCATGAACAGGCCCGCCGACACCAGCTCGGGCAGGTCGTGCTCCTCCCCCAGGCTGCGCAGCCCGGAGGGGTCCAGGCCCTTCTCGCGGGCGCGGGCGAGCACCGCCTGCACCTCGCGGACGAAGCCGAAGGTGCCGACGGCCCGGCGCAGCTGGTCGGGCCAGACCACGGACTCCGGATTGTCGCGGAGCAGCTCGCGCAGCACCACGTCGGCCTCCGGTGCCGACAGCAGGCGGATCGCGCCCTCGTAGAGCTCGGCCGGGGCATATCTGCGGACGAGCGCATAGGCGAAGGAGTGGAACGTCGAGCAGGAGGCGGCCGACGTCGTGCGGGCGACGCGGGCCGTCACCCGGTCGCGCAGCTGCTCGGCGGCCTTGCGGGAGAAGGTGAGCGCGAGGACGGCGTCGGGCGAGGCGCCACGGACCTCGATCCGGTCGACGATCGCCTCGACCAGGGTGGTCGTCTTGCCCGTCCCGGGCCCCGCCAGCACGACCAGCGGCCCGCCCTCGTGGTCGACCACCCGCTGCTGGTGCTCGTCGAGCTCGGGCACCACGACCTCGCGGTCGGGGCGCACCAGCCGGTAGCGGGTCGACGTACTCACGGACCACACCCCATCACGCGGGACCGACAGTGTCCTGCCGGCCCCGCCGTGAGGGACGGGTGGAACGGTGGAAGCGGTCAGCCGAGGTCGACGATCGCGGCGACCGGGCCGCCACCCTCGGGACCCTGGTGGGCCGCGGAGACCGACACGAAGACCGCGGGGTCCCCGGTCACGGCCGCGGTGACACCACCGACGCACGCCTTGATCTGGCGGTGCCAGTGCACGTCGGAGTCGTCGAGCATCGCGTTGCGGCGGCCGCGGACCGTGCCGTCCTGGCTGGCCTCGCACTTGAGGAACACGTTGACCAGCCTGCCGTCGAGGTCGCTGGTGCGCGGGCGCTCGGGCAGGTCGAGGCCGGCCGTGCGGATGGCCTCCCAGATGCCGTCGGCGTCCAGCGCGTCCTTCATCACCGAGTGGCCGATGCGGTAGCGGCCGCCGACTCCCAACGCGTTGCCGACGACGACGATCTGCGCCTGGTCGAGCTCGACGCCCGAGGAGCAGGAGGCCACCGAGGAGTAGAGCTCGCGGTTGTGCATCACGTCGGCGTCGGTGGGCATCTCGATCTCCCCCAGCGCGACGGCGATGCCGAGGCCGGTGGTGCCGTTGGAGAGGTCCATCGACTCGTGGGTGTGCTCGGTCCACACCGTCTTGCCGCGCGACTTGGCGTCGCGGATCGTGTGGATGGTGAGCAGCGGGGTCTTGGTCTGGACGTAGTGCACGTCGGCGGGGTCGGTGATCCCGGCGCGCTCCATGGCGACCTTCACGCCGGCCGCGACCTTCTCGATCATCGCGGTGTAGCCGATCTCCTCGGGCAGGAGCGGCTCGCTCATCGCGAAGCCGGCGGTCAGCCGCATCTCCTCGCGCGACGGGTCGTCCTCCGCGACGTCGGTGGTCGCGAAGATGGTGGCGTGCGGGCTGATGACACCGTCGGTGCCGCCGGACCACACGATCGGCACGCCCTTGACCTGCTCGGGGTCGGCCCCCTTGGCGACGAGCGCCTCGCGGAAGGCCCGGTCGGCGATGATCCGGGTGTAGTCGTTGACGCCGCCGTTGCCCTCGGTCTTGCCGATGATCGCGAAGACGCGGTCGGCCGCGATGACGCCGTCGTCGATGAGCTTGGTGAGCTCGGAGGCGTCGGCCACCGAGTGGATCGGCACCTTGCGGACCTCGATGGCGGAGGGAGTGGCGGTCATGGCAGTGGTTCCTTTCAGTTCTGAGGACTGGGAAGTACGACGGTGCCGGCCTCGCCGGCGACCGCTGCGGTGATCTGGTCGAGGCTGGTGATGACGCCGGTGCTGCCGGTGGCCTGGACGAAGCGGCAGACCGCGTCGACCTTGGGGCCCATCGAGCCCGAGGCGAAGTGTCCGTCCGCGGCGTGGCGGCGCAGCTCGTCGACCGTCAGCCGGCCGAGCGGCTCGGCGTCGGGCTGTCCCCAGCGGATGACGGCGTTCGGGACGTCGGTGGCGATGACGAGGACGTCGGCCTCGGTCGTCTGCGCGAGCAGGGCCGCGCCCAGGTCCTTGTCGATGACCGCCTCGACGCCGGCCAGCGACCCGTCGGGACGGCGTACGTGCGGGATGCCGCCACCGCCGTTGGCGACCACGACGAAGCCGGCGCGGATCAGCGCGAGCACCGCGGGCGCGTCGAGGATCTCCAGCGGCTCGGGCGAGGCGACGACGCGACGCCAGCCCTTCTCGCCGCGGTCCTCCCAGGTCTCGCCGTGGCCCATCAGCAGCCTGGCCTCGGCCTCCGGCAGGTGTCGTCCGATGGGCTTGGTCGGCGTCGTGAAGCCCTCGTCGTCCGGGTCGACGAGGGTGCGGGTCACCAGCGCAGCGCTGCGCCGGTCGACGTGGCGGACGGCGAGCTCCTGGTCGAGCGCGTCCATCAGGACGAACCCGAGGGTGGCCTGGGTCTGCGCGCCGCACCAGTCCAGCGGGACGGGCGGTACGACGCCCGCGGCCAGCTCGTTCTTGACGAGGAGGTTGCCGACCTGGGGGCCGTTGCCGTGCGTGATGACGACCTCGTGGTCGTGCTCGAGCAGGCCGGCGACGGCGGCCATCGCCGTCCGGGCGGCGGTGATCTGGTCCTCCGGACGCGCCCGCCCCTCGGCGTTCGTCATGGCGTTGCCACCGAGTGCGAGCAGGACCCTCATGCGCTCGACCCTAGTGTCGGCGTTCACACCGACCCCACGGCACTTTCGGCCAACAACGCGGCCCTTCACTGGCAATGTTTGATACTGGTGGCATGGGTGAGCGCACCTACCTCGTCGAGGGCGTCTCCTGCACGGGCAAGACCTCGGTCGCCACAGAGCTGGAGCGCCGGGGCCGCCACGTGGTCCACGGCGACCGCCGGCTGGCCTACCAGGGAGACCCGCTCACCGGCGAGCCGCTCCCCGGCGCGCGGCACGAGCACCACGTCTGGGACGTCGCGCTGGTCCGTGAGCTCGTCGCCGACCGCTCCCGTCCGCTGACCTTCTTCTGCGGCGGCTCGAGGAACTTCCCCGCCTTCGTCGACCTCTTCGACGACGTGTTCGTCCTCGAGGTGGATGCCGCGACGCTGGTAGAGCGGCTGGACCGCCGACCTGCGGACGAGTGGGGTGCGCGTCCCGAGGAGCGGGACCTGGTGCTGCGGCTGCACCGGACCGCGGAGGACGTCCCCCGCTCGGGGGTCGGCATCGACGCGACCCGTCCGCTGACCGAGGTGGTCGACGACATCCTCCGGCGGGTGGGCCACACGCCAGGGCGACGTACCTGAGGTAGACGAAGGACCACGCCACGAGCAGGGTCGCAACGGTCACCACCACGCCGTACTTGGTGAAGCCCCAGAAGCTGATCGGCTCCCCCGCCCTGGCCGCGATGCCGAGCACGACCGCGTGGGCTCCCGCAGCGACGGCCGTGGCGTTGCCACCGAGGTCGGCGCCTGCCGGGCGGCGATGCGCGGTGAGACATTCCTCTACCCCGGCGCGGAGAGCACGCTGGTGCGCGACTACCTCGACCGCCTGCGCCGCGGTGAGCGGGTGCCGGCCTCGGTGCTGACCGCGCGCGAGGACCATGTGATCAAGCTGATCGCGGAGGGCCGGTCGTCGCGGGAGATCGCCCGCGACCTCACCATCGCGCTCAAGACCGTCGAGAGCCATCTCGCCAACATCCTCGCCAAGCTGGGGATGCGCGACCGGGTGGAGCTGATCCGTTGTGCGATCCGGGCGGGGCTCATCGAGCCCTGACGCTCACTCCACCGACTCGAGGACCGAGGTCACCTCCACCACGTCCGGGCCGTACTCCTCGTCGACCCAGGCCTGGACCGAGCCGTCGTCGTGGACGACCGGCAGGTCGACGCGGTTGCTGATCGTGCCGAACTGCGGACCGAGGGCGCCGGGCAGGTCACTCAGCTCCTCGGCGACCTCGCGCAGGCGCTCGATGGTGTTGGCGAGCTCGTAGACGCAGAGCGGACCGCCCCAGACCTCCCTGACCGCCGCCTCCGCGCGAGCGAGGTCGTCGGTGACGCCGACGTTGAGGATCATGTGGGTTGGGTCGTTCATCGCCTGCTCCAGCTCGAGCGAGGAGCCGGTCCACTGGCCGGCCACCAGCTGCTGCCAGTCCTCCCAGCGCGGGTTGATCGACTGGTCGATCCAGGTCAGCCCGTAGTCAGGCAGGGCCTCCGCCACCCGTGTGGCCCGGCCTCGAGCGGTGGTGTTGGTGGTCGCCGGGTCGACCACCGTCCACCCACCGTCCGGCTCCTCGCACGGAGTTGTGGGCGGGTCCGTCTCCGGCGGATCGAGCCCCCCGACGTTCTGCAGTCCGTCGAGCGGCTCGACCGGCTCGACCTCGGTCGCCGTGAAGGTCCTTCCGTCCCACGCGCCGACGAGCGTGAACTCGCCCCACCGGGCGCCGTCCGCCGACTCGTGCTCGGGGTGGTCGTCCCAGTCCCAGCCGGCGACGTCCGGGCCGTCGCACTGCGGAGGGAGGGAGTCGGCGATGCCGCCGAGGCACATCACCGGCCCGTCACCTTGGTCGAGGACGGTGGTCACCGTCCGGACCCGACCCTCGGCCGGCAGGGCCGCCGTCGGGGACGCGGCCGGCTTCCCCGGGCTTGCACCGCCGCTGTCCACGTCGCCGCACCCGGTCAGCGCGACGACCAGCGCCAGCACGATCCCCCGTCCCATCCACGAAGCATCTGCCCGACGCGGTCTCGCGGCAACGGATGTTGCCCGATCGTGACTCAGGGCCCCCGTCTCACCTTTCAGTCCTCTTCGTGCGGTTCCCACCCGTTGCAACGGGCCTGAACCTCAGCAACCACCGGGTACCCGGTGGTTGCTGAGCGAGGTCAGTGGTTGTGAGCGAGGTCATCGCAGCAGCGCCTCGAGCACCCGCGTGCCGACCGGCAGCCCGTGGTCGTCGTAGTAGGCGAACATCGCGCTCAGCCACGGGTGGATCCCCGGGTCCGGCACCTGCCTCACCGGCACACCCGCCTCCTCGGCCAGCTCCCGCACCGTCGCGACGCGGGTCGCGAGCTCGTACGTCGCTCCGCCGTGGCCGGGCTGGGTGAGGACGACGGCCGCGGCGCGCCCGAGGTCGGCGAGGTCGAGGAAGCCGAAGGGGACGTCCGGCGAGTAGGGCACCTCGAGCGGGCCGGTCCGGTCGAGGTTCTGCAGGTAGGCGCCGGGCTGGAGGATCGTCCAGTCGAGGCCGCTGCGGCGCACCAGGTCCTCGCTGCGCGCCTTGCCGACGTGGTGCGGCATCGCAGGCGCGTAGGGCGAGGCGACCGAGTGGTAGACGACCCGCGCGACCCCGGCCCGCGTCAGCGCGGCCAGCGCACCAGCGACGTACGCCGGCTCGTCGGGGTGGAGGTTGGGGGCGATGACGTACGCCGCGTCGCAGCCGGTGACCGCGGCCGCGAGGTCCGGCCAGTCCGCACGCCCCAGGGGCACCGCGTCGACGCCCCGTGCGGTCAGCGCCTCGGCGACCGCACGGCCGGTCTTCCCGTGGCCGCCGAGGAGCGCGACGCGCACGGATCAGATCCGGTCGACGTCGGCGTGCGTCGCCCCGTCGGCCAGCGCTGCATAGCCCGGACCGCGGTCGAAGAACGCGTCGTCCTCCCGGCTCCAGGCGGCCCGGCCGGACCGCTCGGCGTCGGTCGCGGACGCGTCGAAGGCGAGGTCGCCGGCGTCGGTCGAGCCGGTCAGCACGACGCCGTAGTCGCGCAGTGCGGCCGCCGTCGAGACCTTGCCCCAGACCACGTCGCGCACGACGAGCTCGGGGTCGCGGGCCAACGGGTCGCCCCAGCCGCCGCCACCCGTCGTACGGATGCGGACGACCTGCCCGGCCCTGATCGGCTCGGCGTCGGCGAGGGCGTCGACCTCGCGCTCGTCGGGGCCGCCCGGGTCGATGACGACCTGGAACGGTGCGCCGGCCCGGCCGCCGCGCACGCCCCAGCAGGCCAGGATCGAGCGGTCCGCGATGGACATGAAGTGGGCGTCCTTGAGCATCCGGATCTGCTTCTCGTAGCCCAGGCCGCCGCGGAACTGGCCGGCGCCGCCGGAGTCCACGGCCAGGCCGAGGCGCTCGACGATGAAGGGGAAGCGCGACTCGGTGAACTCGGTGGGCAGGTTGCGCGAGTCGGGCACGACGTGGATGGTGTCCTCGCCGTCGGCGTAGTAGCGCCCGCCGGAGCCGCCGCCGAGCACCTCGCGCATGAGGTAGTCGTTGCCGTCGAGGTCCTTGCCGTAGACGCCGGTGTAGCGGATCGTCTCCTGGTCGGCCGGCATCTTGCCGTCGACGGCCTTCGCCACGACGCCGGCGAGCACGCCGAGCAGTCGCAGGATCACGAACGTGCGGGCGTTGGTCGGGCCGGGGTGGATCGGGGTGAGCAGCGTGCCCTTCTCGGGGAAGCGCATCTCGATGAGGGGAACGATGCCCTCGTTGACGTCGAGCTCGGCCATCCGCTCGGGGGTGTCGGCGAGGTTGCGCAGGATCGGCGCGAGCCACTTCTTGAGGAAGTTGCCGCCGACGTAGTCACCGCAGTGGTTGATCGGTCCCTTGGCCTGGGCGCTGGTGCCGGTGAAGTCGATGATCAGGCGGGGCCCGGCCGGGCGCCCGTTCTCGGGGTCGGCCGGGGCGTCGCTGACCTTGGTCAGGGTGATCCGCTGGGTGTGCAGCTGCGGCTCGTCGACGCCGTCGTGCTCGGCGTAGTCCTCCCAGACGTAGGTGCCGTCGGGGATCTTGGAGAGGATCTCGCGGCGGTAGGTCTCGGTGGTGGTGTCGAGGATCGCGTCGAAGGCGGTCTCGATGGCCTCGCGGCCGTAGCGCTCGAACAGCTCGCTGAGCCGGCGCGCGCCCATCAGGCACGCCGAGCACTCCGCGTCGAGGTCCGCGGCCAGGCTGTCGGGCATGCGCGAGTTGCGGGTCATGATCCGCAGCGCGGCCCGGTTGGGCACGCCCGCGTCCCACAGCTTGATCGGCGGGACCGCCAGCCCCTCCTCGTAGACGCTCGTCGCGCCGCTGGGCATCGAGCCCGGGCAGGCGCCGCCGATGTCGTCGTGGTGGCCGAAGGCCTGCACGAAGGCCACGACCTCGCCCTCGTGGAAGACCGGGACGGTCACGCAGAGGTCGGGCAGGTGGCCGATGCCGCCCTCCGACTCGTAGACGTCGTTGTGGAAGAAGACGTCGCCCTCGCGCATCTCGGCCAGCGGGAAGTCGCGCACGATCGGGTGCACCAGGGCGCTGTAGGAGCGACCGGTGAGCTTGCGCAGCTGGCGGTCGTGGATGCCGGCGCGGAAGTCGTGGGCGTCGCGGATCATCGGCGAGCGGCTGGTGCGGCCGATGGCGGTCTCAACCTCCATCTCGACGCTGGCCAGGGTGCCCTGGACGATCTCGACGAGGATCGGGTCGACCGACGTGCCCTCGGCCGTCAGGCGTCCGCCGTGCTCGTAGGCCGTCGGCAGGCCGGCCGGGTTGACCGGCCTGGCGGTGACGTACGCCGGGTCCACTGCAGTGCTGCTCATCGCGCGGCCTCCTGGGTCTTGCGGATCACGAGGTTGGCCCAGTCGTCGACCCGGACCTCGAAGCCGGGGTGGACGGGGATGGTGGAGCCGAACTCCTCCACGATGGCGGGACCGGCGAAGGTGTCGCCGGCGCCGAGGTCGCCCCGCCAGATGACGGGGGTGTCGACGTAGCCCTGCTCCGGGTCGAAGCAGACGGGCCTCGTGACCGGGCTCCGCCCGCCCTCGACCGGCGAGGCGCCCAGCCTGGGGATCTCCGGGCGGGTGATCGGCCCGATGCCGGTGACGCGGAGGTTGACCCACTCGACCTGCTGGGTGGGGTCGCCGCGGAAGTCGTAGCCGTAGAGCTGGCGGTGGTCGGCGTGGAACGCGTCCGCGACCTGTTCGACGTACGCCGCGTCGACGACGCCCTCGGGGGCGGCGACGCGCACCTCGTAGGCCTGTCCGACGTAGCGCACGTCGATCGTGCGGTGGAACTGGTGCTCGGCGGCCCCGAAGCCCTCCTTGTCGAGCGCCTCGCGCGCCCGGTCGGTGAGGGTGTCGAGGATCGCCTGCACGGCCGCGTGGTCGAGCGCGGACTCCTTGGCGACGTGGGTCTGGACGTAGTCGTTCTTGACGTCGACCGTCAGCAGCCCGAAGGCGCTGACGTTGCCGGGGTTGGGAGGTACGACGACTCCCGCCAGGTCGAGGATGTCGACGAGCCGGCAGGCCAGCAGCGAGCCCGAGCCGCCGAAGGTGGTCAGCATGAAGTCGCGCACGTCGAGACCACGCTTGACGCTCACCTGGCGCAGCGCGTTGGCCTGGTTCCAGGCGGAGATCTCCAGGATCCCGGTGGCGCACTTCTCGAAGTCGAGGCCGAGCTGGTCGGCGAGGTCGGCGATGCCGCGGCGGGCGGCCTCCACGTCGAGCGGGATCTCGCCGCCGAGCAGGTGGGGTGGGATCCGGCCGAGGGTCACGTGGGCGTCGGTGATGGTGGGCTGGGTGCCGCCCTTGCCGTAGCAGAGCGGACCGGGGTCGGCGCCGGCCGAGTGCGGGCCGACCTTGAGGGTCCCCTCCGGGGAGAGCCACGCGATCGAGCCGCCGCCCGCGCCGACGGTGACGACGTCGATCATCGGGATCTTGCTGGGGTAGGCGCCGACGGTGCCCTCGGTGGTGAGCGTGGGCTCGCCGTCGAGGACGACCGAGACGTCGGTCGACGTGCCGCCGCCGTCGCAGGTGAGGATCCTGGGGAAGCCGGCGACCTTGGCGATCAGCGCGGCGCCGAGGGCACCGGCCGCCGGTCCGGAGAGCACGGTGGTGATCGGCTGGTGCACGACCTCGTCGGCGGACAGGACGCCGCCGTTGGACTTCATCACGTAGAACGGGATGGGCCCCCGGTCGCCGTGCGCCGAGCCGGTGAAGCCGTGCAACCGGTCCTGGATGTTGGTGACGTAGCGGCTGACGTTGGGCTTGACCGCCGCGTCGACCAGCGTGGTCATCGCGCGCTCGTACTCGCGGTACTCCCTCAGCACCTCGCTGGAGATCGACACGATCGCCTCGGGGTGCTCGCGGCGCAGGATCTCGCGCATCCGCAGCTCGTGTGCGTCGTCGGCATAGGCGTGCAGCAGGCAGACGCCGATCGTGGCGATCCCCTGGGCCTTGAACCACCGCGCGGCGGCAACGGCGGCGTCCTCGTCGAAGGGGCGGATCTCGGCACCGGTGAAGTCCAGGCGGCCGCCGACGGTGCGGACCCGGTCGGCCGGCACGATGCGGTCGGGCTTGACCCAGAAGTAGGAGTTGCCGTAGCCGTCGGGCACGGACTGCCGGGCGATCTCGAGCATGAACTCGTAGCCCTCGGTCGTGATGAAGCCGAGCGCCTCGACCTTGCCCTCGAGCAGCTTGTTGGTCGCCACCGTCGTGCCGTGGGAGACCGCGGTGATGTCGCTGCCCTCGGCGCCGACGATGCCCAGGATCTTCTCGATGCCGGCGATGAACCCGTCGGCCGGGTTGCCCGGGGTGCTCGGGGTCTTGGTGGTGACGAGCTCCCCCGAGTCCTCGTCGAAGGCCACCACGTCGGTGAACGTGCCACCGGTGTCGATGCCGATCCTGATCCGTCGGGAGGTGTGCGCCATGGGGTCGATTCAACCGAGGTGGACGTGGCCGCGACCACGGCAGGATCTGCCGACGAAGCGCCCTACCTTCGGCAAGACATGTGCACACAGGCGCGGCGGGAAATAGGTGAAGGGCCCTCGTTGGTATGAGCAACAAGGGCCCTTCGGTTGACCGGTCGGTGTGATGCTCCCGGTCGATCGCCTCGTCTGTCCGGTCCCGGCCGCCGCATCACCCGGCGGCCGCTTCGTTCCCCGGCGAACCGGTTCCCGTCGTGTGGACCATTCTTCCTGGGCCATCGCGCCTCCCCTTGCGGGGCTGCGTAGGGAGAGTTCTATGCCCTGGATCACACGGCCCGCAAGAGCTCCGGCGGAAGTTCTTCCACATACTTCGGGTTCCGGCGCGTCGTCCCCAGCGCGGCCCGGTTCATCCCCAGCTGGTCGAGGTTTTTCCACAATTCTGTGCACAGGCCGCGCGTGGCGCCGCGTGGATGGTCCGTGTCCATTGACTCGTTGCAGGGCCGCCGGGAGGAGCTCTTTGACGCGGACTACCGCGGGTCAGCCCGCGAGCAGTGCCTCGACCGCTGCGGCGACCTCGAGCAGCCGCCCGTCGGAGCCGTGCCTCGCGACCAGCTGGACCCCGATCGGCAGGCCGTCGGCGGTGGTGCCGGCGGGCACGGAGATCGCCGGGCAGCCGGTGACGGTGATGGCCCACGCCGAGCGCATCCAGGCCAAGTAGTCGGGCTTCCGGCGGCCGTTGATCGTCTCGGGGAACTCCTGCTCCACCGGGAACGGCGGCACCTGCGAGGTCGGCAGCAGCAGCACGTCGTGGTCGCCGAAGAACATCCGCATGGTCTCCGACAGGGTCGTGCGCTGGGTGTAGGCCCGCGCGACGTCGGCGCCGGTCAGCGACTCCCCCGCGCGGATGTTGGCCTCGAGCGAGGGCTTGAACGACGTCGGGTGCTCCGCCAGCAGCGCGGCGAACTTCGCCTGGAAGTGCCACGCCCGCAGCGTGCGGAAGGTGTCGTCGGCGAGGGACAGGTCCGGCTGGGCCTCCACGACCGTCGCGCCCGCGTCGGAGAGCCGGGCCGCGGTGGCTCGTACGACGTCCGCGACCGCGTGGTCGACGACGAGCGAGCCGCCCAGGTCCACCGAGCAGGCCACCCGCAGCCCGGCCAGCGGGGCCGGGACCACCGGTGGGGCGAAGCTCGACCCGGAGTCGCCGAGTGCCAGCGGAGCGCGCGGGTCGGGCCCGGCGAGGACGGAGAGGAGCAGGGCGAGGTCGCCGACGTTGCGGGCCATCGGGCCGCCGACGGACGTGCTCTCCCACTGGTTGTAGAGCGGCCACTCCGGCACCCGTCCCAGCGACGGCCGGAGGCCGACCACACCGCAGAACGACGCGGGGTTGCGCAGGGAGCCGCCCATGTCGGAGCCGTCGGCGAGCGGCACCATGCCGGAGGCGAGCGCGGACGCCGCTCCCCCGCTGGACCCGCCGGCCGACCGGGTCGGGTCGACGGGGTTGCGGGTGACGCCGAAGACGGTGTTGAAGGTGTGCGACCCGGCCGCGAACTCCGGCACGTTGGTCTTGCCGACGAAGACCGCGCCGGCCCGCCGGACGCGCTCGACCAGGAGGTCGTCGTGGTCGGCCACGGAGTCGGCGAAGATCGGCGACCCGTAGGTCGTGCGCCAGCCCTCGAGCGCATGCGTGTCCTTCACCGCGAAGGGCAGGCCGTGCAGCGGACCGACGTCGGCACCCGACGCCAGGGCCTCGTCAGCCGTCGCGGCGGCCGCACGCGCGCGGTCCTCGTCGAGCGAGACGATCGCGTTGAGCTCGGGGTTGCGCTCGCCGATGCGGGCCAGGTGCAGCTCCAGCAGCTCGCGCGCCGAGATCGCACCGGAGCGTACGGCGGCGGCCTGGGCGCGCGCGGTCGAGTCGACGGTCAGGTCGGTCATCGCCTCAGCGGCCGCTTGTCCTGAGGAGGGCGATCTGCGCCCGCCTCGACGGGAACACGCCTCCGACGATGACGCCGAGCACCACGAGGCCGGCTCCGACGGCGACGCCGGTGAGGAACTCCTGGCGCGAGCCGGCCGCAGCCGCCGGGGAGGGCGCGGTGAACACCGTGCCGGC
>NZ_JAOPWY010000070.1 GCF_025965415.1 Nocardioides sp.
CCACGGTGCTGCGACACAGAAGGCGCTCGGGTCCGAGCTGTCCCTCAACGCCCGTCGCGCGAAGGCGCTCGGCGACCTGGCCCGCACCCAGACCGCGCTCGACCTGTTCACCCAGGGGAAGAGCGGGGCCAAGGGCCACGACGGGCTCCCGGCCGCCCGGGAAGTCGTGCTCCACGCCCACTTCGCCGCTGCCTCAGTCGATGGCGGTCAGACGGTGTTCGGGTCGACCGGTCGGCTCGAGGAAGGCCAGCGGCTCGTCCTGCTCGAGCAGCTTCAGTCCTGGTGCGGCGACTCCCGGACCAGGGTCACGATCAAGCCCGTCATCGACCTCAACGTCGTCCGGTTCACGCCGGCGTACGCGATCCCCGACCGGATCCGCGAGCACGTCATCCTCAGAGACCGCACCTGCGTCTTCCCCTGGTGCGGCAGGCCGGCGCGGGGCTGCGACGTCGACCACGTCATCGAGCACGACCACACCGCCGCAGCCGAAGGCCGACCTCAACCCGGCCCCACGAGCACCGCGAACCTGGCCGCCCTGTGCCGGTTCCACCACCGCCTCAAGACCCACACCGCCTGGCACTACCGGATGGTCGACCCCGGCGTCTTCATGTGGACCAGCCCCCACGGCCACCGGTTCCGGCGAGACCAGTCCGGCAGCACCGCACTGGATCCACCAGGCCCACCACGGATCCCGCAGCCCCGCCGACCATGACCCCGCCCCATACCCCGCCGCACTGATCCGGCGGGGCCACAGGTGTGCAGCGCTCCTCGATCGATCCTCGAGGTGCCCGTGCTGAGGTCGCCGGGGCATCGGAGGAGAAACCGGGATCCGGCATGAGTCCGTGGTCAAGGCGCCTCCATGTCGGCGACGGGACGTCGCCGAGCGCCGTACCTCGAGCCATGAGGATCTTCCGTCGCCGATCGACCGTGACCTCGAAAGAGGTGGCCCTGGCGGAAGCGCGGGAGGCCGCCGCGACCGCGCGACGGGACAAGGCCGAGCTCGAGCGACGGGGCCAAGAAGCAGGCCGAGCCCGCCGACACGATGACCCCCCACCAGTGGATCGCCGGCGGGAGCTGACGGAGCCGTCGGACGGGACGGATGCCTCGACGCGTGACGCGCGCCACCTGAGACACCGGTGACACGCGGCCCGCGTTCGATACCTTGTGCCCCGGCCCGCACGCCGCTCTGGTCCCGACCAGGACCCGAGCCCCCACCCAGGAGGCAGCAGTGCGCATCGGCATCCCACGTGAGTCACGACCCGGCGAGACGCTGGTGGCAGCGACGGCGAAGACCGCCGCGCAGCTCGCCGCTCTCGGCTACGACGTCGTGGTCGAGGCAGGGGCCGGCGTCGCCGCGGACCAGCCCGACACGGCGTACGCCGATGCCGGTGTCGCCGTGGGCACGGGTGCCGACGTGTGGGGCAGCGACGTCGTCGTGAAGGTCAACGCCCCCACCGACGACGAGATCGCTCGGCTCCGCACCGGCGCCACGGTCATCGCCCTGCTGGCACCGGCCCGCAGCCCCGAGCTGGTCGAGCGCCTCGCCGCCGCAGGCGTGACGGGCCTCGCGATGGACGCCGTGCCGCGCATCTCGCGCGCGCAGTCGATGGACGTGCTGTCCTCGATGGCCAACGTCGCCGGCTACCGCGCGGTGATCGAGGCCGCCCACGAGTTCGGCCGGCTCTTCACCGGCCAGGTCACCGCCGCGGGCAAGGTGCCGCCGGCGCGGGTCTTCGTCGTCGGCGCCGGTGTCGCCGGACTCGCCGCCATCGGCGCGGCCGGATCGCTGGGCGCGATCGTCCGCGCCTTCGACGTACGCCCCGAGGTCGCCGAGCAGGTCGAGTCGATGGGCGCGCAGTTCGTCACCGTCGACATGGAGCAGGAGGTCTCCTCCGACGGCTACGCCAAGGAGATGACCGCCGAGCAGGAGGCCGCCACCGCTGCGATGTACGACGAGGAGGCGCGCGCCGCCGACATCGTCATCACCACCGCACTGATCCCCGGCCGCCCCGCACCCCAGCTGATCACCGCCGAGACGGTCGCCGCGATGGCGCCCGGCACGGTCGTGGTCGACATGGCCGCCGCCAACGGCGGCAACGTCGCCGCCACCGTCAAGGACGAGCGGGTCGTGACCGCCAACGGCGTCACGGTCCTCGGCTACACCGACCTCGCCGGTCGGCTCGCCGCGCAGACCAGCCAGCTCTACGGCACCAACATCGTCAACCTGCTCAAGCTGCTGACCCCCGAGAAGGACGGCCGGCTCACCCTCGACATGGACGACGTCATCCAGCGCGGCATCACCGTGACGCGCGACGGGGCGACGATGTGGCCGCCGCCGCCCGTGCAGGTCTCCGCCGCGCCGGCGCAGGCCACCGCGGTGCTGCCGGTCGAGCAGGCGCCGCCGAAGGAGGTGGACCCGCGCCGCCGGATGTACGCCGCCGGGCTGGCCGCCGTGGTCTTCCTCGCGCTCGCCACGCTCGCGCCCGCGAGCTTCCTGCCGAGCCTGACGGTCTTCGTGCTCGCCGTGGTCATCGGCTTCTACGTCATCGGCAACGTCCACCACGCCCTGCACACGCCGCTCATGAGCGTCACCAACGCGATCAGCGGGATCATCGTCGTCGGCGCGGTCCTCCAGGCGCCCGTCGACAACCTCGCGGTCCAGATCATCGCCGCAGTGGCCATCCTGCTCGCCAGCATCAACGTCTTCGGTGGCTTCCTCGTCACCCGGCGGATGCTCAACATGTTCCAGAAGGGCTGAGCACGTGGCTTCCTTCGTGACGGGCGCCTACATCCTCTCCGCGCTCCTCTTCATCCTCGCGCTCGCCGGCCTGAGCAAGCACGAGACGGCCCGGCGCGGCAACCAGTTCGGCATGGCCGGCATGGCGCTGGCGCTGGTCTCCACGCTCCTGCTCGTCCTCGACTACCTCAACGACGACCTCATCGCCGACAGGTCCTCGATCTGGGTCGGCCTGGTGATCATCCTGGTCGCGATGACGGTGGGCGCCATGATCGGCATCCGCCTCGCGTCGACCGTCGAGATGACCGGCATGCCCGAGCTGATCGCGATGATGCACAGCTTCGTCGGCCTCGCGGCGGTGCTCGTCGGCTACAACACCTACATCGAGGTGGCGGACCTCTCAGGGGGAGCCGGCGGCTCGGACTCGGTGCACAACGCCGAGGTCTTCCTCGGGGTCTTCATCGGCGCCGTGACCTTCACCGGCTCCATCGTGGCCAACCTCAAGCTCAGCGCGCGGATGAAGTCGTCCCCGCTGACGCTGCCGGGGCGCCACCAGCTCAACCTGGGCATCCTCGTCGTCTCCGCCGTGCTGATGGTGTGGTTCATGCTCGCCGACGGCTGGGTCGGCATGGCCCCGCTGGCGCTGATGACCGTCCTCGCCCTGGTGCTCGGCTTCCACCTCGTCGCCGCGATCGGTGGCGGCGACATGCCGGTCGTCGTGTCGATGCTCAACAGCTACAGCGGCTGGGCGGCGGCCGCGGCCGGCTTCATGCTCGGCAACGACCTGCTCATCATCACCGGAGCGCTCGTCGGCTCCTCCGGTGCGATCCTCAGCTACATCATGTGCCGGGCGATGAACCGCTCCTTCATCAGCGTCATCGCCGGCGGCTTCGGCTCCGACGGCAGCCTGGCCAGTGGGTCAGAGGGAGACCGCGACTACGGCGAGCACCGCGAGATCCAGGCCGGCGACGTCGCCGAGCTGCTCGCCGACGCGGGGTCGGTCGTCATCACCCCCGGCTACGGCATGGCCGTCGCCCAGGCGCAGTACCCCGTGGCCGAGCTGACCCGCAAGCTGCGCGCGAAGGGCGTCGACGTCCGGTTCGGCATCCACCCCGTCGCCGGCCGCCTGCCCGGCCACATGAACGTGCTGCTGGCCGAGGCCAAGGTGCCGTACGACATCGTGCTCGAGATGGACGAGATCAACGACGACCTCCCCGACACCGACGTCGTGCTCGTGATCGGCGCCAACGACACGGTCAACCCCGCCGCCCTGGAGGAGCCGAGCTCACCGATCGCCGGGATGCCGGTCGTCGAGGTCTGGAAGGCCAAGGACGTCATCGTCTTCAAGCGCTCGATGGCCACGGGCTACGCCGGCGTGCAGAACCCGCTGTTCTTCAAGGAGAACACGCAGATGCTGTTCGGTGACGCCAAGGACAAGGTCAACGAGATCGTCGCTGCCCTCGGCTGACCGGGGTCAGCCGAGCTGCACCCCGGCGACCATGCCGATGGCGTAGGTGATGCCCATCGCGAGCAGGCCGCCCGAGACGTTGCGGAGGACGGCGGGCAGCCGGGGGCTGTAGCCGATGCGGGCGCTGACGAACCCGGTCAGCGCGAGGGCCGCCACGACACTCAGCACCGTGACGGGGATCCGCACGCCGGCGGGGACGAAGGCGACGACCAGCAGCGGCAGCAGGGCGCCGACCGTGAAGGCGACCATCGACGCCCAGGCGGCGTGCCAGGGGTTGGTCAGGTTGTCGGGGTCGATGCCGAACTCGATGTCGGCGTGGGCGCGCAGGGCGTCGTTCGCGGTGAGCTCGGCCGCCACCCGCTCGGCGGTCTCCGGCGAGAGGCCCTTGTCGACGTACATCTTGGCCAGCTCGCGCTGCTCGGTCTCCGGCATCTGGTCGAGCTCGCGCGCCTCGAGGACGAGGAGCGACTTCTCGGAGTCCCGCTGGGTGCTGACGGACACGAACTCACCGGTCCCCATGCTCAGCGCACCGGCCGTCAGGGCCGCGATGCCGGCGATCACGATCGCGGTGCTGTCGGAGGTGGCGCCGGCCACGCCCATCACGACGCCGGCCGTCGAGACGATGCCGTCGTTGGCTCCCAGCACCGCCGCGCGCAACCAGTTCAGGCGCGTGCCGACGTGCTCACCCATGGCGTCGTGGAAGTGCTGGGGATCTTCGTCGGTGCCGATCTCGAGGCTCACCCCCTGATCCTCGCCCCGCGTCGTACGCCGTGCAACGAAGGTGAGGCTGTGCTGGGGTGGGGCCTAGAGCCCCAGGTCGCGCCCGATCAGCATCTTCATGATCTCGTTGGATCCGGCCCAGATCTTGGTGACGCGGGCGTCGCGCCAGGCGCGGGCGACCCGGTACTCGTTCATGAAGCCGTAGCCGCCGTGGACCTGGACGCAGTGGTCGAGCACGTCGTTCTGGACCTGGGAGGTCCACCACTTCGCCTTCGCCGCGTCGACCGGGGTCAGCTCCTTCTTGGTGTGCGCGATGACGCACTGGTCGACGAAGGCCTGGGTGACGTCGACCCGGGTGACCAGGTCGGCCAGCAGGAACTGGGTGTTCTGGAAGGACCCGATGGGCTGCCCGAAGGCCTGGCGGTCCTTGGCGTACTGGACCGTCTCCTCGAGGATCTGCTTGGCGTGGGCCAGGTTGGTGATGGCCGAGCCGAGGCGCTCCTGCGGCAGGAACTGCATCATCGAGATGAAGCCGGTGTCGAGGGGGCCGACGAGGTCGGCGCCGGACACGCGGACGTTGTCGAAGGCGAGCTCGGCGGTGTCGGACTCGTCCTGCCCGACCTTGTCGAGCACCCGACCGACGCTGAAGCCGTCCAGCGTGGTGTCGACCGCGAAGAGCGAGATGCCCTTGGCCTTCTTCTCCGGGCTGGTGCGGGCCGCGACGAGCACGAGGTCGGCGGAGCCGCCGTTGGTGATGAAGGTCTTGGAGCCGTTGAGGATCCAGTCGTCACCGTCGCGGACGGCCGTTGTCTTGAGGTTGGCCAGGTCGGAGCCGCCGCCTGGCTCGGTCATGCCGATCGCCGTGAGGATCTCCCCGGACGCGCACCCGGGCAGCCAGCGCGCGCGCTGCTCGTCGTCGGTGAGGTGCACGAGGTAGGGGACGGTGATGTCGGCGTGGATGCCGACGCAGCTCGGCAGGGTCATGTTGACCTTGGCGAGCTCCTCGGTCAGCACCGCGTTGAAGCGGTAGTCGCCGGCCTCGGAGCCGCCGAACTCGTCGGGGATCTCCAGGCCGAGGAAGCCCTGCTTGCCCGCCGCGAGCCAGAAGGCGCGGTCGAGGCCGTGGTGGTCGGCGTACGTCTCCAGGTGCGGGGTGACCTCACGGTCCAGGAACTGCTTGACGGAGGCGCGGAAGGCCTCGTGGTCCTCGTCGTAGATCTCACGCTTCATGGCCGCTATGTTACCCGCGGGTCACCTGGGTACGGCCAATCCTCTCGAAGTGGCTCCCGGAGCCCCCCGGTCGGGCGTACCCTCGCCTCGGCCGGTCGTTGCCGCAGGGGGATCAGTAGTGCAGGACGACATCAGGACGTGGACGCGTCCGCGTGGACAGGCGTGGGGCAATGAGGCCCAGCGCGCGGTCCTGCACGCCATCGCGGAGGACGTCGCGCGGCGATCGGGCTATCGCGTGTCCGCGATCGAGGCCCTGCGCTCCGACGGCTTCCTGGAGTTCGTCGCCATCGCGGGCAACCCCGCCGCCAGCGCCGAGCTGCTGGGACGCGCCTCGCCCCTGATGCTCGACCGGCTGCTTGCGCTCGGCACGTCCGTCGAGGGGTGGATCCACACCCCCGGCGAGAGGCTCGAGGACGACGACCGCGCCTGGATCGCGGAGTACGGGCACATCCCCGACCGGCCCCGGAGCGAGGAGCCCGACGCCTGGCACCCGGACGACCAGCTGGTGCGCCTCCTGAAGAGCGACGCCGGCGAGCTGCGGGCCCTGCTCTACCTCGACGAGCCGCTGTCGGGCCTGCGCCCGACGGCCGCCACGATCGCGGCGATCAACGCCGAGGTCCACGTGATGTACGAAGCGGTGGTCAGCATCGTCGAGCGCGAGCTCTACGGCGAGCAGGTCCGGATGCTCACGCAGGCCCGCACGGCCCTGCACAGCGTCCGCCCCGGAATGGGCGTGAACGACTTTTTCGCACAGATGTCGGACGCCATGCTCGCGGTCATGGCCGTGGACTCCGTGCACGTCCTCCTCGCGGGCCACGAGGCCCCCGACCTCGAGCCCCACGCCGCCACGCTCGAGGACCAGATGCGCCGCGTGTGGCTCAAGCGTGGCCACCTCGTCGTCGAACCGACCCAGACGTGGGGCGTCGTCGCGCAGCACGCGGTCCCCACGCCCGAGGTCCTGAGCCGGCTCATGCACCGTCGCGGCCTCGGGTCGTGGCTGCTCGTGCCGATCGGGATGGGCGACGAATACCTGGGCACCATGGGTCTGGGACGCAAGCCGGGTGGCGGGCGCTGGATCGACTCCGAGATCAACGCCGTGGACGCGGTGGCCAGCGACCTGGCGAGCATGATCCTCGACTCGCGGCTGATGGAGCGCGAACGCACCCTCAACGCCCAGCTCCGCGACCTGGTCGACCACCGCCGCGACATGGTCAACACGCTGGCCCACGAGCTGCGCACCCCCGTCAGCGTCCTGCGGATGCACCTCGAGCTGCTCGCCGAGGACCCGGCCCATGCGCAGGCCGACGAGTCGCGCGCCGCCATCGACCGGTCGGCCCAGCGGATCGAGACCATGATCGAGGACCTGATGGCCCTCGCCACCGTGAGCGACGCGGACAGCGCCCTCCCGCTCGCGCCGGTCGACCTCTCGTCGGTGGCCCGCGAGGCGTGCGACTTCCTCGAGGCGGTCGCGACGAGCTCGGACGTGGCCCTCGAGACCAGCATCGTGGACGACCTGGTCATCACGGGGGAGGAGTCCGGCCTGCAGCGGATGGTCGCCAACCTGGTGTCCAACGCCATCAAGTACACCCCCGCCGACGGCCGGGTGAGCGTCTCCCTGGAGCCGGCGAGGGTCGGGGCGAGGGACGGCATCCGCCTGACGTGCGAGGACACCGGGATCGGCATCGACCCCTCCGACCTCGACCACCTCTTCACCCCCTTCTTCCGCTCCAGCCGGATCGAGACCCGCCAGCGGCCCGGCACCGGCCTGGGGCTGGCCATCACGGAGCGGGTGGTCAAGCGGCACGACGGCACCGTCGAGGTCCGCTCGGAGCTCGGCGTGGGCACCACCTTCACCGTGTGGCTCCCGCTGAGCCCCGGCGCCGACGTACGTTGACCGGGTGTCGCTCTCCGGGTTGCTCGCTGCGCTGCTCCAGGTGGTCCTGACGGTCACCGCGGTGCCCGTGCAGGTCGCGCCCGACGACGTACGCGTCGCGGTGCCCCGGGTGGACGGCACGCAGCCCGCGGCGGCCGTCGGCTTCGGCAGCGTCCCGCCGCCCTGGCTGGGCACCCGCGTGCTGCCCGAGGACCCGGGCACCGGCTACGGCGAGGTGCGCCCGACGCCGCCCGTCATGCGGGAGCGGCGCTGGACCCTGCCCGACGACGTACGCATGCTCCCGGGACGTGGCTATGCCAGCTCGGTCGTCTCGCCGGCCCCGCGCCACGTGGTCCGACGGTCGAGCTGGGAGCCGGGCTGTCCCGTTGCCGCGACCGACCTGGCGTGGGTGCGCCTCACCTTCTGGGGCTTCGACGGTCGGCGCCACACAGGGGAGCTGCTGGTCCACCGCTCGGCGGCCGCCGACATCGTGCAGGTCTTCGGCGTCCTCTACCGCGCGCGCTTCCCGCAGGAGCAGGTCGGGATCGAGCGCGCCTACGACCCCGACGCACCGAGCACCGGGGACGGCAACGGCACCGGTGCCTTCGTCTGCCGTCCCTCCACCGGGGCGACCTACTTCTCCCAGCACGCCTACGGCCTGGCCCTCGACCTCAACTCGTTCCAGAACCCCTATGCCAAGGGACCGGTCGTGCTGCCCGAGCTGGCCTCGGCCTACCTGGACCGCTCCCGCCTGCGCCCCGGGATGGTCACGCCCGACGGACCCGTCGTGCGCGCGTTCGCCCGGATCGGCTGGGAGTGGGGCGGCTCCTGGCGCTACTCGAAGGACTACATGCACTTCAGCCGGAACGGGCTGTAGCCGGCAGTTCGTCCACCGCCCTCGGCCAAGACCTGGGGAAAAACTTCCGGAGGTCGGGTCCCGCGCCTACGATCCCTCCAGGTTGGGAGGACGAGCGCCATGGACCAGGGGCGGTCGGCGGAGCGCCGCACGCGCGACCTGAGCTGGGGCAATGCCCGTGCTCGGGCGTTGATGCACGCCCTGGCGCGCGATGCCGCCACCCGCGCCGGCTTCAGCGTGTGCGCCATCGAGGTGGTACGCCCCAAGGGGCTGCTGGAGTTCGTCGCGATCTACGGCGACACCACCAGTGCCGAGGATCGGCTCGGCACGGCCTCCCGGCTGTCCGACATGCAGCTCGTCTTCGACGCGGGCGAGTCGTTCGGCTACTTCGTCTGGGTCCCCGAGGAGAACTTCACCGACTCGCTGCGTGACCTCCTGCTCGCCGACCTGGTCATCCCCGACCTCCCCGCGCCGCCCGTCGAGGGGGGCTGGCGCGCGATGGACATGCTCGTCGCGCGGATCGCCGACGAGCGCGGCGACCTCCGCGCGCTGCTCTACCTCGATGTCCCGACCGACCTCCAGCGCCCGGACAAGGAGCGCCTGCTGGAGATCTCTGACGAGCTCACCCTGACGCTGCTCTCCGTCGTCACCCTCATCGAGCGGGAGGAGTACGCCGACCACATGCGGGTCATCCGCGCCGTGCGTCGCCTCGCGCGGTCCAACCCGGCCCGCCACGACGTCGGCCACCTCCTGCGGGAGGCGCGTACGACCCTGCTCGGGGCGCTGTCCGTCGACGAGCTGGAGATCCACATCTTCCTCGACCACGGCGACGAGACCCACGACAGCCTGGGCCTGGACATGGCGCCGGAGGTCCGCCAGGCCCTCGACGCCGCTGCCGCCCGGGCATGGGCCGCCCAACGCGTCCTGATCATCGAGCCCGACCACATCTGGGGGGACGCCCGGCTCGACGCCGCCCACTCGGACTGGTTCGGACAGGCGCTGCTCGCCGCGGGCTTCGAGGCCGTCGTGGTGGCGCCGGTGGGCGTGGAGGACGAGGTGCTCGGCATGCTCATGGCCGCGCGCCGGACGGGCTCGCGTCGCTGGACCGACGGTGAGGGGGTCGCGGCGCTCGAGCTCGGGCACGACCTCGGCCGGGCCATCGCCAACGCCCACGCCACCCAGCGCGAGCGACGGCTGCTGGAGGAGCTGCGCGAGCTCGAGGAGGCGCGGCACCGGTTCCTCCGCGAGCTCACCCACGAGATCAACAACCCGATGACGGTGATCGCCGCCAACGCCGAGTTCCTGTCCACCAGCGAGATCGCGGACGAGCGCGACCGCCGCCGCGCCCAGGCGATCCTGCGCGGCACCGAACGGCTCGGCGACCTGCTCGAGGGACTGGCGATGCTGTCGCGGGTCAGCGACCCGCAGCACCCGCCGAGCATGAAGCGCATCGACCTGCTCCCCATCGTGGAGGAGACCCTGGGGTCGATGACGGCCGTCGCTGACAAGGCCGGGGTCACCCTCCACCTCGTCGGCGACACCCGCGAGGCGATCGTCTTCGCCGATCCGCGGGAGATCGCCAGCGCCGTGACCAACCTCGTCGACAACGCCGTGAAGTACTCCGACAGCGGCCACGAGATCTGGGTCGGCCTCGAGCACCGCGACGACGGGACCGTCGTCTTCGGGTGCAAGGACGAGGGGATCGGCATCTCCGAGGCCGACCGGGCCAACCTCTTCCTGCCACTGTTCCGCTCCACCAACGAGGACGCCCTCCGCCGCCCCGGCACCGGCCTGGGCCTGGGCATCGTCCGCGAGATCATGCATCGCCACGGGGGCACCGTGGAGGTCGAGTCACGGTTGGGGCGAGGCACCCACGTCCGGCTGCACTTTCCGCGGCTCCCCCAGCACTAGCGCGGCGGCGCGTCTCCCAGGAGCTCGCCCACCCAGGCCGGCACCAGCTCGGTGGCCGGTCCCTGACGGGACTCGGCGAAGTCGCTGGCTCCCGCGCTCGGCTCGAGGTTGAGCTCGAGGGTCGCGCCGCGCGCCCAGTGCACGAACGCGGCCGCCGGGTAGACGACGCCCGAGGTGCCGATCGAGACGAAGAGGTCGCAGTCCCACAGCGCCTGCTCGACGACGTCCATGCCGTAGGGGACCTCGCCGAACCAGACGATGTCCGGCCGGAGGCTCGCCGCGTCGCAGCCCGGACAGGGCGGCCCGTGGCCGAGCGGGCCGTCCCACTCGTGCCGCGCGCCGCAGCTCGTGCACCACGCCGACCGGAGCCGGCCATGGATGTGGTGGACCCGCGCCGAGCCCGCCCGCTCGTGGAGGTCGTCGACGTTCTGCGTCACGACGAGCAGGTCGTCGCCGAGCGCCTCCTCGAGCCGCGCGAGCGCGTGGTGGGCGGCGTTGGGCCGGACCCTCGCGAGGGCCGCGCGCCGCTCGTCGTAGAACCTCTGCACCAGCGCCGGGTCGTCGGCGTACGCCTCCGGGGTGGCGACCTGCATGGGGTCGTGCCCCTCCCACAGACCGTCCGCGTCGCGGAAGGTGGAGAGCCCGCTCTCGGCCGAGATGCCGGCGCCGGTGAGGACCACGACTCGCATGCCCCAGTCCTACCAGTCGGCTCGACGACCAGCGACCTCAGGCGACGCCCGCCGCCGCGCGGCGCGAGTAGGCCCACCCCGGGCGACGCAGCAGGAACGACCAGCGGTCGTGCCACGTGTCGGCCGCGGCCACGTCGGCGGCGATGTCGGCCCACTCATGGGTCGCGATGCGCGCGGGGTTGTAGGAGTCGATGTTGGACGTGAGGCCGTAGACGACCGGCTCGTCCTCCTCCTCGAACGTGCCGAAGAGGCGGTCCCAGAGGATGAGGATGCTGCCGTGGTTGCGGTCGAGGTAGTCGCGGTTCGAGCCGTGGTGCACGCGGTGGTGCGAGGGGGTGTTGAAGATCTTCTCCACCCAGCCCAGCCGGCTGATCGCCTCGGTGTGGATCCAGAACTGGTAGATCAGGTTCACGCCGCGCGCCTGCTCGATCAGCCCCGGTCGCACCCCGGCCAGCGCGAGCAGGCCGTAGGGGACGACGAGCGTGACGCCCTCGGCGACGGGCTGGCGCAGTGCGGTCGAGAGGTTGTAGCGCTCGCTGGAGTGGTGGACCACGTGCACCGCCCACAGCCAGCGGCTCTCGTGGCTGAGCCGGTGGTTCCAGTAGTAGATGAAGTCCCAGCCCAGGACGGCGGCCACGAGGGCCCACCGGCTGCGGCCGAGGTCGAGCGGTGACCGGGCGAACAGCACCTTGCCGCCCGTCATCGCGGCCCAGGTCGTCGAGGCGACCAGGCCGGTCGCCGCGACGGCGCTGACGGCCAGCGCGCCGTGGGTGCGTCGCAGGAGCGGCGACGCCTCGCCCCGTGGTGTGGGTCGCGCTGCCGGACCCTGCCGGAGCCCGGCGAGCTCCTCCTGCACCTCGCGCACCGCCTCCGGCACGGTCTGGGGGTCCGGCAGCCGTCCGTCGCGCACCCGACGGCGTACGACGTCACCGACCGTGGTGAGCACCGCCGTGGCCGCGCCCAGCGCGAGCAGCGTGCGCCCGTGCCGGCCGACGCCGGGGGTGACGGGGTCGAGCAGCCGTCGGGCGACGTAGGGCGCGGCGAGGCTGCCGACGCCCATGCTGAGGCTCGCGAGCGTGTCGGCCAGCTGGTAGTCCCCGGCCCGGGTGCCGGGCTCGACGGGGTGCGCACGCTGCCAGGCGTACTCCGCGGCCATGGCGCCGACGAACGCCGGGATCGCCGCGACGGTCAGGTCGATCTTCACCGCGTCATCATGCCGGGCTCAGTAGTACCAGGGGTAGGGCGACCAGTCGGGCTCGCGCTTCTCGAGGAACTGGTCGCGACCCTCCTGCGCCTCGTCGGTCATGTAGGCCAGGCGTGTGGTCTCGCCGGCGAAGAGCTGCTGGCCGACCAGCCCGTCGTCGAGGAGGTTGAAGGAGTACTTCAGCATCCGCTGGGCGGTCGGCGACTTGCCGTTGATCTTGCGGCCCCACTCCAGAGCCTCGCGCTCGAGGTCGGCGTGGTCGACGACGCGGTTGACCGCGCCCATGCGGTGCATCGTCTCGGCGTCGTACTCGTCGCCGAGGAAGAAGATCTCGCGCGCGAACTTCTGGCCCACCTGCTTGGCGAGGTAGGCCGAGCCGTAGCCGCCGTCGAAGGAGCCGACGTCGGCGTCGGTCTGCTTGAAGCGCGCGTGCTCGCGGCTGGCGAGGGTGAGGTCGGCGACCACGTGCAGGCTGTGCCCGCCACCGGCGGCCCAGCCGGGGACGACGCAGATGACGACCTTCGGCATGAAGCGGATGACCCGCTGGCACTCGAGGATGTGCAGCCGCGCGAGCCGTGCCTTGTCGATGGGGTTGGGCTGGGCACCTGCGTCGGTGTGACCGTCGGTCTCGTACTGGTAGCCGGCCCGGCCGCGGATCCGCTGGTCGCCGCCGGTGCAGAAGGCCCACTTGCCGCTCTTGGCGCTGGGGCCGTTGCCGGTCAGGATCACGCAGCCGACGTCGGCGGACATGCGGGCGTGCTCGAGGGTGCTCAAGAGCTCGTCGACCGTGTGCGGCCGGAAGGCGTTGAGCACGTCGGGGCGGTCGAAGGCGATGCGGACGGTGCCGTGCTCGCGGGCCCGGTGGTAGGTCAGGTCGGTGAGGTCCTCGAAGCCGGGCACGACGTCCCACGCCTCGGGGTCGAAGATCTCACTGACGCCCTCGATCGCACTCATGGTCGGAGGTTATCCGTGGGCGGATGGAAGATCGCCGCCGCCCGTGGTGTTGTGACGGGTATGGCACTGACTGGAACCTATGTCCCGAGCACCGCCCAGTGGGTCCGCGACCAGGTCGCCGACTACGAGGCCACCGATGGTGAGAAGGCGGCCACGCTGCCCGGCACCGACTACTCGATCGTGGTCGTCACCTCGGTCGGCGCGAAGTCGGGCAACCTCCGCAAGAACCCCGTGATGAAGGTCGAGCGCGACGGCGCCTACCTCGCGGTCGCCTCCAAGGGCGGCGCCCCGGAGAACCCCGAGTGGTACTACAACTTCGTCGCCCACCCCGAGGTGGAGCTGCAGGACGGTGCGGAGAAGCACGTCTACCGCGTGCGCGAGCTCGAGGGCGACGAGCGCCAGGACTGGTGGGACCACGCCGTCGCGACGTGGCCGACCTACGCGTCGTACGCAGAGAAGACCGACCGGCTGATCCCGCTGTTCCTGCTCGAACGGTGACCGGAGGGCCCTCCCGGCCCCACAATGTCGCCGTGACCAGTGAGGCGACCGCCCGTTCCGCCTTCGACGAACCGGTCGACGCACCGCCGGCGCGGTGGATCGGCTCGCTGGTGCTGCTCAACCTCGGCCTGATGGCCGGCTGGTTCGGGCCGATCCAGGTGCTGCTCGCCCAGCAGGCCGACCGCGTCTCGGCCGCCGAGCCTGGTGGCCTGAGCAAGGAGCTGCTGCTCTCGGTCGTGCTCTTCGTCGGGGCGATGATCTCGCTGCTGGCCAACCCGGTCTGGGGCGCGTTCTCGGACCGTACGCGCTCTCGCCTGGGCCGCCGCGTGCCGTGGGTGATCGGCGGCGTCGTCGTCGGCGCGGTGGGCCTGCTCCTGCTGGCGGTCGCCGACAGCGCCGTCACGATGGTGCTGGCCTGGAGCCTGGTCCAGCTCGCGCTCAACGCCGCGTGGGCCGGGGGCACCGCGGCCGTCCCCGACCAGGTGCCCGTCGCGCGGCGAGGCCTGATCGGCGGGATGATCGCGATCGCCGGCACCGTCGGCGTGCTGCTCGGCATCAAGATCGCCGAGCTGACCGGCTCCATCGCCCAGGGCTACGTCGTCATCGCGGTGGTGATGCTCGTGCTGTCGGTGCCCTACCTCCTCGGCTCGCGCGACATCTCGCTGCCGGCCGGCCACGACCTCGCGCCGATGGACTGGAAGTCCCTGCTGCGGTCGTTCTGGGTCTCGCCGTCCGAGCACCCCGACTTCGCCTGGGCCTGGGTGACGCGGTTCCTGGTCAACCTCGGCAACTGGATCGCGCTCAACTACCTCTTCTACTACCTCACCGACGGCCTCGGCTTCACCGACGACGAGGCCGCGGCCCGGCTCGGCGTCCTGGTGCTGATCTACGGCGGCACGACGGTGGCCACCACCGTGGTCGTGGGCCACTGGAGCGACCGCATCGGCCGCCGCAAGGTGTTCGTGATCTGGTCCGGCGCTCTCATCGGCGCGAGCATGCTGGTGCTCGGCCTCTGGCAGGACTGGCCGGGCGCGCTGGTCGCCGCGGTGGTCCTCGGCGCCGGCTTCGGGGTCTACCAGGCGGTCGACTTCGCCCTGATCACCCAGGTGCTCCCCGCCGCCGAAGGACGCGCCAAGGACCTCGGCGTCATCAACATCGCCTCCGCGCTGCCGCAGGTCATCGCCCCGGCGGTCGCGGGCCTGATCCTCGTCGTCGTACGCGCCGCGGGTGGCTCGGTGGCCACCAACGGCGAGTCGTGGTCGGTGGGCTACGGCGTCGTCTACGCCGTCGGCTTCGTGATGTGCGTCCTCGGGTCGGTCTTCGTCACGCGGATCAAGTCCGTCGCCTGAGGCGAGAACGCCGCCGTACGAGCGGTGGTGGAGCCACGTTCTCCGGCCCGCAAGTGTAGGTGGACCACCGCCGGCGGGTGTGTCGTACGACGGCCCGCCGGCGAGCGGTGGTGGAGCCACGTTCTGCAGCCCGCAAGTGTGGGTGGACCACCGCCCGCGGGTGTGTCGTACGACGGCGCGCCGGTGGCGGTGGTGGAGCCACGTTCCGCGGCTGTCGAATGTGGGTGGACCACCGCCCGAGAGACGGGCGGGCGGCGCGGAGGCTCAGTGGCTGCTGATCGTGACCGCGAGCCCGAGCAGGTGCTCGAGCCGGGCGAGCTCGGAGTCGAGGAACTCCGGGCCGCCGCGGCGACCCAGGAGCATCACGTCGTCGCCGAAGGGTGCCGCCAGCTCGACGTACGTCTCGTCGCCGGGCAGGCGCGTCGGGACCGTGATCTCGCCCAGGTCGAACGTCGTGGGCGCGGCGTCGGTCGCGTGCACGACCCTCAGCCCGTCGTCGCCACGCCTGACCCGGGCCGCCCAGTCGACGCGGAAGGCGATCGGGAGCAGGTCGACGAGGCGGTCGCGGGCGGTGCGCGGGTCCTGGGTCAGCGACTCGACGACCTCGAGGTCGAGGAAGAGGTTGCCGCCGGCGGCGTAGCGGCTGATCCACAGCACGCTCACCCCGTCGAGCACCGAGCACGCGGAGATGATGGAGTCGGGCATGGTGCCGGCGGGGATCTCGAGGAGCACGTCGTCGACTGCGAACCCGTCGCGCTTCTCGACGATCTCGATCGCCTCGATGTCGCCCCCGGCCTCACCGATCGCGCTGGCGACGCGACCCAGCGATCCCGGGACATCGGGCAGCTCGACGCGCATCAGGTAGGGCACTCTGTGAGGCTATCCCGCGCGTGTGTCGCGGACGTTTCAGCCATCCGCCAGCCGGGCACGCAGCCCGCTCGCGCGCAGGGCCTTTCGGGCGATGGCGGCGCGCACCGCCGACTCCGACCCGATCACCCGCACCTTGCGCTGGGCGCGGGTCACGGCGGTGTAGAAGAGCTCGCGGGTCAGCAGGCGGGAGTCCTCGTCGGGCAGCAGGACGGTGATCTCGTCGGCCTGGCTGCCCTGGGACTTGTGGATGGTCATCGCGTGCATGGTCTCCACGTCGCCGAGGCGCGACGGCGCGAGCTCGAGGAACCCGACGCCCGTGCCGATCGCGGCGCGCGGCCCGGTCGCGCTCGCGACGACGACGCCGGTGTCGCCGTTGTAGACGCCGAGCGAGTAGTCGTTGGACGACACCAGGATCGGCCGCCCGGCATAGGCGGGGTCGAGCACCGACACCCCCGTCTCGGAGGTGAACCACTGCTCGATGCGCCGGTTCCAGTGGCGTACGCCGAAGGGGCCGTCACGGTGCGCGCACAGCAGCCGGTGGCGGTCGAGCGCCGCCAGCGCGCGCGGGGCGTCGCCTGCAGCAGCGGCGTCGTGCACGGCGAGCGCGTGCGGGAGCAC
>NZ_JAOPWY010000072.1 GCF_025965415.1 Nocardioides sp.
AGCTTGCCCTGCGCCAGCTCGGCGGCCCCGGCGAGCTCGTCGGCGACCGCGGGCAGCGTCACCGCGAGCGGGTTGCCGTGCGGGTCGGTGCGGCCGGCGAAGTCCTCGGCCACCACCAGACCGGCGGCGCCGATCGCGAGGTCGGTCTGTCCCTCGCGCCACGCCCGCCCCGCGGTGTCGGTGACGATGACGGCGACGTTGACCCCGGTCCGGGCGTGGAGGTCGCGGCGCAGGGCGGCGGCCGAGGCGTCGGGATCGAGGGGGAGCAGCACGATCGAGCCCACCGCGACGTTGGAGGCGTCCACGCCCGCGGCCGCCATGGTCAGCCCGAGCCGGTTGCGCACGATCCGGGTCGCGCCGCGGCGGGCGACCAGGCGGACGGTCTCCTCGTCGATCGCTTCCTCGCGGTCGCCGACCCGGGTGCGGCCCTCGGCCTTGCTGACGACCTTGCTGGTCACCGCCACGACATCGCCGTCGGCCAGCACGAACCCGCCGGCGCCCCGGCCCAGTGCGTCGAGCACCAGCCCCGCGAGGTCGTCGCCGGCGCCGACCTCGGGGATCCCGTCGGGCGCCCAGACCTCGAGCCTGCTCATGCCCTACCGTCCGACACGAGCGCCACCGCCGCCGCAGCCATGGCCGCGGTCGCGTCGAGGTCGCTCATCATCAGCGGCACGGCCCGGGCGCGCAGGCCCGCCTCCTCGAGGCGCCGGACCTGCTCGGCGTCGCGGGAGTCGACGAGCCAGCCGTCGAGCACACCGCCCGCGGACCGGGAGCCGTAGTGGACGCCGACCGCGCCGGCGCTGACCTCCACGCCGATGCTCGTCAGCATCTGCGAGGCCATCCCGTGCACGTGCGAGTCGCCGACGATGGGGGAGAGGCCCACGACGGGGGCGGAGGTGGCACGTACGGCGTCGCGGATGCCGGGCACGCCGAGGATGGTCCCGACGGACACCACCGGGTTGGACGGCGGCAGCACCACCAGGTCGGCCTCCGCGATCGCCTCGAGCACCCCTGGTGCGGGCGTCGCCGCGTCCTGGCCCACGGCCAGCACCGCCTCGGCGGGCACGGCGGCGCGCAGGCGCACCCAGTACTCCTGGAAGTGGATGACCGAGCGGCCGCTCGGGCTGTCGGGGTCGGCCACGGCGATGTGGGTCTCCACCCGGTCGTCGCTCATCGGGAGCAGCCGGACCGTGTCCCCGTGGGCCGGCGTCAGCCAGCGCCGGCACAGCGCCTCGGTCACCTGCGACAGCGTGAACCCGGCCTCGAGCATCTGGGTGCGGACGAGGTGGGTGGCGATGTCGCGGTCGCCGAGGCCGAACCACGTCGGCTCCACGCCGTACGCCTCGAGCTCGGCCTTCGCGCTCCAGGTCTCGTCGCGGCGGCCCCATCCGCGCTCGACGTCGATGCCCTCGCCGAGGGTGTACATCACGGTGTCGAGGTCGGGGCAGACCTTGAGCCCGTGGATCCACCAGTCGTCGGCGGTGTTGGCCACGACGGTGACCTCGGTGGCGGCGGATCCTCCGGGCACGGCCCCCGTGCGCAGGCCGTGGAGGAGTCCCTGGAGGAATCTGGCCCCGCCCACGCCTCCGGAGAGGACGGTGATACGGCGGAGCGGCGGCGGGAATGATGACATAGGAACAGCCTGCCGGATGGCGAATGGCTATATCAGATCCGGGCTTGACTTACGGGAACGACAGGCATGTAATTCCCACAGTGTCGTTGGGTGTTTGATGTCCAGCCGGGTCGAAAGGGCTTACCACCATGAGAGCAGAACTGTTTCTCCTCGAACCCGAGGGCGAGGAGCTCGGTTGGCAGGATCGCGCCCTGTGCGCACAGACGGATCCGGAGGCGTTCTTCCCCGAGAAGGGTGGATCGACCCGGGAGGCCAAGAAGGTCTGCCTGACGTGCGAGGTGCGCGACGACTGCCTCGAGTCCGCGTTGATGAACGACGAGCGCTTCGGCATCTGGGGCGGTCTCTCCGAGCGCGAGCGCCGCAAGCTCAAGAAGCGCGCCGTCTGACCTCTCCGCCGTTTTCGGACGTGCGGGGCGCCTCGCTAAGGTGCTCCGGTGTCCGTCACTGCGCTTCTCGTCAGTCATGACGGGGCGAGGTGGCTCCCAGCAGTTCTCGCAGGTCTGACCGGGCAGACCCTCCCGGTCGACCGTGTCGCGGTCGTCGACACCACGAGCCGCGACGACAGCGTCGCCCTGGTCCGCGAGGCACTCGCGGGCGCCGGACTGGACGAGCCCTCCGGTCGGCTGGTGCTCGACGTCGTCCCGGGCTCGGTGAGCTATCCCGCCGCCGTGCGCCGCGCGCTGGAGCTCGTGCCCCCCGCGGCCCCGACCGGCGCGGACGACGACGAGTGGATCTGGCTCCTCCACGACGACAGCAACCCCGACCCGGGTGCGCTGGCCGAGCTGCTGGCGGCCGCGGGCGAGCACCCGGACGCCGCGATCCTCGGCCCCAAGCTGCGCGAGTGGCCGTCGCTGCGCCGGTTGCTGGAGGTCGGGCTGACCATCACCGGCACCGGCCACCGCGAGACCGGCCTCGAGCGCGGCGAGTACGACCAGGGCCAGCACGACGCCGTGCGCGAGGTGCTGGCGGTCAACACCGCCGGCATGCTCGTGCGACGCCGGGTGCTCGAGTCGCTGGGCGGGCTCGACGAGGAGCTGCCGATCTTCGGCAACGACATCGACTTCGGGTGGCGGGCCGCACTGGCCGGCCACCGCACGCTCGTGGTGCCGCAGGCCGTGGTCTTCCACGCGGAGGCGGCGCACCGCGGCGTACGCCGTACGCCCCTGACGGGACGGCACACCCACTACCAGGAGCGCCGGGCGGCGCTCTTCACCTCGCTGGCCAACGTGTCCTCCCGGGCCTTCGCCTGGCAGTACGTCCGGCTCTTCCTCGGCTCGCTGCTGCGGGTGCTCGGCTACCTCGGCGTCCGCTCGGTGGGCGAGGCGCTCGACGAGCTCGCTGCCGTCCTGTCGGTGCACGGCCGCCCCCGCCAGCTGCTCGCCGCCCGCCGCGAGCGGGCCCACCGCCGCGAGGGCGATCCCCCGCAGCAGGAGGCCGTACGCCGCCTGCTGGCGCCGCCGTGGCTGCCCTACCGGCACGGCCTCGACTTCGTCACCGACCTCGCGTCGGCCGCGACCAGCCAGGCCGCCGACGTCGCCGAACGCCGGCGGGCCGCGCGGTCGCCCGGCGCGGCTCCCTCCGGTCGCGAGGAGCGACACGGCTCGGCCACCTCGACCGCGGAGGACGACGAGGACGCCTACCTCACCGACACCGGCCTGGTCGCCCGCTTCTTCACCAACCCGGTCGCGGTCGTGCTGGTGCTCTTCGGCGTGCTGGCCCTGCTCGCGGGGCGCGAGGCCTTCGGCTCGATCACCGGCGGCGCGCTCTCACCGGTGCCGTCCGCGGCCGGTGACTGGTGGCGCCTGCACACCGCGACGTGGCTGCCGCTCGGCACCGGCACCGACGTGCCGGCACCCGCCTACGTGCTGTCCTTCGCCCTGGCCGCCTCGCTCCTCCTCGGCCACACCGGCGCCGTCATCTCCGGCCTGATGCTGCTGGCCGTGCCCATCGCCGCGTGGGGCGCGTGGCGCCTGCTCAAGGTGGTCGGCCGCCTCGTCGACCCGCTCGGCCTGCCGCGCTGGCTGGTGGTGTGGGGCGCGCTCACCTACGCGCTGGTCCCGGCCACCTCGGGCGCGTGGGGCGAGGGCCGCTTCGGCACCGTCGCGGTCGCGGCGCTCCTGCCCTGGGCCGCCCACGCCGCGCTGGGCTTCGTCGACCCCGACCGCGACCGGCGCTGGCGCGCCGCCTGGCGCACCGCCCTGCTGCTCGCCCTCGGTGCGGCCTTCGTGCCCGGCTTCTGGCTCTTCGCCCTGCTGGCGACCGCCGTGGTGCTGGGCGCCGCCGCCGTCATCTCCCCGCGGCTGCTGCGCGAGCGCGACAGCTGGGGCCCGCCCGTCGTCGCGGTGGCCGCGACCCCGGTGCTGCTGGCGCCGTGGCTGCTCCCGCTGATCACCACGGGCTCCGCGGCCGGGCTCCTGCTGGAGGCGGGCCGGCTCACGGTCGACCAGGTCACCTTCGGCGGCCTGGTCACCGGACGCCTCAACGACCTCGGGGCGCCCTGGTGGCTGGGGATCGTGCTCGGCGTGCTGGCGGTCGCGGCGCTCATCCCACGACGTACGCGCGTGTCCGTGGTCATCTGCTGGCTCGTCGCCCTGGCCGCCGCCCTCGTCTCCGGAGTGCTGTCGCACCTCACGCTCGACCTGCCCTCGGTCACCACCCGGCCGAGCCTCGGCCTCTTCGTGGTGATCCTGCAGGGCACCTCGGTGGTCGCGGTCGTGCTCGGCGCCGATGCCTACCTGCGACGGCTCGACGAGCACCACCCGTGGTGGCAGCGAGGCCTGGCGACCGCGCTGGCCGTCGTGGCCGCGCTGGTGCCGCTCGGCGGCCTGGGCTGGTGGCTGACCACGCCCGACAACGCGCTGGCCCGCGACGCCGAGCAGGACGTCCCGGTCTACATGCAGCAGAGCTCGCTCCTCGGCGAGGAGCACGGGGTGCTGGTGCTGCGCGGGTCGGTCGAGGACGGCATCACCTACCGCATCCGCCGCGACGACGGCACGACGGTGGGCGAGGACGAGGTCCTCACGCTCGCCGACGAGGACACCGAGCTGACCGCGGAGGTCCGCGCGCTGGTCTCCTCGCCCACACCCGGCGTCGTCGCCGCGCTCGGCGCGCGCGGCGTGGAGTACGTCGTGCTCAGCTCACCCGCCGACGGGCGCATCTCCGCACTGCTCGACGCGACGGCGGGGCTCGACCAGGCCAGCGCCGAGGACCGCAGCACCCGCGCGTGGCACGTCGACCGGCCGCTCGACCCCTCGGCCGTGGACGGCCCCGGCTCCTGGTGGCGCACCCCGCTGCTGGTCGTGCAGGGCCTGGCGATCCTGGCCGCCCTCGTCCTCGCCGCCCCGACGGTCCGCCGGCGCCGAGAGGAGCCCGAGCATGGCTGAGCCCACTCCCGCCCCCACCGGTCGTCGCCGGATCGCCGAAGGGGCCACGCGGCGCCCGTCCCCGCTGACCCTGCTGGCCGTGGCGATCCCGCTGCTCACCGTGGCGGCGCTCGGGCTGGTCCGACCCGCCGAGACACCCCCGACGTCCGCCGCCCCGACGGGCGCCCCCCTCGACCGGTCGACGGCGGTGTGCCCGCCGAGGTTGCCGGGAGCAGACGACCTCCGGCTCGGCAGCACCGGGCTCGCCTCCGGAGAGCTCGCCCTGCGGGTCGGGCGCACGGACGACACCGAGACGCTCGAGGACGGGGTCGCCGCCCGCCGCGAGCGCCAGTACGTCGTCATCAACGGGGCTGGCGGCCTCGCCACGGGCCTCGTGGCCACCCGCTCGGGTGCCGGCTCGGCGGTCGCCTGCGAGCAGCCCGCGCCAGAGCGGTGGTTCACCGGGGTGGGCGCCTCGGCCGAGCACGCCTCGACCCTGACCCTGGTCAACCCCGACAAGGGACCCGCCGTCGCCGACGTGACGGTGTGGGACGGCAGCGGCCTCGTCGAGGTGCCCGCGCTGCTCGGCATCCGGGTGCCCGGCGGTCGCTCGACCTCCTTCGACCTCTCCGAGGTCACCCCCAACCGCGACGCCCTCGCGATGCAGGTCACCGTCACCCGGGGGCGCCTGGGCGCCAGCGTCGTCGACGTCCTCGACCCCGTCGGTCGCGACCGGCCGGTCCGCGAGTGGCTGCCCGCGCAGGCCGCGCCCGCGGCGACGTCGTACGTCGTCGGGGTCGGCACGAGCCCGGCCGACCGGACGCTCACCCTCGCCAACCCCGGCGACAGCGAGGTGCGCGTCGCGCTCAAGCTCGTCAGCGAGGAGAGCGAGTTCGCCCCGTCGGGCATCGAGGAGGTGACCCTCGCACCGGCCTCGGTGAGCGAGGTCGACCTCGGCGGCGTGCTGCGTGGCCGGACCGCCGAGGGCGTCCAGGCGCTCCGGCTCGAGGCGACCGGCCCGGTCACGGCCAGCCTGCGCACGCAGACGCCCGACGACCTGGCGTTCGCCACGGCCGGTCCGACGGTCGCGAGCGAGACCGCCGTCGCCCTGCCGGCCGGCGCGAAGCGCCTGGTGGTCGCGGGCGCGGGTGCCCCCGGCGTGCTCCTCCTCCGGGCGTGGGACGCGGACGGGCAGCCCGTGGTCAACGAGCGCCGCGTCGAGCTCGACCCGGCGACCGCGGCCCGGATCCGGCTCCCCGACGAGGCCGTCCTGGCACACGTCGAGCTCGAGCGCACCGGCGCGGTCGTGTCGCTCGAGGTGAGCGACCGGGGCCTGTCGATGCTGCCGCTGGCGCAGCTGGAGACCACCAGCCAGGTGCCGGCCGTCCGCCCGGCACCGCGCTGACCCGGCGCTGACCCGGCGCTCACCCGGCGCTGGCTCACCCTTCGTCGGGGTCGGCGTACCTCTCGTCGACCTGGCCGGGTGTGAGGTTGAGCAGCTCCGCCAGCTGCTCGACGACGACGGTGTGCACCATCGCCTCCAGCTCGTCGCGGCTGGTGGCCCGGTGCTCGATGGGGCGGCGGAAGAGGACCAGCCGGGTGGGGTCCTGGCCCTTGCCGCGCACGAGCGACGACAGCGGCACGGTGTCGTCGCCCCAGTCGTCGGGCAGCATCGGCGCGTCCTCGACGGCGTACTCCACCAGGCCGAGGTGGCGCTGCCACCGCTCGTCGAGCGGCGTGACGACGTCGAGGACGAGCTGGTCGAACCGCTGCCGCGCGGTCCGCAGCGCCGGTGTGCCGGGCACGGCGGGCAGCACCCCGGGCCCGCGCATGCCGCGACCGCGCCGGTCACGACCGCGACTGCGTGCCGCACTGCTGACGTCGTCCACGCCGCGAGCCTAAGCGCCGGGCGTGCATCCGGCGGGTAGCGTCACCGGCGTGAGCCTTGCCCGTCGTTGTTCTCGTACGGCGTGTGGCCGTTCGGCGGTCAACACGTTGACCTACGTCTACGCCGACCAGACCGCCGTCCTCGGCCCGCTGGCGACCTACGCCGAGCCCCACGCCTACGACCTCTGCGAGCTGCACAGCGAGCGCCTGTCCGCGCCGCGCGGCTGGGAGGTGCTCCGGCTCGCTCCGGACCCGCGTGCCCAGGGGCCGAGCAGCGACGACCTGCTCGCGCTCGCCGACGCCGTGCGCGAGGCCGGGCGCCCCGCCCCCGCGCCGGTGCCGCTGCACTCGACGGACGACCCGAGCCGGGGCGCCAAGCGCGGGCACCTGCGGGTCCTGTCGTCGACCGACTGACCTAGACTCCGCACCGTGAACATCGACCCGCAGCTGCTGAGCATCATCGTCTGCCCGGCCTGCCACGGCGAGCTGTCGGCCGCCGTCGTGGACGGCGCCGAGGAGCTCGTCTGCCAGGGGTGCGGCAACGCCTATCCCATCCGCGACGACATCCCGGTGCTGCTGGTCGACGAGGCCCGCAAGCCCGCCTGAGGACACCGGCCGTGGCGACGTGGTTCGACGAGGCCCGGCTCGATGACGCCGGGGTGCTGGAGACGGTGGACCTGCGCCTGCGCACGCTCGCCGAGAGCGGGTCGCGGGTGCGCCGCGAGGCCCACGAGGCGGCCACGGCGACGGCCGAGCTGATCGCGCGCGGGCGCGACGACGACCGTCCCCGCGCGGTGATCGCCGCCGGTCCCGACTCCCGCCTGCTCCGCGCCGTCCTCGAGCCGTGGTGCCCGGTGCCGTTCGTGGCGTGGCCCAACCCGGGGCTGCCCGGCTGGGCCGGCTCGCTCGACCTGGTCGTGATGCTGGCCCCCGAGGGCAACGACCACGGGTCCGCCTCCGCCGTCGCCGAGGCCGTACGCCGCGGGTGCCAGGTCGTCGTCGCGTGCCCCGAGCGGTCGCTCGTCGGCGAGCACGCGGCCGGGCGGCACGTCACCGTGCTCCCCACGGTGACCGGCGACCAGCTGGCGACCGCTGTCGTGATGCTCGACTACCTCGCCCACGTGCACCTCGGCCCGCAGGCCGACGCGGAGTCGGTGGCCGAGTCGCTCGACGACGTCGCCACCGAGTGCTCGCCCCACCGCGACCTCGCCGTCAACCCGGCCAAGATGCTCGCCATCGCGATGGCCGACACCAACCCGCTGATCTGGGGCGGCTCGGTCCTCGCGGCCCGCGCCGCCCGCCGGCTGGCGGAGTCGCTGCGCCGCACGAGCGGCCGCTCGGCGATCGCCGGCGACGCCGAGCACCTGCTCCCCGTCATCGAGGCCACCAAGCCGCGCGACACCTTCGCCGACCCGTTCTCCGAGGAGGCGGCCGACCTGCGCCCGCTGCTGCTGATCCTCGACGACCGCTCCGACGACCCCGTCGTGCGCGAGCAGACGGTCGGGCTGCGCGCCGCGGCCGCGCGGCACGGGGTGCGGGTCGAGACGCTCGACACCGAGGCCGACGCCGAGGTGGCGCGCTACGCGTCGCTGCTGCTGGCCGGGACCTACGCCGCGGAGTACCTGCGCATCGGTCTGGTCGAGGACTAGCTCACCCGCGCCAGGCGCATCCCGAAGACCAGCGCCTCGGCACCGTGCACGAGCGCGGTCCGCTCCACCTCCATCCCGAGCTTGCGGGCGACGCCCGCGACGGCAGGTTCTCCCGGCGGATCAGAGCGACGAGGTGCTCGAGGCCCTGTGCCGCGGCCCAGTCGCGTACGGCGGTGGCGGCCTCGGTGGCGTAGCCGTGCCGGCGCATCGCGGGCATCACGTGGTAGCCCACCTCGACCCTGCGGAGTGCCCTCGACGGTGAGCCCGCAGTCACCGACGAACTCGCCCGCGTGGGTCTCCACCACCCACAGGCCGAAGTCGTGCTCGGCGTAGTTGCGCTCCTGCCACTCGATCCAGCGCACGGCGTCGTCGCGGTTCCTGGCGGACAGGACCGCGGTCACGTCGTCGAGGTCGGCCATCGCCATCGGTCGCAAGCGCGGGCGCGGCGTCGGCTCGGGCAGCATCGGGTCAGGTGAGTGGCCGGGTGGCCTCGGGAGCCCGCTGGTCGACGTCGGCCCAGACCTCGGTCAGCTCGGCAAGGAGGCCGTCGCGGACGGTGGCGAAGCTGGCGACCGAGAAGACCAGGTCGTCGCCCGTGGCGCTCGTCCCGATGACCTTCGCCCGCAGCACCCCACGGTCTCCGTCGGCGACGAGGTCCTCCAGCAGCATCCGCTGGAATCCGGGGTAGTCGGCGTTGAGCCGCACCCAGCCGTCGCGGTCGAAGACCTCACCGGTGTGCACCAGCCGGCAGGTGAGATCGGGGTGCAGGAGGGCGGCCAGCCCGTCCCAGTCGTGTGCGTCGATGACCTCGGCGAGACGGGTGAGCAGGGTGGCGGCGTCCATGACGCGAGTGTGGCGCGGGCGACCGACAGTGGTGAGCGTCGCGACATGCCTGCGGCCCCGCCACCTGCTGGTGGCGGGGTGCGGGGCGGGGTCATGGTCGGCGGGGCTGTGGGATCTGGGGCCCTGGCGGGTCGGGTGGGTCCAGTGCGGTGGTGCCGGTGGTGTCGCGTCGGTAGTGGTGGCCGTGGGGGCTGGTCCATTCGTAGACACCTGGCTCGGTCATCTCGTAGCGCCACAGGGTGTGGGTCTTGAGGCGGTGGTGGAACCGGCACAAGGCGGCGAGGTTGGCGGTGCTCGTGGGGCCGGCCTGGGGTCGGGCCTCGGCTGCGGCGGTGTGGTCGTGCGCGATGACGTGGTCGACGTCGCAGCCCCTGGCCGGGCGTGAGCACCAGGGGAAGACGCAGGTGCGGTCTCTGAGGATGACGTGCTCGCGGATCCGGTCGGGGACCGCGTACGCGGGCGTGGACCGGTCTGTGTTGAGGTCGATGACGGGCTTGATGGTGACCCTGGTCCGGCTGTCGCCGCACCAGGACTTGAGCTGCTCGAGGAGGACGAGCCGCTGGCCCTCCTCGAGGCGCCCGGTGGGCCCGAACACCGTCACGTCCCCGGTGGCCGATGCTGCGAAGTGGGCGTGGAGCACGACCTCGCGGGCGGCCGGCAGCCCGTCCTGATCCTCGGTCCCGCTCTTCCCCTGGGTGAACAGGTCGAGCGCGGTCTGGGTGCGGGCCAGGTCGCCGAGCGCCTTCGCGCGACGGGCGTTGAGGGACAGCTCGGACCCGAGCGCCTTCTGTGTCGCAGCACCGTGG
>NZ_JAOPWY010000087.1 GCF_025965415.1 Nocardioides sp.
CGACCGTGGCCGGCGAAGAGGCCGTGGCGTTAGTCCTCGAGCAGGGCCAGTGACCAGCACCAGCCGGCGAGCTCGCGGGCGATGGCGGTGTTGGCCACGGTGGCCTTCTTCTTGCGGTCGATGTACTTGACCCAGCGGGCGTGCAGGCGCCGGTTTCCCAGGTCGCCGCACGCCGAGCAGCCCAGGCCGGGCTGAGCCTCGCATGACGTTTGTCGGCGCCCTCCAACCGAGCGCGTCTGTCGCGTAGCTGGGTGGTTCGAGGCTCGAGTCGAGGGCACAAGCCAGAGCACTCCACCCGAGCCGCTCCGGCCGGTGGAGTCTTTCCCAGCCAGGGATGGACCCGGCGCGTGTGAGCGCGGCGTTCTGCGACCAGCGCCAGAACCCGTAGGCCCACACGATCACCACAGCACGATAAGTTCGCCAAAGTCTGCGGTGACCGCCAAGCGGGTGTCCTGAAACATCACCGGCATCGCAAGCAGGTCGGTGCGTTCGTAGGGATCCCGCAGTCGGCGGGTCCGGTCAGGGATGGTCATTCGGGGCGACGGCGGCTGGCCCCACACTGTCCGGACGTGGCCGTGGCGGGTTCCTGCACGGAACCCTCTGCCGAGCCCCTCCGGGTAGGGCAGTGGTCACTTGACTGACCGATGTCAGTCGGTGCCGGCTGCGCGGTGGATCCGCGTGCGGAACTCCGCCAGGTCCAGCCCGTACGTCGGACGGCCGGTCGCGGCGTACCTCTCGAGCCGGCCGTTGCCGCGCTCGAGCAGCCGCCCGGCGCCGGTGGCGTTGCCGCGCATGGCGTGGGTCAGCCCGACGCACAGCTGGGCCAGCCCCTGCCAGAGGTCGTGCTCGGCCTCAGGGGCGTCTTTCCAGCGGGCCTCGAAGACTTCGTGGGCCGAGAACGGCCGGCCCTGGTCCAGCAGGTCGATGGCGAACCGCACCGTCTCTAGCGGCGGTAACGGGTCTTCGGAAACCGGCTCGACTCCCTCAGCGCCGTACGGCAGCGGTCGGCCGAGCTCGTCGCGCGGCCTGGCCTGGCGCGGCCGGCCCTCCTCGTCGCGGTCCCTGCTCTCCATGGGGCCACCCTGTCGCCCCGCGCGCGCAGAGACAACCTGCAGCCGATTTCAGGCGTCGAACCTACTGCGGGGGCTCGGACACAGCCTGACCGGGGCTCCTCCTGGCTGCCTCGCCCGACCAGATCATGGATCTCGGAGTTGATAACGACCGATCGCGGTCATCCGCTCCAGAACGCTGGTCCTCTACTGGTCGAAACCCCCTCAGAAATGGACCCCACAGCGCTGATGCTCCCAAGGCCAAGCAACAACGTAGGGAGCGTCTTCGCAGGTCAGCGTGCGTTGTCGCAACAGGGAGCAGGCACCGTCCCGCCACATGGTCAAACGATGGGCGGCATGACGTTCCACCCGCGGCCGGGTGGCGGGAACTCGCCGTCCGCGATTCCCCCGCACGGCGCCCCACCTGAGGGGGGTGTCCCACAACGTGTTCCGACTCGGGTCTCTGGCCTGTGGTGTCAGGCGCGCACTCAGGTCTTGGCCTGGCCGCCTCGCGGCGCTTGGGCGCGTTCTTGCGGACGTCGCGCATCTACTAGGACGCTGTCGGGCGAGGGCTAGCGAGGCGGGGCGACGTGCGGGTGCACATGCCCCATGTTGTCGGTCGCCCATGCGAGAGGACGTGCCAGCACACCCGCAGGGTCCCGCTGACTCGGCACGAGGGCCGGGGACAAAGCTGGACGATGGTCAGAACTGCTCACCGTTCATGCGGCAGCCTCTTTCGACGCGTGGCCACGGACTGGTGGGCGTACCGTCGAGGTAACCGAATGAGGGGTGCGTTCACGATGGCTGAGACACCTGAGCAGAGATCGGAGCAGTTCGCCACGGCCGCAGCCCTCAGTGCCTCGGCTCGCGAGTGGCACAAGCTGCAGGTCGCGGCCCTGGCCTTCGTGGGACTGTGCGGCGTGCTTACCGGTGACAACGGCACCAGGCTCCCGATGTGGTTGCAGTCGGCCGCGGGGGTCCTGGCGCTCCTCGCCCTTGCGTCCGCTGCCATCGGGCTCTTGCTCGTGGCGGTAGTGGCGTGGCCGCTCGGCGTACCGACGGACCTCACGGCCGGTGCCCGCCGTCTCCGAGCGGGCGTCGGCTTCACGTGTGTGGCGGTCGGGCTGACCGCCCTCTCGGCATCCAGCAACTGGTGGCCACAGTCCGATGCCGACCGGCCTGTCCAGGTCAGCACCGACAGTGGCACCGCCTGCGGCCCGATCGTCGACAGCGCCGCCGGCTGGGTCGACCTCGAGGTAGAAGACACCGTGCTCCGCGTGGACCTGACGAGTGTGACCTCGCTGCGGGCCGTGAAGTCGTGCTGACACGCTCATGGAGGTTGGCTTCGAGGGTGACTGTGTGCGTGGCCCTGGTTTGCAGGGTGGCGCCAGCGGGTCAGCCTCCCTCTCGGCGCTTGAGGATCAGCCTGTCATCGTCCAACGAGACGACCTGCATCTCGCGTGGCACTCCCTGCGCCGCGCCCTCGCTCAGCGTGAGCGTCTCGCCGTCGAGGGTCCAGGTCCCGGTGGCCTCCTCGGGGACGTCGGTGGCACCAAGGCCGGACTCAGCGAAGGTCCCATCCGGACGCAAGTCAAACGCCATCCGGCCCCGAGACGGAGGCAGGGGGGTGCCAGCGGGACGGAAGACCATCTCGCCGTCGGTGTCCTCCTCGTGCGCGTGCACCCAACGCCCGCTCACCTGATAGCTCACCAGGGACGGCTTACGCCGCGGCGAACGACTTGCGGGGTCCGGCGAGACAAGCACTCATCCGGGCAACTTGTCCTGCGGTGAACATGAACATTGCCGCGTCGTCGACGTAGTCCATGTAGTTCATGAACATGTCGCCGTTGGGACCGTTGCCGCAACTGATCACCGGGAAGGTGGGCTTGCCGTAGTTCGGTCCTTCGGAGTTCGGCGTGTCGGAAACGCGGTCGCCTCCGCTGCAGTCGAGGGTGTCGCCCCAGATGTGTCGCAGGTTGAGCCAGTGCCCGACCTCATGGGTGAGGGTGCGGCCTCGGTTGAACGGCGCGATTGCGCTGCCTTCGGTCCCGAAGGCGGAGTGCAGGATCACCACGCCATCAGTTGCCTTGGGGCCGCCGGGGAATTGGGCGTAACCGAGCAGGCCGCCGCCGAGCGCGCACACCCAGATGTTGAGGTAGGCGTCGGCGGGCCACGCGGTCGACCCGCCTTGGCTGGCCCTCTTCACGTCGTCGCCGGGGCCGAACGAGGCACGGTCGGTCTGGACGCGGACGATGCCGTCGGTCCTTTTGCCGTCGGGGTCCTTCGTCGCGAGCTGGAACTTGATCTTCGCGTCAGCGACGAGCCCCGTCCACGCGTCGGGCACCTTGACGGTGTCGGGATTGGTGGACCTGAAGTCCTGATTCAGTGCCGCGATCTGGCTCTGGACCTGGGACTTGCTGATGTTCTCCTTCGGCTTCTTGTAGAGCACATGCACCACGGTCGGGATCGTGATCAGCCTGCGGGCCACCCGTTCGGCCTCGCCCGAGGTGACGGCTCGGGCAGTGAACGCCTCAGCGCGTTGTTGATTGGTCCGGAATGACGGCTGCTCCTCCAGCAGACGCTCGTACTCTTGCATCGCTGCGCACTGACGACGTCTAGGGGCCATCGCACTTCCTCCCGGTCCAAGAGAGCGGACCCCTGCTCCTACGGAGTCGGTCCCTCGCAATGAGGTTCCTCGTCGGTTCCTGGCCTGTCAAGGAAGGGAGGACGCCCCGACGCTGTGCCCTGGACCGGCGACATCCCCGCCGCGAATGCGTGCAGGAGGATCAAGTCGTTTCCACGAGCTGGGCCAAGCAACCGCCACACGTGGCACCTGCCGCGTGGGGCGTGGGTCGTGAAGCAGGGATGTGCCCAATTGTGGCCATGCAGGCAGTCACCCGACCCGAGGACCATCAAGAGCACCACGTCTCGGGAGGGGTCATGACTCGGACACGGCACAACATCGCAAGCCTGACACTCGGCGACGTCGCCGCCGCGGAGACACAGGACTGGCATCCGGTCCTCGACACCTACGCCCGCGGCGTCGAGCTCATGCGCGAGCTGCCCGCCAACGACCCGACCTCCTGGCTGTGGGCGGCCAACACCCACGGGATCCCGCCGCGAACGCCGGCTCGGCCCGCGTGGGGACAGTGTGCCCACGCCTCGTTGTTCTTCCTGCCCTGGCATCGCGCCTACCTGGCGTGGTTCGAGGGCACGATCCGCGCCCTCACCGGCGACGACGCCTGGGGCCTGCCGTACTGGGACTACTCCGACCCGGACGACCCCGACGCAGCGTTCCTGCCGGCGGAGTTCCGGGCGTCGACCCGGACCGTGGACGGCGCGGTGGTCGACAACACGCTCTTCGACCCAGCTCGCAACGACGCACCGATCCCGGCCGACGACAGCGACCTCGTTCCCGCGCTCAGCGAGTCGCGCTACGTCGGCGGGGTCCCCGACGTCGGGTTCGGAGGCACGGACCGCGATCGCCGCTTCGGGGACGTGGAGAGCACGCCCCACAACTGGGTGCACGTCGACATCGCAGGGTTGATGGAGAGCCCGGCGACGGCCGGCCAGGATCCGATCTTCTGGCTCCACCATGCCAACATCGATCGGCTGTGGGAGGTGTGGCTCGCCCTGCCGGGATCGCTTCGGCTGACGGACCCCGGAGGTGCCTCGGCATTCCTCGTCTCGCAGTGGCAGTCGGCGATCTTCTGGTTCGGCTCCGAGCAGTCGCCGTCGACGTACACGATGGAGGACGTCGAGGACCTGACCAGCGTGAAGATGGACTACGAATACGAATCGATCGCGCTGCCGGAGGTGGTGGCGCAGGCAGTCGCCGCCGCTCGCCCGTCGGCGCCGGTCGGAGGAGGCCCCATGCCGTTGGACGAGGCCGAGGCCCGGTGGGAACCGGTGGCCGCCACCTTCAACCTGGACTCCGAAGAGGAGCGTGAGGTCCCCTTCCAGACCGGCCCGCTCGGGCTCGACGACGAACCGCCCACGCGGCTGGTGCTGGAGCTCGCCGGCGTCCGCGCCGAGCAGCCGCACGCGGCGTACGTCGTGGAGGTGCGGTCCGCGCCCGACCAGCCACCCCATCGCGCCGGCAGATTCGCGACCTTCGGGCTGGCCGGGACGGCGCCCGAGGAGGAGCGCAACTACCTCGTCGACGCCTCGGCGATCCTGCCCGACCTGCTGGCAGAGGGCTGGACCGGGGGGCAGCTGTCGGTGAAGCTCGTGCCCGAGGAGGGACGGCCCGACTCCGACGACCCCAACCGGGCGATCCACATCCAACAGCTCACGGTCTACACCCAGACGCCATGAGCCTGCTCCAGGCCGCGCCGCTGGCTGATCGCCTCTCGGACGCGGTCCGCGCCAGGACCACCCGGGTCATCCTGGGTGGTACGGCGACGGCCTGGCTCGCTCTCAACATCCCGTGGCCAGGCAGTGGCTCTGCCGGTCAGACGCACGCCCAGCACGCGCACGCCCAGCACGCGCACGCCGTAGCCCCGGTCGCCGACGTCGTCGACCCGTGGAGCCTGGCCTGGGTTGCGTCCTGGCTGCTGATGGTGATCGCCATGATGTGGCCGCTGGCCGTTCCCACGGTCGGCGCCGTGTCGCGCTCGAGGTTCCGCGGCTGGCGTACTCGACTGCCGGTTGTCTGCCTCGCGACAGTGACGGTCCTGTGGCTGGCCGTGGGCTTCGCGGGCGCCGTGCTGGCGCGCTTGCTCGGGGTACCCGTCGGCGGTGTGTGGTGGCAGCTCGCGTTCGTCGGCCTCGCGTTGGCGGCGTTCCGCTCAGCGCGACGCAGCCGCGTGCTGGAGACCTGCTTGCGGTTGCCGCCACTTGCCCCGGGAGGTCGTCGCGGAGTGGTCACCGCAGCCAAGGCGGGACTGCTGACCTGGCGACGATGTGTGCTCCTGTGTGGGCCGGTGATGCTCGCGATGAGTGTCGGACACAGCGCGGTCCTGATGGCGTGCGCTTCGCTCGCCGCGTGGTGGGAGTCCTGGCACCCCAGGGCATGGCGCGACCGCGTGCCGGTGGCGCTTGTCGCTGCCGGTGGGCTGTGGCTGCTGGTCTCCGACCTGTTCGCGCAAGGCGTTGGCCATGGCTGACGTGGTCGCCGAGGTCGACCTCCTCGTCCAAGACGGATCGCTCGACCTGGCCGAGACCGATGTGCCGGGCGGAGCCGCGGTCAAGGAGAAGAAGGAGCTGAGGCTGTCCGGCGACGCCAACGACCGCTTTCTGGACGGGCCGGCCTGCCGCCGGATCGCCATCGTCGACTTCGACCCCACGACGGGCCTGCCCTCGCCTCCTCCGGCCACGTTCACCCCGTTCAAGTCGAACCCGCGCTCCGGGACGTACGTCGCGGACGGCGACGAGACCTCGACGGCGACCATCGCGATCAACGCCTTCGGCACCGTCTTCCAGACCGTGCGCATGTTCGAGGGAGCGGACGCTCTGGGCCGGCAGGTTGACTGGGCGTTCGGAAGCGAGCAGCTCCTCGTCGTACCCCGGGCAGGGGAGTGGGCCAACGCCTTCTACGAGCGGGCCACTCGTAGCCTTCAGTTCTTCTCGTTCGTCGGCGAGTCGGGTGCGCGGGTTCACACTGCTCTGAGTCGCGACATCGTGGCCCACGAGTGCGGGCACGCGCTGCTCGACGCGGTGGCACCGTCGCTGTACGACAGCTCGACGCCGCAGTCGGTGGCGATCCACGAGGCCGTCGCGGACCTGGTCGCAGTGATCATGGCCCTCGACAGCAGGCGCCTGCGCGAAGCGGTCCTGGCTCGGAGCGACAGCGTGCTGGCGGGAGCGAACGCGTTCACCGCGATCGCCGAGGAGTTCGGCATGGCTCGGCCACGTGCGGACGGCATGGCCCGGCACGCTTTGCGGGAGCTGGACAACGACGAGACCCTGGAGACCCTGTCCGGCGCGAGACCCCACATCCTGAGCACGCTGCTGTCGGCGATCTTCTACGACACGCTCAATGTCATCTTCGCCACGCTGTTCGAGGACGCCAACCTGCCGGACACCAACGGAGTCACAGCGATGCCAGCGGCGGCGGCCAACAAGGCGCTCGGCACTGCCCAGATCGTCTTTCGTCGGTTCTTGCTCCGGGGGATCGATTACCTGCCGCCGGGTGAGCTTAGCTTCGCCGACGTCGGCCGCGCCACGCTGGCTGCGGACCGGGCCGCCCGTCCCGCGGCCAGCAAGGTGCGCGAGAACTTCGCCGAGCAGTTCGTCGAGCGACTGGTGGTGGCGACGGCGGAGCAGCTGGACAGCCCCCAGCCCGAGGTTCTGGCGGTGCCCGCGGACCAGGTGCCGTCTCTCCACGACAGTGACTGGGCGGCATACCAGTACGCCACCCGGCACCGTTCGGCGCTCGGGCTCCCGGACGGCGTGTCGTTCACTGTGTTGCCCCGGGTCGACAGCACGAAGGCGATCGGCCCCAAGGATGACGACGGTGTGGTGCCAGTCCAGCGGGAGCTGATCGTGAAGGTTGCCTGGAACGACACCGAAGATGCGGCAGGCACCGTCGGGCGGGTGCGCGTGGTCCCCACCGGGGCAACCGTCGTGCTGAAGTGGGAGACCGGCGAATGCCTGGCCCTGGTGCGCAGCGACGTGAGCGGAGTCGAGCACCGGCGCGACCGGGACCGGCTCCTCGCGCAACTTGAGGAGGACGGAGCACTCGACACTCTCGACGGTGCTGAAGTCGGGGAGAGCGTCGGGCTCCGTGGCGACGGCGACTCGGGCCTGCGCGCCAGTCACCGGTTGCTCCACCTGGCGGGGTGGGACGGATGAGCGACCTCGTGGTGCGCGCCTACAACGTGGGGTTCGGTGACGCCATCTTGGTGTCGGTACCGGAGCGCACAGACGGCGGCGACGAGGAGATCCGACACCTGTTGTTCGACGTCGGCAATCTCCTGGCCGGGAACGGTAACGACGACGCGGTCTTCACCGGCGTCGTCCAAGACATCGCCGATCGCACCGGCGGCACCGTCGACCTGTACGTCATGACGCACGAGCACCTCGACCATGTGCAGGGGCTGTTGGCCGCAAAGCGGGCCGGTGTCGACCTGGCGGCCAGGCACGCCTGGCTCACCGGGTCGGCTCACCCCGACTACTACACGACCCATCCTGAAGCGAAGCTGAAGAAGCGCTCGCTCGCGCTGGCGTTGGAGGACGCACACCGGATCGTGCAAGCTGCGCCTGACCCGTGGCTGGAGATGATGGTCCGCAACAACTCCACCATGCTGCCGCCGGGCGCGCTCGGTCTGAAGACCAGCGACTACGTCGACCACCTGCGCGGCATCGCCCCGCCCGACCAGACCCACTACGTCGACCGCACCACCGCTCTCGCCGGGAAGCACCCGTTCAGCGAGGCCACCGTGCGCGTGCTGGCACCGGAGGAGGACACGTCGTCGTACTACGGGCGAGGTGGGCCGACGTTGACCGCGGCGGGGACCGACGCCGGGACGGCAGCAGCCACCGCGTCGGAGCCCTCCCTGGGGTTGTCCGTCCCGCCGATGGGCGTGGATCCCGGCGCATTCTTCGACCTCCAGGCGGCGCGCCGCCGCAACACTCGCCGCCAGATCATGGAGATCGACAAGGCCAACAACAGCACCAGCGTGGTCCTGGAGCTCGAGTGGCGCGGTTGGCGGCTGCTGTTCGCCGGAGACGCCGAGCTGAAGTCGTGGAAGACGATGCACGCCAACGGACTCAGGCCAGTGCACTTCGTCAAGATCTCCCACCACGGCAGCCACAACGGGACGTACGACGACCTCTTCGAGGAGCTGATGCCGCAGCAGAGCCCCGACGGGCGCGAACGGCACGCGCTCGTGTCCACCCACGACGGCGACTGGGACAGCGTGCCCGACGTCGACGGGACCCTGTCGCAGTACCAGCAACCGCGCTGCACCCTTCACGACACCCGCAATGTTCCTCGCGGTGCGTCTCTCGAGATCAGATTTCCCGGCTGACCCGGTCCGTCGAACCCAACACGTGGAGGTAGACAGATGAGTGGAGACGAAGAGCTGTTCGCGGCCCCCGGCGAGGAGTTCGCCGCGGCTGAACCCGTGCCAAGGCAACCGGGTGAGGGCGACAACCCGACGCAAGGCATGGCTCTGTGCCTCTCCGGTGGTGGCTACCGAGCCATGCTCTTCCACGTCGGCGTGATCTGGCGGCTCAACGAGGCCGGGATGCTGCCGGAGCTGGACCGCGTCTCCAGCGTCTCCGGCGGCTCGATCACCGCCGGAGTCCTTGCCCTGAACTGGGCCAAGCTGGACTTCGACGCGGATGGCGTTGCGCAGGACTTGGACCACCAGCTGGTCGAACCGATCAGGCGCATGGCCGGCGTCGGGGTCGACGTCACCTCGGTGTTGGCAGGTCTGGGACTGCCGTTCACGTCGGTCTCGGACCGCGTGGCGAAGGCCTACCGCAAGCATCTGTTCGGGAAGGCGACCCTGCAGTCGCTGCCAGACAGTCCGAGGTTCGTGTTCAACGCGACCAATCTCGAGTCCGGGGTGTTGATGCGCTTCAGCAAGGCCTACCTGGCCGACTATCGCGTCGGGCAGGTGTTGAACCCGGACCTCCCGCTTGCGGTTGCGGTGGCAGCCTCGTCGGCGTTCCCGCCAGTGCTCTCGCCGTGCACCATCGACCTGGAGCACGAAGACTGGGTGACCCTCCCGGGCAACGACCTGACCACACCTGACTTCCGCGGCCAGATCCGGCTCAGCGACGGCGGGGTCTACGACAACCTCGGCCTGCAACCTGCCTGGAACCAGTTCCGCACGCTGCTCGTGGCCGACGCGGGCGGACACATGGGCGCGGATCCCTCCCCGGCCACCGACTGGGCGCGCCACAGCGCGAGGGTGCTTCAGGTGATCGACAACCAGGTGCGCTCGCTACGCAAGCGCCAGGTCATCGAGGCCTTCAAGGCGGACCGGCGCGACGGGGCCTACCTCGGGATCCGGAGTGACGTCGCGGACTACGACCTGTCGGACGCCATGCCCGCCGACCCTCAGGTCACGACCAAGCTTGCCGCCACGCCTACCCGACTGGACGACCTCCCGGCGGAACGGCAGGAGATGCTGATCAACTGGGGCTACGTCATCACCGACACGGGTGTCCGCAAGCACGCCCGAACCGACCTCCCGCGCGGCACGTTGCCGTACCCCTCACGACCGTTGGTCAACTGACATGGATCCGACCGAAGTGAAGGTCACAGTGACGCGCACGGCTGAGACGGCAGGACCCGCGGCATGACCGACACTGGCACAGGAGAGGCTGCATCCATCAAGCTCGCTGACAGGTGGGCCTGGGAGGATCGTGGCGCGACCGACACGGCGATCCCGCGCCCGTCTGCCCGACAGCGGAACGGGTGGACCGCCCGCGTCACCAAGCCCGGCCAAGTCAAGGACGGGCGATAATGCCCGGCGGCGTCGACTTCGCGAAGTCCCCAGACACGCCGCGCAGCTACATGGCGCTGCGAATTGTTGCTCAGGACCCGTCCATCAAGGGCGACGACGACAAGATCCTCACCGCGACGGTGAGGATCCCGTGGTCCCGGATGGAGGACGGCCCGCGCGGCGCCCGGCTTCACGTCGTCGACTTCGACGCCTCGACCGGGAGATACATCAAGCATCCGGGGTTGCCTGACGACGACGAGTTCGTGGATGCCGACGACGAGGCCCTCGAGACCGAGTTCGCATTCCATGCACAGCAGGTCTACGTGGCGGCCGCCCGCACGATGTCTGCCTTCGAGTCCGCGCTTGGACGACGGCTCGCGTGGGGCTTCAACGGACACCACCTGTACCTGGTGCCGCACGCCTTCGTGGAGGCCAACGCCTACTACTCCTTCGAGGACCGGGCGCTGCTGTTCGGCTACGTGCCCGGTGACGACGGAATGGTCACCTACACCTGTTTGAGCTACGACGTCGTCGTGCACGAAACCACCCACGCACTGCTCGACGGTCTGCGCCGCCGCTTCCTCGAACCCGGGCTCCCGGACCAAGCGGCTTTCCACGAGGGCTTCGCTGACATCGTCGCGCTGCTGTCGGTCTTCTCCATGCACCCGGTTGTCGAGCAGGCGCTCGGCAAGGCAGACAAGAACGGGCGGATCAAGCGACGACAAGTCGAGCGAGACCAACTGCGCAGCGGCGTACTCACCGGAGTCGCTGAACAGCTCGGCAAGGTCCTCACCCAGGGACGCGGCGCGCTACGACGGTCCGCCATGACACCACCGCCGCCGGACTGGGCAGAACTTCCTCAGTATCAGGAGCCGCACCGGCGCGGTGAGGTGCTCGTGGCGATCGTGCTCGACGTCCTCCTCGACATCTGGGTCAAGCGACTTCAGCCGCTGCTTCAGCCCGACGAGGAGGCCAAGGTGGCCACCCTGGACCGCGCCCGAGCCGCCGAGGAAGGTGTTCGGGCCGCCGGCCAGCTGCTCACCATGATGATCCGCGGCTTGGACTACCTCCCGCCAGTGGAATTCGAGTTCGGCGACCTCGTCAACGCCGTACTGCTGGCCGACGCCGAGGTCGTCCCCGATGACGACCTCGGTTACCGCGACATGCTCATCGACCGATTCGACAAGGCTGGCGTCGAGGGTCCGAGGGACTGCGTCACCAACGTCGTCGAGGCCGAAGTCGCCCCCTACTACCTGGGCTTCAACTTCGCCGCCCTGCGCACCGACCGAGACGAGGTGTTCCGGTTCCTCTGGCAGAACGCGCCCCGGCTCGGCATCTGCACGAAGTACTACACCGTCATCGAGTCCGTCCGTCCGAGCCAGCGTGTGGGTCCGGACGGCCTGATCGTGGGCGAGGTCGTCGCGACCTACGTCCAGATGCTCGACCTCAGCGCCGGTGAGCTCCGGCAGATGGCCGAGCTCGCGACCCCCGAGACCCTGGATCCGGAGACGCCCGTCCAGCTGCTCGGCGGCGGCACCTTGATCTTCGACCAGTTCGGACGGCTCAAGCTGCACATCCACAAGAACCTCGATGACTGGCGTCGCCAACTCCGTCGGTTGGAGTACCTGCACCGCACCGGCCGCTACGACACAGACAAGCGCCTAGGCTTCTCCGAGGGCGCCGCCCGCGGGCAGGCGTTCGCCGAGCTCCACAACACCGAGCTCGGTGCGGGGGAGGCCTGGTGAGCACCGTCGAGCGGGTCAGAGTCCGGATGTACCAGGTGGGATTCGGAGACTGCTTCCTGGTGTCGCTCGAATACGACCAGCCCCTGCCCGATGGCCGTGCCGAGCGGCACATCCTGATCGACTACGGTTCGACACGGTCGGCCCGCAAGGACCGCGCCAAGGGTCAGATGAAGGACGTAGCTCCCCTCATCGACGAGCACACCCACGGCCAGCTCGACGTCGTGGTCCTCACCCACCGTCACAAGGACCACCTGTTCGGATTCTCCGACGACGCCGGTGCAGCGACCCTGCGGAGGCTCAGACCCAAGCTGATCCTGCGCCCCTGGACAGAAGACCCGGGCTTGCCCGCCAAGGCTGACGGTCCAGCGGTCGCTATCGCTGCCGGAACCGAGTCCGCCGGCCCCGACAGCGTCGGCGTCGCGTCGGCCCGATTCGCCCGGAGCTTGTCTGAGGCCCAAGAAGCCACCGGCCGCCTCGCTGCTCGCCCGGGGCTGCATGCCGGACTCAAGGAGGCAGCCGAGGAGCAGCTCAAGAACGCCGATGCGGTCGCGCTACTCGACGAGCTGGCCGCACAGCAGGCTGGCAAGTACCTGTTCGCGGGCTGCGACGCCGGTACCGCGAGCCTTGTGCCCGGTCTCGAGGTCACGGTGCTCGGCCCCGCGACCGTCGAGCAGGACGCCCGCGTGGCAAAGCAGGCAAAAGAGCATGCGGAATACTGGATGACCGCCCTGCGCGCCTCGCTGCACGAGGCCGCAGGCCCTACGACCAGCGCCCGCACCGACGCTGAGTCGAGGGTCCCGGTCGGACCGGGACCCGTGCGCTGGTTGATCGGACGGCTCGGCGAGCAGAAGACGCACTCGGTCACCCGGCTGGTCCGCAAGCTCGATGACGCGCTGAACAACACCAGTCTTATCTTGTTGTTGGAGGTCGGCGGCCTGAGCATGCTGTTCCCCGGCGACGCCCAGATCGAGGACTGGCAGTTCACTCTCGACCAGCTCGCCGACGACTCCGAGCTGAAGGCAAAGCTGGCTGGCATCGACCTGTACAAAGTGGGCCACCACGGCAGCCGCAACGCCACCCCACGCTCCCTGCACGCACTGTGGGCTGACCGCCCCGACACGCTTCCGCCCCTCACCGCACTGATGTCCACCCGCCCCGACGTACACGGCGAGAGCGAAGCCACCGCCGTGCCGCGGGCCACCTTGGTCACTGCCCTTGAGCAGGTGGCAACGCTGATCTCCACCGACGACCTCGAGCAGGGCCAGGCCTTCGTCGAGATCGTTGCCGAGACCACCGGTGGTCCGTTCAGGCGGGCGCCTTGATGACACCGCCACCTACCCGCCGCCCACTACGTGGATTCGAGCTCGATCACCGAACCGAGTGGAGGAGAGCGGCCGCGGTTAGGGCTGCGGCCCCGACCGTCCTGGGAACGTTGGCTCGGGCCGCGGAGCTCCAGTCGGAGCAATTTCGGCAGCTTCGGGGCTAGCTCGACCGCGGCGAATGATGCGTCCCTGGCGGCGTGCGGGGAAGAGGTCTTCCGGAGAGAGGCAGGCACGAAGGGTTTCGGCGTGCGTATGGTGTGGCAGGTGGCCGACAACGTCCTGTGGATCGTCACAGACGATCAGATGCGCTCGACGCTGAGATCGATGGACCGCACCTGGCGACGGCTGGTGCGCAAGGGGGTGCACTTCCGGCGGGGGTACAGCGCGATGCCGTTGTGCGGGCCGGCGCGCGCCTCGATCCTCACGAGTCGGTACCCCCACAACCACGGGTGCGACACCAACATGACCCACCAGCCGTTCGTGGCGCAGGGGCATGACCGGGACACGGCGGCAACCCGGATGAAGGAGGCCGGCTACGGCACCGGCTACTTCGGGAAGTACATGAACGGGATCGCCCAGGATCCGACGTACGTCGCCCCCGGTTGGGACCGCTGGGTGACCTTGCTCGACGGCATGATTGACGACCCCAGGGTGAACGTCGACGGCACTGTTCGCAGAGTCGCCTCGCAGCGGGAGTTCGACCGCTTCGCCGCCCAGCGGCTGCGCCGCTTCATCCGTCGACACCATGACACCGGTCCGTGGTTCGCGGTGTATTCGCCGACAGCGCCCCACGGCCCGTACACGCCGAGCCCCGAGCATGCCGATGACTTCGACGGGGTTCCCTGGGACCCGCCGGCATTCAACGAGGCTGACATGAGCGACAAGCCCACGTGGCTGCGAGCCCTGCCGCCTCAGGATCGTCGCCGGATGCGGAAGATCTACGAGGGCAAGCTCGAGGAGCTGCAGGACGTCGACGACCAGATCGGCAGGGTGTTGGACGCCCTGCGCCGGACCGGCCAGCTCGGGAGGACGTGGATCTTCTTCGTCTCCGACAACGGCTACCTGTTGGGTGAGCACCGGCTGCTCTCCAAGTCGCAGCCGTACGAGGAAGCTGCGGGCATTCCGTTCGTCGTGCGCGGGCCGGGTGTCGAGCCGCGCACCGTCGAGGCGCTGGTCTCGCAGGTCGACCTGATGCCTACGACGCTCGATATCGCCGATCTCGTCCCGGACACCGGGCGCGAGCTCGATGGCCGATCCATGCTCGAGCCGCTCAGGTCCGGCGACTGGTCCTCCTGGCGACGCCGCCTGATTGTCGAGAACACGAACCTCGGCTGGTCGCTGCTACGGGAGGGCTCCCATGCCTATGTCGAGCACCACGGCACCGGGGAGTGGGAGCTCTACGACCTCGAGCGCGACCCCCACCAGCTCGCGAGCCTGCGCGACGCCGACGTCTCCGAGTGGGCACGGAAGACCGGCCAGCTCTCGGCAACACAGGGCCTCGCCCTGCGCAGGCTCGAGCAGTAGCTGTTGGCGACATCGCCACATGGGTACGGCGGTGGTGTGAACGTCTCGGTCAGGATGACCGGCAGCAGAGCCCGCCATCGCTCCAGCGTCCTGTTGCAGGGAGCCGCCGCTCGAGCCGATCGCGGCGGTATGACTACGTTCCGTCGCGAGGACATACCGCATCGTTTGGCGTGCGCGGGGTGGCCAACGTCAGAGGAGCCCGGCTCTGTCTGCGGTGTCCGCGGCCAGAAGCTCGCCGCCATGCTCAACACCGCCGCCAACCTGCGAGTGCACGCCTACTGGGACACCGAGACGACCACCACAGTGGTCGCGCTGCGGACCCTGGCACGTCGCGCGCGCGATGCTGAAAGAGGCACGGGAGCTGCAAAGACGATCGTGGCCATCATCCGCAGCTGGCGCCCTGACCTGCTCGAGGAGTTCGGCGTGGGACCGATCGTGGCCGCGACGGTGCTGTGCGCCTGGTCCCACCCCGGCCGTATCCACTCCGAGGCAGCGTTCGCGATGCTCGCCGGCGTGGCACCCATCCCCGCGAACAGCGGCCAAGTCACCACCCGCTATCGACTCAACCACTACGGCGACCGCCAGCTCAACAACGCCCTGCACACCGTGGTCCAGAGACGAATCCAGTACCAACAAGCCACCCGCGACTACGTCGCCCGCCGTACAGCCGAAGGCAAGGCCCCCCGAGAGATCAAACGCTGCCTTGCCCGCTACGTCGCCCGAGACCTCTATCGCCTACTCGAAAATGGGGCCACAGCTGCTTGACGAAGCATAGGAGCGTCGCACCTAGGCCTACGCGTGGAATACGGCACGCGCGTTCTCGTCGGGCGCTCTATCGACTCGACGCGCCCAAGACGTGTTCCACCGCGAGGAGAGGGCTTGCTAGGACCGCCGTTCGGAGGTCGGCGAGAGTCACCATCGCGCCCATCATGCTGGCCTGCGCCAAGACGACCACGTCAACGCCATCGGCAATGGAACGAGCGGCATCTGCGACCTGCCGTAAGTACCCGTCAGAGTCCCCCGACTCGAAAGCCACCCACGCTTCCGGCACGGGAACGTCGATGATCGTCGCAGACACGCCTACGCGTCGCGCCTCGTCATCGAGCAATGCACGAGTCGGTGCCAGCGTCGACTCCAACGCAGCGATGACGGCGATCCGGGATCCGGCCTGAACCGCCGCCCGCGCCATGGGCCGGTCCACGCGCAGGACCCGCACAGGCAGACGCGCTCCGACGGTTTCGGCGACAGGCCCCAGGGTGGAGCAGGTGCAGACGATGACACCCGCCCCATCGACCACGAGTTGTTCCAGGGCAACCAGTGTGGCTTCCTCCACCTCCACGGTAGGGCCGCTTCTTCGCACCTGATCGAGGAGATCGGGCTCCACGCTGTGCAGGCATGCCGTGCTGTCGTCAATGTCGCGCACGAGTCCCTCGAAGGTCGAGACGTGGACCTGCGCAGTGTGGAGAAATCCGACTTGTGGCATCTCGCCATTGTTCCAGCGGAGCCAAGCCGGTTCGTCTTGCACATCGGCATGCGAGGACGTCCGAGTGTCGCCGACAGGCGGCTACTTAAGACTTCTCCTACGGCATCAGCCCGGCCAGGCTGTTGTCGAGGTGTCCGACGGGACGCTCTCTATTGCGGCTGCCCAGCCTCTGGTTGTGGCTCTTTTCCGGACTGCGTTCTCGTCGGGCACCGTGG
>NZ_JAOPWY010000089.1 GCF_025965415.1 Nocardioides sp.
CGGAGCCCGGGCGTCACCGGGCTCACGACGTGTGGACGAGCTCGGCGATCTCCCGGGCCGCGCCGGGTGGGTCGGGGTCCTTCCAGACGGCGGCGACCACGGCGACGCCATGGGCACCGGAGGTCATGACGTCGCGTACCCGGGCGGCGGTGATCCCGCCGATCGCGATCGCCGGGATCTCCCGTGCGGTCGCGGCGAGCACGTCGAGACCGAGGGGGTCAGGCAGCCCGTCCTTGGAAGAGGTGGCGTGCACCGGACCTACCCCGGCGTAGTCGGCGCCCTCGGCCCGCGCGGCGATCGCGTGCTCCGGACCACGGCAGGTGGCACCGACCAGGAATCCCGCGGGGGCGAGCGCCCGCGCGTCGGCCACGGCCAGGTCCTTCCGGCCGAGATGCACACCGTGCGCCCCGGCGGCGAGGGCGAGGTCGAGGCGGTCGTTGACGATCACCCGCGTCCCTCGTGGGGCGAGCTCGGCCAGCAGCTGACGCGTCCAGGCGACGACCTCGCGGTCGCTGGCCTGCTTCGCGCGGACCTGGACCGCGTCGACGCGCGGGGTGCCGACGAGGCCCTCGCCGACGACGGCGACCAGATGCGTCAACGCGTCCCGATCGTGGGTGTCGAAATCGGTGATCAGGTGGAACCGTGGCAACACGTCAATCTCACTTCCTTCGCCGGCATGATCCGGAGCAGGTTCGACGGTCGGGGCGGCCTCAGCCCCATCTCAGCCCGATGCATCGCGCTCCCGTGTGGATGCGGAGGACACTAGCACCGGTCCGGTCCGCTCCGGTCCGGTCCGGTCCGGTCCGGTCCGTGCCCGCGGGTGTCGTCCGCGCGCGGGTCTTGGTAGCGTGCCGAGCGCCAGTCAACCTCCCGTGGTCCGCCGCGGGGGCGCAGGGAACCCGGTGCGAATCCGGGACCGACGCGCAGCGGTAAGGGTGACGGGCGGGGTCCTGTCTCACGGCAGCCACTGGACCTTGAGGTCCGGAAAGGCGTCCCGCCCCGGGTGGTCCGGAGTCCGAAGACCTGCTGCCCTCGCGGCAACAGCCGCGAGGTCACTCGAGGACCCCGCGCACGAGTTCCTCACCTCCGAGGACCACCGGTGACCACCCCCTCCGTTCGACTCCGCCGTGACCGGTGCCCCGACGTGCTCCCCCCTGGCCAGCCGACGACGGCGCACTGGTTCGTCTGCGTCTGGCCGGCGGCCACCTCCCAGCCGGATCGCTCGAGAGCCTCGCGCAGGCGGCGCACGACCACGGCGACGGGCAGGCCCACCTCACTGGGCCAACCGGGGAGCACATCAGGTTGCGAGCGAGCTCGTGGCTGCGCGACGGGAGCAGACCGGTCCCCACGACGGATCCACCACCTCCTCTGGAAGCCGGCCCTCGACGAACGGCAGCGCGCGCAGCTGCAGGCGCATCGGACTCAGTCGCCGGGCTCAAGTCACGTGATGAGTTCCGCCCACCGATGACCAGCAACCGCTTCAGAGACGCCGGCGAGACGCCGAAGTCCTTCGCGACCTGGGCCATCGAGGCACCAAGTCGCGAAAGACCCGGATCACGTCCCGCGGAACTCCTTGGGAAACGCCTTCGGCATGGTGCACATCCTTCCAGCGCCGACTCACACCGACGCAGATCAGATGTCACCTGTCCGTGCAGCAGACGCAGGCGCCAGCGGTCGCTTCGGCGTTCGTGGGCGTGGCATGAGGCCGCTCATTCGGTTCGGTGCTGGCATGCTCTGCGACGGTGTTGCTGATGGGTTCAGTGGGTGTCGTCGTGGATCCGCGTGTCGCGCGGGATTCCGCCCGGGTGAGACACGTGACCGGTCTGGTGCTCGGGGTGTTCCTCCCCGCGACGGTCGTTTCGGGTTGCGTAGAGACTTGTCGCGGTCACCACAGCGAGGATGCCGATGATTACTCCGAGTGACGCCAACGTGGGGATCTCCGGAACTCCGGGCCACACGCCGTGCGCCCAGTGCAAGACCAGCTTGACCCCGATGAAGGCCAGGATGGCCGCTAGCCCGTATCCGAGGTGCACCAGCTTGCTGAGTGCACCTTCCAGGACGAAGTAGAGCGCCCGGAGGCCGAGCAACGCGAACGCGTTGGTGGCGAAGACCAGGAACGGGTCACCGGTGATGCCGTACACCGCCGGCACAGAGTCCACGGCGAAGACGACATCCGTGGCGAGGACGGCGACGACGACCAGCGCGAACGGCGTAGCTGCGCGCCTACCGGCCTGTTGCACGAGCATCCGGGGACCGTGGTACCCGTCGGTGACCGGAACGAACCTGCGCAGCAGACGTACCGATCGCATCGAGGTCACGTCGACCTCGTTGCCGTGGCCGGACTGCTGGTCGCGCAGGATCTTCACCGCGGTGACGAGCAGGATTGCGCCGAAGAGGAGGAACGCCCAGCTCAGGTTCGCCAACACCGCGGCGCCGAGGGCGATGAAGATGCCGCGCAGGACCAGCGCCCCGACGATCCCGTAGAGGAGCACCCGCTGCTGGAGCTCCCGTGGAACGGCGAACGCTGACAGCAGGAGCATGAAGACGAACAGGTTGTCCACGGAGAGGGACTTCTCAACCAGGTACCCGGTCAGGTACTCGACTCCCCGGGTCGAGCCGAACTCGGCCCAGACGTAGGCGCCGAAGGCCAGCGGCAGGGCGATGTAGAAGACCGACCATCCCACTGCCTCGCGCATCGATACGTCGTGCGGCCGGCGCGTGACGACGAAGTCGAGCGCGAGCAGGGCGATGACACCGCCGATGGTCGCAGCCCACAAGACGGGTGTTCCGATGGTCTCCAAGTTTCTGCTCGGGCCTGCAGCGAACACGACCTCACCAAAGGCGGACACCTGCATCAACCTCCTGTCGGTGCCATAGCTCCCCCCGGATACGGGGACGCAACTTTCCTACTGCGGAGAATTGGGTGTGCGCAAGGCGCAGCCAGTCGTCTCTCTATCCGGATACGGACGGGACTGCTGCATGCACGAACGGTGGGGCAGGTCATGGTGCCGCCGAATCGTGCAGCAGACCCGTGGCAGGCGGTAGTCGGCTGGTTCGACGAGTCAGCGCATGGCCCGCAGCGCGCGCGTACGTGCAAGTCGGGACCTAGTTGGGGCTTGGCCGCAGTGGCCCTGTCGCCCGTTTCGACGGGGCGACGCCTCCGCACTCGTCGTCGGCCGCTCCCCTGTTGAGCGGCCCGCGACTTGCGTTCAAGGCACGGCACACGATCGCGAGATACCTCGAATCAGGCGCCGCCACTGCGGTTACCACGACACCAGGTCTCAGTGCCGTCATGACGGTTCCTGCCACCAGGCCCGAGGAGATCGAGAAAGCGGTCCCCCGGGCCGCCAACGATTTTCGTCGTTCTGCGGACGCGAGACCGCGACCGCACCTAGGCTCGCCCTGACGCTGATCCCACCGCCCCCGGTGATCCAGCGGCGGGCAGGCCAGACGGTGCTTACGAGCCGACCGTAGGCCGCCCCACCACTTTGTAGTCAGTCCACCTTCGGTAGCGCACGCTTCCGGACCATCTCGCACGCGAGGGGCGAGCACGACCCCGCATGGTGGAGTGCTGAGGACATCGACAATCAGTACTGGGCTGATATCGGCGTCGTAGGCGTAGGTCCAGACCGAGTCATCGTCCCCGACGCAGTCACGGCCGGCGAGTACATGCTCTGCACGGCCAACGCCGCCGACGAAGCGTGTGCCCTGCCGACGGTCAGTGGCTAAGCCGCCCACGTGCGATATCTGGCCGAACGTCCGGATCTGACACCCCTCTCTCTGTCAAGGGGTGCTTGGAGTGAGGGGCTTCCGGCTGATGGGCGGTCGGCGTAGCGTCGGCTGTGCGGGTCCGAGAAGTGGCTGATCCGAAGTGTCGATGAGGGGGTGTGCTGGTCGCCGATGCTGAATTCTCAGTCAGGCTGTCAGTGACTTTCGGGCCGAGGAGCATGGCATGCTTCGCCGATCCTCGACTACGTGAACGACTCACCCGGTTCGTGAAGCCCTCCTCGATGCAGGCGCTTCCACAGTCAGGTTGTGGTCAGGTGCCGACCACCATCGTGAGGTCATGACTCAACGCAGCGATGGGGCCCCCGGCGTAGGAGAGATGCTGAACAAGGTCCCGGAAGTCGTCCTCTGGTTCTGGGTGATCAAGATCCTCTGCACGACCGTCGGGGAGAGCTTCGCCGACTGGATCAACATGACGCTCGGGGTCGGACTGGTGAACACCGCTATCCTGTTCACCGTCATCTTCGTCGTCGTGCTGGCCGTGCAGATGCGGCTGCGACGCTACGTTCCTGCGGCCTACTGGCTGACGGTCGTGGTGGTCAGCGTGACCGGCACGCTCTACACCGACATCCTCACCGACCGGGCCGGGGTGCCGCTGTGGATCAGCACCACGGTCTTCTCGGTGCTGCTCGCCGGCACCTTCGCGGTCTGGTACGCCCGGGAGCGGACGCTGTCGATCCACAGCATCGTCACCACCCCACGTGAGGGCTTCTATTGGTTCGCGGTCCTGGTCACCTTCGCCCTCGGCACGGCGACCGGCGACTGGACCCTGGAGCTGACCGGGTGGGGACCCGGCCTGTCGATCCTGCTGCCGCTCGGCCTGATCGCCCTCGTGACCGTGCTCTGGCGCTTCGGCGCCGACCCGGTGCTGAGCTTCTGGATCGCCTACATCCTGACCCGACCGCTCGGGGCCAACATCGGCGACTGGTTCGGCCTGCCCAAGGATGAGCAGGGGCTCGGGATCGGGGTGTTCGGCACCAGTCTGATCTTCCTCGGAGCGATCCTCGCCACCGTCGTCTACCTCTCCATCAGCCGAGCCGACGTCATCGAGCAGGCCGAGGAGACGGCGTACGTCCCGGACACCTCGCCGCAGCGGCGCCGCGCCACGCTGGGGGTCATGGTCGCGGCCGCGATCGCGACCGTCGGACTGCTCGCCTGGGCCAACGCCGAACCGCACACGAGCTCGCTCGCCGACGAGGGACCGGCTCCGAGCTGCGACGCCGGCACCCCGCTCGACCAGGGCCAGGCCACGACGAAGGTGGCAGCCGACTTCCCCGCATCGTCCGTCGAGAGGTACCGCACGATCGTCCAGGACACCCAGCACCTGGTGAACTCCGGCGACCAGCAGGGAGCCCAGTCCCTCATCAGCGACCTCGAGAGCGCATGGGACGCCGACCAGGGCTCGCTGCTGCCGAAGAGCTGCCAGGCGTGGACATTCGTGGACAGCCAGATCGACGACGTCCTCTCCTCGGTGCGAGCCTCCAGCCCGGACCGGGCGGCCGAGGATCAAGCCATGACGACGCTGCTCACCACCTTGGGCTGACCTCTCGCGCGAGCGGCGATCACGCGGGTCATCACGCGCACGCTGGGACGTGCGCCCTTCGTCGACGCGGGCGCCGCCTGAGAGTCGCACGGTGCGAGCCACCGCCTCACTCGAGGGGCAGGACCGGGAGCACCATCCGGAAGTGCGCTCCCCCCGCACCCTCGACGAGGTCGAGCCGCCCGCCGGCACGCTCGGCGGCGGTCCGGGCGATGGACAGGCCCAGGCCGCTACCGGACACCCCGGCGGTGCGTGACCTGTCTCCGCGGTGGAACCGGTCGAAGATGCGCTCGCGCTCATCAACGGGGACACCGGGGCCGTCGTCCCGCACGTCGAGCACGACCTCCTGTCCGGTGGTCACCACAGCGAGCTCGACGACGGACGCCGCATAGGCGGCCGCGTTGTCCACGAGGTTGCGGACCGCGCGCCTGATCTCCGAGGGGTTGGCGCGGATCGGGCCTGCCGAGACGCGCGCAGTGTCGATGCGCACGCGGCTGGTGCCGCGGGCACGCTCCGCCTCCTCGAGCACGAGGCTGTCGAGGTCCACACTGCTCGTGGCCCCAGGTGCGTGCTCATCGGCCGCCGCGAGGACGAGCAGGTCATCGACGAGCCGCTCCATGGCCCGCGCTGGAGCGAGCACACCCGAACGGAGCTCGTCGGCATCGACCGCCCCCGGCTCGCGCAGGGCCACCTCGAGGGACAGCCGCTGCGTCGCCAACGGGCTCTGGAGGTCGTGGGAGACGTCGGCGACGAGCTGGCGCTGCCTGGTCACGGCCGTCTCGACCCTGTCCAGCATCCGGTTCATGGTCGCCGCGAGCCGCCTGACCTCGTCGCGCGGTCCGGTCACGACCAGCCTCCGGTCTAGCTGCTGGGGGCCGATGGCGTCGACCTCGGCACGGATGCGGTCGAGCCGGCCCAGGGCGCGCCCGACCAGCAGCCAGACCACGGCGCCGAGCAGGAGCACGGCCAGTGGCACGCCGAGGAGCAGCAGCGTGCGCAGGCGTCGGGAGGCCTCGTGCGCCGCCTCGAGGCTGCTGCCCACCACCACGGTCACGTCCCCCCGCGGCGAGGCGCCGGAGACGACCCACGCCCGGTAGGTCTCCGTCTCCTGGTCGTCAGGGCCGTCGAACGTGCGCTGCCGGGCCCCGGAGGACCCTGCTGGTCGCGTGATGGGTGAACGGCCGGCGACGTTGGCGGAGGCGGCGAGGACCGTGCCGCCCGCGGTGAAGACCTGTGCGACCCCGTCGTCGCCGACCTGCGTCAGCACCTCCGGCAGCCGGTCGCCCTGCACCATCGCGACCAGGTCGTGCGCGGTGGCCTGCGAGGCCCGGTCGGTGGCGGTGACCAGCTGCCGGTCCAGCGTCGTCATGAGGACCCAGGCACCCGCGCCCAGGAGCAGGGCGACGATCACCACCGCCGTGAACGTCGTACGGCTGCGCAGGGAGAGGGCGTCGAGGCGACTCACCTGTCGTCGACCACCCGGTAACCCACCAGCCGCACCGTCTCGAGACTCGCCCTGCCGAACGGATGGTCGATCCGCTGGCGCAGCTGCCGCGCGTAGACCTCGACGATGTTGGGGTCTCCCTCGAAGGCGAAGTCCCACACGTGGTCCAGGATCGTGGCCTTGGACACGACCTCGTCGGAGCGCCGCATGAGGAACTCGAGCATGGAGAACTGGCGCGGCGTGAGGTCGATGCTCGTCCCCGCCCGCAAGACCCGGTGCGCGGCCGGGTCGAGCTCGAGGTCGCCGACGACCAGGACGGTCGGTCGCTCGCCGCTCCCCCGTCGCACGAGCGCCCGCAGCCGCGCGAGGAGCACCGCCAGGGAGAAGGGCTTGGCGAGGAAGTCGTCCGCCCCCGCGTCCAGGGCCCGCACCTCCTGGTCCGGACCGGCACGCGCGGTCAGCATCAGGATCGGGGTCCAGTCGCCCTGCTCGCGACGACGCGCACAGATCTCGTCCCCCGTCACGTGCGGCAGCATCACGTCGAGGACGATCGCGTCATAGGAGTTCTCACCGGCGAGCCAGGCACCCTCCCGGCCGTCGAGCGCGGTGTCGACCGCGTACCCCTCCGCCTCCAGTCCGCGACGCAGGGCCGCGGCCAGCTGCTTGTCGTCTTCGACCACGAGGACCCGCACCGTGCGAGAGTCCCACACGCCACCTGTACGCCGGCTGAAGGTGGGCTGAAGAGCCCGTGGGGCGTTCAGCGTCGCTTCAGCACGGGTGGCGCACAGTGGGAGGCACGAACACACGGGCGATGGAGGAGTCGAGATGCGCAAGCGGATCTGGGCAGCAGGCCTGGCGCTGGGGACAGCAGGAGCCGCCGTCGTCGGCGGCGTGGCAGTGGCCGGCAACGGGGGTGATGACGGCCCCATCAGCCACCAGTACACCCAGGAGCAGGCCGACGCCGCCACCAAGGCCGCCCTCGAGGCCACGGGCGGAGGCACGGCCAACAGCGTCGAGACCGACGACGAGAACGGCGCCACCTACGAGGTCGAGGTGACCAAGCCCGACGGCACCACGGTCGACGTACGCCTGGACGAGAACTACGGGGTTGTCGTCATCGAGGACGACTCCGAGGAGCCAGGGTTCGGGTGAGACCTCGCGCGCCACGTCACGACCGCGTACGTCGACACGGCGAGCAGCAACCCGCCCACCACGTCGCTGAGGCATGTGTGCTCCCTCCTCTGGGTGGAGCGGGCCCGCCCCGGGGGGAAGGCGGGCCCGCAGACGACACCGTGGCGCATCCGACCTGCACCCCACCTGACTGCCACTCAGCGACGCGGAAGGGTGATCCTGAAGGACGCGCCGCCAGCGGCGTCGTCCAGTCCGATGTCTCCTCCGAACGATCGCGCGACCCGACGTGCGATGCCGAGGCCCAGGCCGGCTCCGCCCTCGGCGGAGACCCCGGGCTCGAACAGGTCGTCCCGGACGCCCGGGTCGACCCCGTCGCCGTCGTCGGAGACCACCAGCTCCACCCGGTCCGCGTGCTCGCCCACCGTGAGCTCGACGCGGCGTCGCGCGTGTCGGGCGGCGTTGTCGACCACGGGGGACACAGCACGCACGACGAGAGCGGCTGGGGCCGCGATGCGCACCCCGGGACCGCCGGTGAGGTCGACCACCTCGACCCGGTCACCGGCAGCCGCCACCACGGCTGGCACGACGTCGGCCATGTCGCACGCCTGCTCCCGCCCCGTCGCCGAGCCGACGCGGGCGAGGTCGAGGAGCGTGGAGATCACCCCGGCCATCTCCCGGCTGGAGGCGGAGATCTGGGTCAGGTTCTCGCGCAGTGCGTCGTCCTCGACGCCCCGCAGCAGGGCCAGGTCGGCTGATCCCTGGATGGCGGTCAGGGGGGTGCGGAGCTCGTGGGCCAGCTCCGAGGTGAGCCGCTGCTCGGAGCGGATCGCCGACGCGACGCGGTCGAGGAGGTGGTCGAGTGTCTCGCCGAGCGCCGCGAGCTCGTTGGTGGGCGGGCCGAGCGCGAAGCGGTGGGTGAGGTCGTGCTCGCTCCAGTCAGCAGCCCGGTCGGCCATCTGGGCCACCGGCCTCAGCGCCTGCCGGGTGACTCGCAGCGCGACGACCGCCGTCGCACCGATGACGACCAGGCCCAGCGCGACCGTGGCGAGGAGCGCGTAGAGCTCGGAGCGTTCGTACGGACCGGTTTCCTGGCTCACGACGAGGACACCGTTGTCGCCGCTGGGCGTGGTGAACGGAGTGCCGAGGAGCCGCTCTTCGTCGGCTGGTCCTCGCACTGTGCGCACCCGGTCGGTCGTGGCGAGGTCGTCCGCCGCGTCACGTACGACCGACTCGACCGATCCCGCGACGCGATCGCCGGCAGCGTCGTACACCACCATGCCGGGCTCCAGGGTGTCGTCCGGGATGGTCAGTCGGGTCGAGGACGCCTGCTCGATGACCGTGACCATCGCGTTGGAACGGTCCTCGAGGACCTGCCGGATGTCGCGCTGCGCGGTGAAGTCGAGGACGACCTGGATGCCGAGCACCACAAGGACCATCGCCACCGCCATCAACCCGACCGTCGACGCGACGATCGTCGCGCGGAACGACCTCGGCGCCAGACGGCGCAGCCCGTGCCGCCCGATCTCGGCGATCCCGCCACGCTGGTGGTCCACCACGTCAGTCCATCACCTCAGGGTGTAGCCCACGCCGCGCACAGTGGCGAGCTCGATCGGCGACCCCACCTCGCGCAGCTTGGTGCGGATGCGCCGGACGTAGGAGTCGACGGTGTTGTCACTGACCATCCCGCCCTGGGGCCACGCGGCTGCGACCACCGCGCGTCGGCGCACGACCTCCCCGGGACGCGAGGTGATGGCGGCGAGCATCCGGAACTCGGTCGGCGTCAACAGCGACTCCCTGCCGTTGCAGGCCACGGAGTGTCGGGCGGGGTCGAGCACGAGATCGGTGGGCGCCGCGGCGACGACCAGGCGCCCCCGCTTGGCGAGGGCCTCCACGCGAGCGATGAGCTCCAGGACGTCGAACGGCTTGGGGAGGTAGTCGTCGGCGCCCGCGCTGAACCCGGCCAGTCGCTCGTGCACCGCACCCAGCGCGGTGAGGAACAGGACGGGGGCCGACTGGCCGCCCGATCGAAGGGCTTGGCACACGTCGCGCCCGTCCGCGTCGGGCAGCCCGATGTCGAGGATGATGACGTCGAGCCGGTCGTCCTCGGTGAAGAGGCGCAGCGCCTCGCCGCCGTCGTGGGCGCTGAGGACCTCGTGACCCGCCAGGCGCATGGCTTCGGTGACCACGCGGCGGATGGCGGCGTCGTCCTCGCACAGTCCTACACGTGCCATCGGTGGGTTCCTCGTCCCTCGTCGGTCTTGCCCAGGATGCTTCGCCCCGCCTGCAGACAACCTGACTGTCCCAGTCTGCCCGGCGGTCAGGCGGGGTGCAGGTGAGCTGACGGATTGTGGCGTCATGGGTCTCGAAGACGTCACGTGCGCCGGTCGGGAACGGATGAGCGCCATCGGGCGGCCCACGTGGCTGCTCGCGGCCCTCGCGGCCCTGGCAGAAGTACCCTTCGCCGAGTGGCCTCTCAGCCCGGACGAGGGGGGCTTCCTCCTGGTTGCCTCGCAGTGGCACCCCGGGCCGTCCCTCTACGGTCACTACTGGGTGGACCGTCCACCCGTGTTGGTGACGCTGTTCGACCTCGCCGACCACCTCGGTGGCGCGACCGGGCTGAGGCTCATCGGCACGGGCGTCGTGGTGTCCTCGGTGCTCCTGACGTCTGTGCTCACCGGCCTGGTCGCAAGGCGTCGCGCTCTGACACCGACGCTCGTGGCGGCCATCTTCATCAGCACCCCGTTGTTCGGCACCGAGGTCGACGGCGAGCTGCTCTCCGTCCCGTTCGTCCTCCTCGGCATGGTGTGTCTGGCCCGCGCCTGCCGTGCGGCACCGCTGGCGGCGGCGTGGGCCGCCTGCGCAGGGATCGCAGGGATGGCGGCAGCACTCGTCAAGCAGAACGTCGTGGACGTGTTCGTCGTGGCTGCCGTCCTCCTCGGCGTGACCGCTGCCAGCTCCGGGAGCAGGCGCGCGCTGGTCTTGGCGGCGGGAGTCGCTGCGGGGGCCACCGGCTTCCTGGACCTTGCTCTTGCCATGGCGGAGATCCGGGGCACCGAACCGTCGATGTTGTGGGACGCGCTCGTTGTGTTCCGTGCACACGCGGCATCCGTCATCCAGGCCTCCGCGACCAGCAGCACCAGCAACCGGATGGTCACGCTCCTCGTTGCGGCCGTCCTCAGCGGGGGCCCACTCGTCGTCGTCGTGCTGGTGCTCGGACTGCGTGGGCCCGTCCGAGTCGCCAGTGCCACCGGCGAAGTCGTCACGGACCGGCTCGTCCCAGACCTGCGCCTCCCGGCCCTCGCCGTGCTGGCCTGGGAGCTCACAGCGGTCGCCGGAGGCGGGAGCTACTGGCTCCACTACCTGGTCGGGCTGGTCCCGGGGATGGTGCTCCTAGCCGTGGCGGCAGCCCAGCGAGGCACCCGGCTCCGACGCTCGACCGGCTCCGCCGTGGCCTTCGCGCTCACGTCGTGCCTCACCGCACTCGTGGTCGTCGCGAGTGCGGCGCCACCCAACGCCGCCGACCTCGCTGTGGCGAGCTACCTCCGCAGTCACGGCTCTCCCGGCGACTCCGTGGTCGTCGGCTTCGGCCATCCCAACATCGTCTACGAGTCCGGGCTTCACAGCCCCTACGAGCAGCTCTGGAGCCTGCCCGTGCGGGTGCGCGACTCCTCGCTCTCCGAGCTCACACGCGTGCTGCGAGGGCGGCGGGCCCCGACGTGGGTCGTCGTCAGCGGGCCGTCCCTCGCGACGTGGGGCGTGGACGCCACCACCGCACAGCGAGTGCTGGACGCCGACTACCGGCGAGCGACGAGCGTGGGGCCCTACGTGGTCTGGCATCGCACGACGGCCGCCAGTCAGGTCCCTGGCAGGTAGGCCCACCTAGCGTCAACGACATGATCGACGCATCGGCCGCGCTCACCGGTCTGAGTGGCCTCGCGTCACTGTTCGTGATCGTTGCGGTCGTCTTCGCCGAGACCGGGCTGCTGGTCGGCTTCTTTCTGCCCGGTGATTCGCTGTTGTTCTCAGCGGGCGTGCTGCTGGCGAGCGGCGTGATCCACCTTCCCCTCGCCCTGGTTGCCGTCACGGTGGCGCTCGCCGCCTGCGCCGGGGACCAGGCTGGCTACCTGATCGGTCGCAGCGCCGGACCGCACGTCTTCAACCGGCCCGCGTCACGCCTGTTCTCCGCACACCACGCGGACAGGGCCGCCGACTTCTTCCGCAGACACGGCTCGAAGGCGGTCGTGCTCGCGAGGTTCGTCCCCATCGTGCGCACGTTCACGCCCACGGTAGCCGGCGTGGCGCGGATGCCGTACCGACGTTTCGTGCTCTTCAACGCGATCGGGGCGGTGCTGTGGGGCGTGGGGATGCTGGCCGCCGGCCACCTGCTGGGCGGCGTGCCTTTCGTGGCACGCCACGTCCAGGTCCTCACACCGGCCATCGTGCTTCTCTCCGTGCTGCCTGGTGCGGCGCCTCTCGTCCGCGACCGACTCCGCAAGAACACGCCGGGGGCGGTCGACACCCCGGCCGACGAGCCGACCGGGGTGTCGCGGTAGTGCCGGGCGCGTGCTACTCGGAGCCCTCGGTGTCGGAGGCGTCCTGGTGCCCGGGCTCGTTGGGGTCGGCGTCGGGACCGGTGTCGGTGGCGTCGTCGTTGGTCTCGCCATCCGCCCCGTCATCTGCAGTCTCGCCGTGCTCGTCGGCCTCGTTCTGTTCGTCGGCCTCGTTCTCCTGGGCGTCAGGCACCTCGCCGTCACCGTCGGAGTTCTGGGTGGTCGACGTACCGCTGTCTCCGGTGCCGCTGTCGGCGTTGGCGGAGATGACGCCTCCGATGCCGAGCGCCCCGACGATCGAGGCGGCGGCGATCACTGCGGCGTTGCGGCGCAACCGGCCGGACATGGTGTTCTTCATGGATCCTCCTGGTGGTGTGATGAGAGCTCCACAGTGCTCGGAGCATGCTGTGGGTCCGCTGAGAGTCGCTGAGATCGCTCACAGGCGAAGCTCCTGATGCGCGTGCTGCTCGTGGAGGACTCCGAAGCGATGGCGCAGGCGGTCAAGCGTGGGCTCGAGGCCGAGGGCTTGCTGACCGACGTGGCAGCTGACGGGCATGCGGGCCTCGAGCTGGCGCTGACCGGCGCCTACGACGCCGTGGTCCTCGACATCATGTTGCCGCGGCTCAACGGCTACGACGTGTGCCGCCAGATGCGCGCCGCCGACGTGTGGACGCCCGTCCTCATGCTCAGCGCGAAGGATGGCGAGTACGACCAGGTCGACGCGTTCGACCTCGGGGCCGACGACTACGTCGTGAAGCCATTCTCCTTTCCGCTGCTCGTGGCCCGGTTGCGAGCCCTGATCCGGCGTGGCGGAGTCGCCCGACCACCGACGATCACCGCTGGAGACCTGACCGTCGACCCGGCCACCCACGAGGTGCGGCGCGGTGACGTGCTGCTGGACCTGACGCCCCGGGAGTACGGACTACTCCACTACCTCATGCGCCACCGCGGCATGGTCGTCTCGAAGCTCGACATCCTCCAGAACGTCTGGGACTCCCAGCACGACGGCACGGACGCCGGTGAGAACGCCGTCGAGGTGTACGTCGGCTACCTTCGCCGCAAGGTCGACCACCCCTTCGGCCGCAACGCCATCCAGACGGTTCGCGGAGCCGGCTACCGCGTCGCCGCGGACGGCGGGTGAACCCGTGCGCCTTCGGTCGTTGCGCTCCCGCACCACCGCTGCCGCCCTGGCAGTTCTCTTCCCGGTCCTCCTCGTTGCGGGAGTGGCCGGGATCTGGGTGCAGCGGACCGACCTCACCGCGGCGGTCGCCTCGCTGGCCGAGGACCAGGCACGCACGCTGGCGGCGGACGTGCCCGAAAGCACGCCCGGCGCCGACCCCGTTGGCGAGGAAGCGATCGTCCAGGTCGTGTCACTGGACGACGGGCAGGTCCTCCACAGCTCGCCCGACGCCGCCGACCACCCGCTCGTCCCGGCGCCGCGAGGCTCGGCACCCGTGCACCACCGGATCAGCGGGCCCGTGCCCGACGAGCCCGATCGCTACGAGGTCGTCGCCCTGCGCAGCGCGGACGGGACGTCGTACGTCGTGGTGGCCCGCAGCCTCGAATCGGTCGACGCGGCAACCGCGTCGACGTCGGTCCTGCTCCTGATCGGTGGCCTGCTGGTCCTCCTCACCACCGGGGCCCTCACCTGGCGCGCCACCGGTCGGGCGCTCGCCCCCGTTGAGGCGATGCGCAGCCGCGCGGCATCGATCTCCGCAGAAGAGCTCGGGGAGCGCCTCCCCGTCCCTGACTCGCGGGACGAGCTGGGTCGGCTGGCGGCCACGCTCAATGAACTGCTCGCGCGCATCGACGCGGCCACGCGCAAGGAGCGACAGTTCGTGGCCGACGCGTCCCACGAGCTGCGCAGCCCACTCGCCACGATCCGGGCGCTCCTGGAGTCCGATCGGCTCAGCCCGCACCCCGGCGGTCATGCGGGGCTGGCCGAGGAGGTCCTCGTGGAGACCGACCGCCTGACCCTGCTGGTCGATGACCTGCTGAGGCTGGCACACGGCGACGCGCGACGTCCCGTCACCCGTGGTCCCGTCGACATGTCGGCCTTGGTGGGAGCTGAGGTGCAACGGGCGCGCAGGATCCCGGTGACGGCCACCATCGCGCCCGGGCTCGAGGTGACCGGTGACGCAGACGCACTCGGGGTCGCCATCCGCAACCTGATCGACAACACCCAGCGCTTCGCTGCTTCAGCGGTGCGGGTCACCGCCGGGCGCAACGGTGACCAGGTCACCGTGTCCGTCGCCGACGACGGCCCGGGCATCGGGGTCGAGGACCGGGAACGGGTCTTCGAGCGCTTCGTTCGTCTCGACGACAGCCGGAGCAGGCCCGACGGGGGCGCCGGCCTGGGCCTTGCGATCGCACGCCAGGTGGCAGAGGCACACGGCGGCACCGTAGCGGTTGCGACCAGCCCCGAACTTCGAGGCGCATGCTTCACGATGCGCCTGCCTACGGGGGGCATGGTCCTCGACCCGCGCAGAGGTCGGACCGAGATGTGAGCTCGTCCCTCCTGAGCCTGACTGGACATCGGAGACTGCACGTCACCCACCGGCTCAGTACGGCCAACGGAGCACGGCAGTCAGGAGACGTGCAGGCTCGCGACGGGACGCTGGCCCCTCAGCCCGATCGAGCATGATGTCCAACATGACCAACGCACGCTCCCGCATAGTGGCTGTTGCCTGTGCAGGCGCGCTCCTGGCAGGCCTGGCTGCATGCGGCTTCAGCCAGCATCAGCCCACGACTGAAACGAAGGTGACATCGGACGCCAGCAAGACGTCCTCGGCGACGACGGCCTCCCCGACTGCGTATATGAAGAAGTCGAGGTCGGCCCCCGCGGCAAGGCTGGCCACGGGGAGCACCATGGTCAGGCCGAGCAAGGTGCTCATCGTGATCGAGGAGAACCACTCCTACGCCCAGATGAAGGCGGGGATGCCGTTCCTCGCGGGTCTCTCCACCAAGTACGGCTACGCCACCCACTGGACCGCCCTCACGCACCCGAGCCTGCCGAACTACCTCGGCATAGCCGGTGGCTCCACCTTCGGCATCCACGACGACAAGTCACCGGCGGCACACATCTCCAGCGTCGGGCCGGCCACGTCGGTTTTCGACCAGGCGATCGCGGCTGGCAAGACCGCAAGAACGTACGCCGAGACGATGCCCGGGCCCTGCCAGGCCAACGACTCCCCAGACCGATCCATCGGGACACCGAAGTACGCCGTGCGCCACAACCCGTGGGTCTACTTCTCCAAGGGGCGCACCAACTGCCTCGCACACGACCGCAACCTGACTCCGTTCGCCGATGACGCGGCCAGCAATGCTCTTCCCAACGTCGGGTTCCTGATCCCCAACCTCGACCACGACGCCCACAACGCGTCGCTCTCGGCGGCTGATTCCTGGCTCCAGCAGCAGCTCACGCCGGTCCTGCGCAGTACTGAGTTCAAGAGCGGCAGGCTCGTCGTGGTGGTCACCGCCGACGAGGATGACAAGCACTCCGGCAACGTCGTACTCACCTCCGTGCTGACACCCAGCATCTCCCACAAGGTGGTCAGCGCCCCCCTCACCCACTACTCGTTGACCCGCTTCATCGCTCAAGTCCTCCGTGTCAAGCCGCTGCAAAACGGAGCCACCGCCCCCGACATGAAGGCTGCCTTCGGGCTGTGATCGGGAATGTCTCGGTCATGACCGACATGTCGCGAACAATGCACAGCCGCTGCACGACGCATCACGTAGGCGGTTGAACGCGGCGATGGACTCAGTAGGTGGCGCTCAGAACGGGTCCTTCGCCACCAGACCAAATAGGGCTTCGGCTATGACCTTGTCGCGGTTCTGAGCCACGTGTTGGTAGCGCAGGGCTGCGCCTGCGGTGGAGTGTCCGAGACGGGCCAGTAGCTCGGCGAGTGTGGCGCCAGTGCTGGCAGCTAGGACGGCGCAGGTGTGGCGTAAGTCTGGAAACGGAGGTCGGGTCTTCCTGCTTCCTCGCGCGCCTTGTAGACGTGGCCTCCGCCAGTCGGCGTAGTGCTTGCGCCGCCTTACGAAGACGCGCCTGGTGCACTCTCCTACGAGTTTTGCCCGAACTGCGGCTTCGAGTGTGGCCACAACGACAACCCCGGTACGGCGACGCCAACTTCGTTCGCGGAGTACTGAGCAGAGTGGCTAGCGGGAGGATCACCCCGGTTCATGAGTGACCCCGAACCGCCGTACTCATCTCGGCAGATCCGGATACCCGACTGGCGGCCAAACGACGCAAGGCCGCGACTCCACGCCTAGCCAGATGTCGGGCGGCGAATGACAAGATGGCTATGTGGCGTCGGACTCCCGCATGGTGGCACTGGGCTTCGGCAAGTTCGCGCGTGCTGACCGAATCTTCGCTTTGGAGCGGATCACAGGGGTGGAGCGCGGAGATGGCCGGCGCACGCGGGTTTGGATTGATGGGGTCACCGATCCCTTGATCGCCTCCCGGACGGAGGTCACGATCCTCCGCGATATGGGCCAAGAGGCCGCCGTCGCTGCACCCGTGCTCGATGAGGCATTGGACCTTGCCGCCCGGCTAGCGGCCGCGGCCGAGGAGGGCCGTGTGGACTTGAGTGACCTGGGTCGTCGGGCGCGACGCCTCCTCGCCTCGACAACCTCGTCGCCGTAGCGACCGGTGCTCGCAGAGGGCCGCTTGGCAGAGTGCCGCGCCGTCCCGCGGCGGTGTGACGCCGGATCTCTCGAGCGGGAGACCCTGACCGGGAGCGCTCCGAGGCTGGGCGAGCTGCCCTCTCACGGGCACCCGACGTCGAGTGGGCCGCGGGTCACACCGCTATCCGACGCCCGGGCGCTCGGTGAGACCCGTCGTGATGGTCCTTACCTCTGCCAGGACTGTCTTCACGGTGGCGCGCTCGAGCGTCTCCGGTCGAGCGAGGCAGTCGATGTGCCGGCCCAGGCCAGGATGGGAGAGCGGGCGGAGCACCAGATCCGGGTGGCTGCGGAGGTCGCTCGTGTACCGGGGCATCAGCGCGATGCAGTCGCTCGCGGACACCACAGCGGCAGCCACCAGGAATTCGTTGATCCGGTGCACGACGTGTGCCTCGTCGCCGCCGATGCCCGCGATGACGGTGATGGCCTGTTCCAGGGGGAACCCCTCGTGCACCGCGACCCATTTTTCGCCAGCGAGATCCGTCGGCTCTATCGATGACTTCGCTGCCAGCCGGTGATCGCCCCGGACGACGATGTCCAGGGGCTCGAACACGAGCGGTTCCACACGCACCGATGGCGGCCACCTTGGGCTGCCGACGAGTCGATGGGCGAGGACGAGGTCGTGATCGGTCGTGAGCGACGGAAAGTCCTCCTGAGCCACATCGAAGTCGCCCAGTCTGACGTCCGGCCGGTTGGGGCCGTTCAGCGCCGTGATCAGCGGTGCAAAGATCGCGAGCCCCGCGCTGTGGAAGGCCGCCACCGACACCGTGCCCGAGCGATCGTTCTGAAACCGTGCCACCGCCTGTTCAGCGCGCTCAAGCGCCACCTCCACATCGATCGCTGCCTCCGCCAGGGCGCGTCCCGCGTCGGTGAGCGCCGTTCGCCGGCCGTCCCGGTACGTCAACGGGGCCGGCGAGCGGCGTTGCAGCGCGCTGATCTGTTGCGAGACGGATGATGGGCTGACGCGCATGGCGGCCGCGACGGCGGCGATGCTGCCGCGGTCACCCAACTCTCTCAGCGCACGCAGTTGACCCAGTTCCATAAGGTCAAACTAAACCATTGACCATGAGATCAGTGTCTTGTCTAATGTGTGATCTGGCCGGACGATCACGGCGTGCCCTCCCTCAATTTCCGTTTTCGCGTGGATCTGTTGCTTTTCCTGGTCGCCGCGTCTTGGGGATCGACGTACCTCGTGGCCAAGGAACTGGTCACTCCGAGCTCGGTGATGGCTCTCCTGGCGCTGCGGATGCTTTTCGCCGTCGCCGTCATGGGAACGATCGTGGCCGTTCGGGGCAGCCGGGTGACCGCAGCCGAGCTGCGCGTGGGGGTCACGCTCGGGATGTTGCTGGCTGCCGTGTTCGTCTTCGAGACCTTCGGGATCGCTCACACCTCGGCCACTAATGCCGGACTCATCATCAGCCTGACGATCGTGTTTACGCCGATCCTCGACTGCGTAGTCTCCGGACGTCGGTTGCCGGGCAGATTCCTCGTCGCCGCCACGATCGCTGTTGTCGGGGTCGCGCTTCTTGCGAGCAACGGCGCACTCGATCCACCGAACCTCGGCGACCTGCTGGTCCTCGCAGCAGCAATCGTCCGCGCTGTCCACGTCACGTCGATGCCGAAGCTCACAGCCGACAGGCCGATGGACGCACTGCACCTCACGACGGTGCAGTTGGTTACCTGCGCGGCGGTCTTCTCGGTGGGTTCTGTGTTCCACGGCGACTCGATCCCGCAGTACGTCGCGCAGCTCGACCTCGTACGAGCCATGCTCTTCCTCTATCTCGTGCTCGCGTGCACGGTCTTCGCCTTCTTCGTTCAAATCTGGGCGGTCCAGCGCACGTCTCCGTCGAGGGTCAGCCTGCTTCTTGGAACAGAGCCCATTTGGGCCGCCTTCATCGGCATCACGGTCGCCCACGACAGCTTGGCCCCGGCCGGCCATTGCGGCATCGCCCTCATCCTCGCCGGCACCGCGTGGGGCCGCTCCCTCGAACAGAGCCACCGCCTCGCCGCCCAGCCGCCAGACCGCCAGCCGTCAGCAGCCAACAGCTTGTGATCACGACTCAGACGGCCTCCACACTTGTGTCGCTGCGATGCCGGCCGGCGTGGCACAGCTGAACGCGGACGCTGATTGTGCAGGACCTTCGCGGCTACTTGAGACTTCTCCTACGGCATCAGCCCGGCCAGGCTGTTGTCGAGGTGTCCGACGGGACGCTCTCTATTGCGGCTGCCCAGCCTCTGGTTGTGGCTCTTTTCCGGACTGCGTTCTCGTCGGGCACCGTGG
>NZ_JAOPWY010000113.1 GCF_025965415.1 Nocardioides sp.
TGATCCGCGAACACGTCATCCTCAGAGACCGCACCTGCGTCTTCCCCTGGTGCGGCAGGCCGGCCAGGGGTTGCGACGTCGACCACGTCATCGCGCACGACCACACCGCCGCAGACGAGGCCCGACCACAGGCCGGCCCCACGAGCACGGACAACCTTGCCGCCCTGTGCCGGTTCCACCACCGCCTCAAGACCCACACCGCCTGGCACTACCGGATGCTCGATGCAGGGGTCTTCGAGTGGACCAGCCCCCACGGCCACCGCTACCGACGAGACACCACCGGCACCACCGCACTGGACCCACCCGACCCGCCACGGATCGTGGCACCCTGAACGTGTGAACGATGAGCTGCCGCGGCCCGTCCGGGTGTTCACGCCGGCCGACCTGGCTCCGTCGGATCCGACGGACGGCATGCAGCGCGCCCGCGCGTTCGAGCTGCCGCTGCTCTGGGCCGGTCAGGTCGAGACCGAGCCCGGGGCGGTGTCCGGCTGGCACCACCACGACCGCAACGAGTCGAGCCTGTACGTCGTTCGCGGCATCCTGCGCCTCGAGTTCGAAGGCTACGAGGGATACGTCGACGCCGGTCCGGGTGACTTCGTGCACGTTCCGTCGTGGACCGTCCACCGTGAGTCGAACCCCGGGCGCGAGCCGTCCTTGGCGGTCATAGCGCGGACCGGCGGCGGCATTCCGACGGTCAACGTCGATGGCCCCTCGGAGCCCGGCATGCGCCCGACCGACGAGTAGCAGCCACCTACCGCGAGGACCGGGCCGTGCGCCCCTTGGTCACCCCGACGAACGTCTGGGTCACCTCGTCGTCGCGCTCGAGCAGCCAGACGAGCGCGATCGTGGTCGGGTCGAGGTCGGAGACGACCCGGGTGACCACGTCCTTGCGCTGGTGGAGGCGCGCGATCGACATCGGCAGGATCACGACGCCGGTGCCGGCGGCGACCGTCTCGATCGCGTCCTGCTCGCTCATCGGCGGCCACTCGAGCTGCTCGGCGTCCGGCCGCCAGCCGCTCGCGTGGGGACGCACGAGCTGCTCGTCGACGAGGTCGGCGGTGCCGACCTCGTCGTCCGCGGCGGCCAGCAGGTGCTCGCGGGAGGCGACGGCGACCTGGACCTCGTCGTAGAGCCGGACGCAGTGCATGCCGTCGGTGTCCACGGGCAGCCGGACGATCGCCATGTCCAGGCTGCCGTCGCGGACGCCGCCGACCTGGTCGGCCTCCGTCACCGGCACGAGCTCGAGCGGCTCGCGGCGGTGCGAGCGCCAGTTGCGCGCCCACTTGTCCGGGGTCGCGCCGGTGACGAAGCCGATGCGCAGAGGATCCCTCATGGGAGCGACCCTACGGCGCGGTGGAGCGGTCAGGCCTCCGGGTCCTTCTCGACCGAGAGCACGAAGTCGTCGCCGTGCTCGGTGACGCCGGCGACCACGGCTGCCTCCACGGCCTCGATGGCGTACTGACGGCGTACGACGAGCGGGTCGGAGGAGAGATCCTTGACCAGTGCCACGGCCAGGGCGACCATCACGAGCACGAACGGCAGCGCCGCGATGATCGTGATCGTCTGGAGACCGCTCAGCGCGTCCTCACCGCCCGCGAGCAGCATGACCATCGCGACCAGGCCGGTCGCCACGCCCCAGAAGATCACCGTCGGCTTCCGCGGCTCCAGGGAGCCGTGCTCGGAGAGCGAGCCCATCACGATCGAGGCGGCGTCGGCCCCGGAGACGAAGAAGATCGCCACGAGCACCATCACCAGGATGCTGGACACGGTGGCGAGCGGGAACTGGTCGAGCACGGTGAACAGCTGCGTCTCGACGCCGCCGGCGCCGGCGATGTCGACACCGTCCTGCTGGAGCTTGATGGCGGCGCCGCCGAAGATGGCGAACCAGACCAGACTCACCAGGCTGGGGACCAGCAGCACGCCGGTGACGAACTGGCGGACGGTGCGCCCGCGGGAGATGCGGGCGATGAACATGCCCACGAAGGGCGTCCACGACAGCCACCACGCCCAGTAGAAGACGGTCCAGCCGGCCAGCCACTCGCTGACCTCGGCGCCCTCGGCGCCGGTGCGGGAGGCCATCTCCGGGAGCTGGTCGACGTAGCTGCCGAGCGCGGTCGGGAGCAGGTTGAGGATGAAGACGGTCGGGCCGACGACGAAGACGAAGGCGGCCAGCGCCAGCGCGAGGACCATGTTGATGTTGGAGAGCCACTGGATGCCCCGGGCGACGCCCGAGACAGCGGACAGCACGAAGGCGACGGTCAGCACGGCGATGATGCCGACGAGCACACGGTTGCCGGACACGCCGATGCCGCCGACGATCTCCAGGCCGCTGCGGATCTGGAGGGCGCCGAGGCCGAGCGAGGCGGCCGAGCCGAAGAGCGTCGCGAAGATCGCGAGCATGTCGATGACCTTGCCGGCCGGGCCGTGGGCGCGATGACCCAGGAGCGGCTCGAAGGCGGCGCTGATGAGCTGCACGCGGCCCTTGCGGTAGGTGCCGTACGCGATGGCGAGGCCGACGACGGCGTAGATCGCCCACGGGTGCAGGGTCCAGTGGAAGAGGGTGGTGGCCATCGCCGTCTGCGCGCTGCCGGTCTCGCCCGTGCCCGGTGGCGGGGTGGCGAAGTGGCTCACGGGCTCGCTCACGCCGTAGAACATCAGGCCGATGCCCATGCCGGCGCTGAACATCATCGCGATCCACGAGATGGTGCGGAACTCGGGCTGCTCGTCGTCGCGGCCGAGGGGGATGTTGCCGAAGCGACCCATCGCCAGCCAGATCACGAACACCACGAAGGCCGACGCGGTCAGCACGAAGACCCACCCGGTGTTGGTCATCGTCCAGGCCAGGCCCTTGCCCGAGGCGCTGCTCAGCGAGGCCGTGCTGACCAGGCCCCACACGAGGAAGCCGACGGCGAGAAGCGCGGTGACTCCGAAGACCACGGTGTCGAGGCCCGAGCCGCGTGGCTGGCCGGCTGGTTCGATCGAGGCGTCGAGGGCGGGGTGCAGGTCTTCGGACGGGGGCTGCGCGTCGGGACCAGCCGACGCGTCAACCTTGGGTGGTGCGTTGCGGATTGCCATCCTCCGACCAGACCAAGGATCGCGACCTCAAGCAAACCGAGGGTGCGGATCCTCGCTCAGATGGAGAGGAGACTCACACGATCCGTGCGTCCGATGCGAGGTGACGGCCCCAGGCGCGAGCGCGGTCGAGCTCGCCCTCCTCCAGCGGTCCGGCAGAGTCCTCGACGTAGAAGGACTCCGTGGCGACGACCTCGCCTATGTGGTGGTGCTCGGCCATCCTGCGGGCCGCCCGAGCCGCCGAACCGGGCAGCCTGCGCACCTGCGTGACCCGCGTGTCGAAGGTGGCCACGGCAGGGGAGGCGGCGGGAGCGGGCAGGCCGTCCAGCCACTCGCGGATGCCGACCAGGTCGTGGCCCGGCTCCGCGCCCTGGCTGTGCGCGTCGCGGCGGGTGGCGGCGCGACTCATCGAGAAGGCGTGGGTGGGGCCGCCGATCACGAGGAGGGCGACGTCACCGGGCAGGGGGGACGGTGCCTCGCCGACGTCGACGACGGTCACCTGAGCGCCGTCACCGACGCTGGCGATCCCCTGCGCAATGGCCTCGCCGATGGCGCGGGTGTTGCCCCAGTGGGACTCGTGGACCAGCAGGGTGTTCATCGCGGTGACCTCTCGGGATCGGAACGGGGATGGGGTGCGGTGGTGGCCAGGGGCGCGAAGGAGCGCAGCCACCGGGCCGCGAGCCCGAGGCTGGCGACCAGCAGGAGCAGGCTCGGACCCGCGTCGGGACCGAGGTGGACGTCCGAGCCCGTGACCAGTGCCACGACGGGCCCGGCCCAGAGTGCGGTGAAGAGCGTGACGATCTTGATCACCGCGACGGTCGCGAGCGGGGCTGCCGACGCGTGGTGGCGCAGCAGCAGCACGCCGACGGCGACGATGAGGGGGAGCACGATCGCGAGGTCGAGCCAGAAGACCGGGTAGGGAGCCCCGCCGACCCCCTCGGGATCGGGTCGGTCACCGCCGAGGGCGAAGGGGAGCAGCGCTGACAGCCAGAGCCCGGCGAAGAGCACTCCCGTGACGACCAGCATCCAGCCGGTGCCTCGCACGAGCCGCTCGGACGCGGCGCTCGCCGGCGGGCTCGACACCGCCACCCGGACCAGGCCGGTCACCAGTCCCGCGCCCGCGAGCGCCACGATGGCGACGTAGACGAGGAACATCCGGTTCATCGGGACACCCGTGACGTAGATCAGGTAGCTGTAGACGAGGTAGCCCAGCAGGCCCAGGCGGACGAGGTCGACCGCCGTGCTGAGCACCGGACGACGCACGAGCGCGAGCATCAGCACGGCGACGAGGATGCTGCACGCGTCCTGGGCGCGTGCGGCGGCCACGGTCGCGTCGGGCAGCGAGTGGTAGGGCGAGGTCGCCAGGAGGCCGTAGGCGGACGCTGCCACGACGAGGACGGACAGCAGCAGCGTGGACCGGAGCACCACTCCGGTGCGGGCCACGCCCTGGACCGTCCGCAACGGCCGTGCCGGACCGGAGGTGTGCGGTGCCGAGGGGGAGTGGGTACGACGACCGGGGCCCGCCAGGGCCGGCCAGTCGGCCACGGCGCTCGGGACGAGCAGGGCGAGCGCGGGCAGGCTCCACAGCCAGAACCCGAAGCCGAAGGACATCAGCAGCACGTGGAAGCGATCACCCCGACCCAGCCGGCACGCGCGGCGGCGGCGCCACGGAGCAGCAGCAGGCCGAGGGTGACCTCGCCACCGGCCAGCAGGAGGAACCACGGGATCGGCTGCGACATCACCACGTCGTGCCAGGCGTCGGTCACGAACGGCCAGAACGCGCCGTCCGCGAAGGTCCGGTAGGTCTCGGGGTCGGCCGCGACGATGCCGGCGTTGATGCCGCCCATCACGAGGTAGAAGCCGCCGACGAAGCGGCGTACGGACGAGGCGCGCGTGCCGACGCGACCCACGGTGCTCGCGGTGACGGTCCTGGTGCGGTGCTCGAGCGTGGAGCTCACGGCTGCCTCCTTGCCTCCACGACCAGCGTCCCCGAGAGCTCCGGTCACGGGCAGGGGCGATGGTCGGGGCAGGCCGGGACCTAGGTCCCGGGCTTGCCGGCGTCTGCGTAGGACTGCACGACGGAGATGGTGAGCGGGAAGTCGACGTCCAGCTCGCGGAAGAGCAGCGCGCCGGCCGTCGCCGCAGCGGAGGTGAGCTCGGCACCCACCGCGTCGGCGAGGGCGGCCGGCGCGTGGACCACGACCTCGTCGTGGAGGAAGAGCACCAGGTGCGGCCGGGCGTCGAGCGGACCGTCGCCGCCGAGCCGCCAGAGCCGGTTGCGCAGGTCGGCGATCCAGCACAGGGCCCACTCCGCTCCGGTGCCCTGGACGATGAAGTTGCGGGTGAAGCGGCCGTAGGCGCGGCGGCGACGGTCCTGGTCGTCGAGGTCGGCCGGAGGTGCGTCGGGCGACTCGTCCCACGTGCCACCCAGCGCCGGGCTGCCGCGACCGAGCAGCGTGCGCACGACCTGGCCGCGCTCGCCGGCCCGCGCCGCCTCCTCGACGAGCCCGAAGGCCGCTGGGTAGCGGCGGGTCAGTCCGGCGACCATCCGGCCGCTCTCACCGCTCGTGGCGCCGTACATCGCGCCGAGCAGGCCGAGCTTGGCGTCCTGCCGGGTCGCGACGGCGCCGTCGTCGACCATCCCCTGATAGAGGTCGGCACCCCGGGCGGCCCGGGCCAACGCGCGGTCGCGGCTCATGCCGGCGAGCACGCGCGGCTCGAGCTGCGCGACGTCGGCGACGACCAGGACCCAGCCCTCGTCGGCGACGGCGGCCGACCTGACCTGCACCGGGAACGACAGGGCGCCGCCGCCGTTGGACGACCAGCGGCCGGTCGTCGAGCCCGCGGGCTGGTAGGACGGCCGGAAGCGGCCGCCGCTCACCCACTCGTCGACCCACGCCCAGCCGTTGGTCTGGAAGAGGTGTGCCAGCTTCTTGTAGCGCAGCAGCGGGGCGATCGCCGGGTGGTCCACCGCCTGCAGGGTCGACGCGCGGATGTCGGCCACCTCGAACCCCGCCCGCCGGAGGGCCGCCAGCAGCTCGGGGCGCGAGTCGGGGTTGAGCGCGGGGGAGTCGAGGGAGCGGCGGACCTCGGCCACCAGCTCGTCCAGCAGCTGCGGGCGCGCGCCACGAGGAGGTCGCGGCCCCAGGAGCTCTGCGAGCAGCCGCTCATGGACGTCGAGGCGCCACGGCACGCCGGCGTACGTCATCTCAGCGGCGACGAGCGCACCTGCGGACTCGGCTGCCACGAGCAGTCCCAGCCGGGCGGCCTCGGGGGAGCCCGCGACCGCGGCGAGCTGCCTCTCGTCCTCGCGGTCGGCGCGCAGGTGCTCGGCGGTGTCGTCCGCGCTGAAGAGGGTGGGATGGCTCGGCGCCGCGGCCGGCCCGAGGCGGTCCCAGTGGGCCGATCCGTCGCCGTCGAGCAGCCGACCGTCGACCGCCGGCGCGCGGCGCAGCAGGTGGTGGCACAGGCGGAGGTCCTGGCAGCGAGCGACGCGGACGCCGGCGGCGAGCAGCGAGGGATACCAGCGCGCGGTGTCGTCCCACACCCAACGTGGCGGCCCGGCAGCGTCGGCCTCGCGCCCGGCGACGTACGCCGGCAGCGCCGCGAGGTCGATCACCTGCTCCGCGTCACCGTCGACGACGAGCACGCGCTCGCCGTGGAGGCGGGAGAGGGAGATCCGGGTCACGGGGACAGCCTCGCGGACGCCTCGGACAACTGCGACGGACTTGGTGATTCGGGCGCGGCGAGCCGCTCGAAAACATAGGGTCACGGCCATGTTGCGCAGCATCGTCGTCCTGTCGGCCCTGGCCGCCACCGTGTCGTTGGCCGGGTGTGCCCCGACCGAGACGGAGAACGAGCCGGTCACGGCGAAGGTGCTGGAGGTCAGCGCCAAGGGGCCCGTGATCAAGGGCACCGGCTACACCGTCCACGCGCCCAAGGGCTGGGGCGTGAAGAAGGTCCGGATCCCCGGGTTCGGGCGGGCCGACAAGCACGTCTTCGACCTGGGCGACCACGACGGCTTCACCGACAACTTCAGCGTGGTCGTCGCACCTGAGGGCGCCTACGACGTCGAGCGGATGGATGCTGCCGCGCTCAACGAGATGGGCACCGTCGGCGCCCGCAACCGTCGCGCGCGGACTCCCGTGGTGGTGGCGGGGGATCCCACCACCCACGTGTCCGGCCGGATGACGAAGAACCGCGTCAAGTACGCCGTGGAGCAGTACCACCCGATCCACGACGACCAGGTGTACGTCGTGACGTTCTCGTTCAGCCCCGGGCTCGGCCGCGCCACCCGCGAGAAGACGGCCGAGGCGGTCCTCAACACCTGGACCTGGACGTCGTAGCCGTCCGGCTCAGGCCTCAGTCCAGCTCGAGCACGGCGGAGACGGGTCGGCGAGGCGTCCGGGCGAGCTCGTCGCGACCGATCGACTGCCACCCGATGCGGACCAGGATGAAGGGGTGCGCCAGCCCGCCGACCCCCGGCGAGGCCCTCCCGCGGACCCGACCCGGATGATGGTCGCGTGCTGCACCGACATCCCTTCCTGAGCCTGCTGACGTTCCTCTACCTGGGCTTCGTCGGTCTGGTCACCCTGACGCCGGGCTCGGACCAGCCCGACTACTCGGGCCTGGCGGCGCGGGTCCTTGCCCGGCTGGAGCGCTACCGCGACCTCGACCCGTTGACGAGCCGCCTGAGCGTCGAGCGCATCGAGTTCCTCGCCAACGTCGGCCTCTTCGTGCCGCTGGGCGTCTTCCTGCTGCTGCTCGTCGGCACCCGCCTGTGGCTGGTCGCCCTCGCCGCGGGCATCGTGCTCACCTCGGTGATCGAGAACGTCCAGCGCTCCATCCCGGGTCGGGTGTCGGACCCCCGCGACGTCGCGGCCAACTCGATCGGGATGTTCATCGGCGTCGCGGTGGCGCTCGTGCTGACGCTGCCGGCAGCCCTGCGCCGGCGCCGGGAGCGGCAGGACCAGCGCTAGGAGCGTCCGGCGTGCTCGCGCGCCGCCGCCACGAGTCCGGCCATCAGCCCGACCTCGACACGCGTCTCGGGGTGCCACTGGACGGCGAGGCAGTAGCGGTCGCCGGGGGCCTCCATCGCCTCCACGGTCCCGTCCGTGGCGCGCGCGACGGCCGTGAAGCCGGGATGCCTGGCCACCGACTGGTGGTGGTGGCAGCTGACCTCGACGCGGGGGCCGACGAGGCCCGCGAGCCGGGAGCCCGGCTCGGTGTCCACCTCGACGGTGCCGTACTCGTCGCCGCCGGGGGAGTGCCTCTCGTGACCGACGAGGTCGGGCGTGTGCTGGTCGAGCGAGCCCCCCGCGTGCACGGCCATCAGCTGCATCCCCCGGCAGATCCCGAGCACCGGCAGTCCTGCTGCGTCGGCCGCGGTGAGCAGCGCGAGCTCCCAGGCGTCGCGCTCGGGCTGCCAGCCCGCGGTCTGCGGGTGCGGCGAGGCGCCGTACCTCCCCGGGTCGACGTCGGCGCCACCCGAGACGACGAGGGCGTCGATGCGGGACACGACCCTCTCGGCCGCGTCCGGCAGGGCCACGGGAGGCAGCAGCAGGGGCACCCCGCCGGCGGTCTCCACCGCCACGGCGTACTCCGTGGGCAGCACGTCGGCGCGGGTGGTCCACACCCCCCACGCCGCGGTCTGGCGGTAGGTCGTCAGCCCGACGACCGGGGCATCCATCGCCGCCCGCTCAGAGGGGAGTGACGTAGGCGCCGGAGATGCCGCCGTCCACGAGGAACGTGTTGGCCGTCATGAAGCTCGACTCGTCGGAGGCGAGGAAGAGCACGGCGTTGGCCATCTCCTCGGGCTCGGCGAACCGACCCATCGGCACGTGCACCAGCCGACGGGCCGCGCGCTCGGCGTCGCTCGCGAAGAGCTCCTTGAGCAGCGGTGTGTTGACGGGACCGGGGCACAGGGCGTTGACCCGCACGCCCTCGCGGGCGAACTGCACGCCGAGCTCGCGGGACATCGACAGGACGCCGCCCTTGGAGGCGGAGTAGGAGATCTGCGAGGTCGCGGCGCCCATCACGGCCACGAAGGACGCGGTGTTGATGATCGAGCCGCGCTTCTGCTCGAGCATGTAGGGGAGGGCCGCCTTGCAGCAGAGGTAGACGCTGGTCAGGTTGACCTCCTGCACCCTCCGCCAGGCGTCGAGGTCGGTGTCGAGGATCGAGTCGTCCTCCGGCGGGGAGATGCCGGCGTTGTTGAAGGCGATGTCGACCGAGCCGTAGGTGTCCTTCGCCGTCCGGAACAGGGCGTCGACCTCGTCCTTCGAGGTCACGTCGACGTGCACGTACGTCGCCACGTCCGCGCCGCCGAGCTCGGTGACCAGCGCCTCGCCCGCAGCGTCGTCGATGTCGCCGATCACGACGCGCGCTCCCTCCTCGACGAAGCGTCGTACGGTCGCCAGGCCGATGCCGCTGCAACCGCCTGTGACGACGGCCGTGCGGCCCTCGATGCGTCCTGCCATGGGTGGGTTCCTTGCCTTTCGGAGCTGGATCCTGGGGATCAGTGGGCGATGAAGACGTTCTTCTCCTCGGTGAACGCGTTCGGCGCGTCCGGCCCGAGCTCGCGGCCGAGGCCGGACTGCTTGTAGCCGCCGAAGGGCGTCCAGTAGCGCACCGAGGAGTGGCTGTTGACCGAGAGGTTCCCGGCCTCGACGCGGCGGGCGACCCGCAGCGCGCGACCGATGTCGGTGGTGAAGATCGAGCCGGAGAGGCCGTAGTCGGAGTCGTTGGCCAGCGCCACGGCCTCGTCTTCGTCGTCGAAGGGCATGACGGCGACGACCGGGCCGAAGACCTCCTCGCGCCACACCGGCTCGCTGGTGTCGGTGGACTCGACCACGGTCGGTGGCAGCCACCAGCCGGGACCGTCGGGTGCGCTGCCGGTGAAGGCGACGGTGGCGTCGTCGAGGTAGCGCTGCACGGTGTCGCGCTGCGCCGCCGAGACCATCGGCCCCATCTCGCTGCGCTCGTCCGCGGGGTCCAGCACCCGGAAGTCGGTGACCGCCGTCTGCAGGCGGCCCACGAACTCGTCGTACGCCGATCGCTGCACGAGGATCCGCGAGCGTGCGCAGCAGTCCTGGCCCGCGTTGTCGAAGACGGCGTACGGCGCGCTGGCGGCCGCCGCCGCGACGTCGGTGTCGGCGAAGACGATGTTGGCGCTCTTGCCGCCGAGCTCGAGGGTCACCCGCTTCACCTGGTCCGCGCAGCCGGCCATGATCTGCTTGCCGACACCGGTGGAGCCGGTGAAGCAGACCTTGCGGACGAGCGGGTGCGTGACGAAGCGCTCGCCGACGACCGAGCCCTTGCCGGGGATGACGTTGAGGACGCCCTCGGGAAGGCCGGCCACGAGCGCGAGCTCGCCGATCCGGATCGCCGTCAACGGGGTCAGCTCCGCCGGCTTGAGCACGACGGTGTTGCCGGCGGCGAGGGCCGGGGCGAAGCCCCACGCGGCGATCGGCATCGGGAAGTTCCAGGGGACGATGATGCCCACGACGCCCAGGGGCTCGTGGAACGTCACGTCGGTGCCGCCGGCAACCGGGATCTGGCGCCCGAAGAGCCGTTCCGGCGCCGCCGAGTAGTAGTTGAGGCAGTCGCGGACGTTGCCGGCCTCCCAGCGGGCGTTGCCGATCGTGTGCCCCGCGTTGAGCACCTCCAGCTGGGCGAGCTCCTCGAGGTGCTCGTCGATGACCGCGGCGAAGGCCCGCAGCAGGCGGGCGCGTTCGCCGGGGGCCACGTCGCGCCATGCCGGGAAGGCGTCGTGCGCCCGCGCGATGGCGGTGTCGGCGTCCTCGAGGGAGGCCGAGGCGGGGGAGGAGTCGAGCTCCACGCCGGTGGTCGGGTTGATCAGGGTGCTCATCCCTCAGAGCCTTTCGAAGCCGCGCACGAGCTCCCAGTCGGTCACGGCGGCGTTGTACGCCGCCAGCTCGATGTCCGCCATGTTGGCGTAGTGGTCCACGACCTCGTCGCCCAGGGCCGCACGGACGACGGCCGAGCCGTGGAACGCCTCACGCGCCGCGCCCATCGTGTTCGGCACCCGCGGCTTGTCGGAGGCGTACGCGTTGCCGGTCAGCTCGGGCTCGAGCTCGAGCTCGTGGTCGATGCCGTGCAGTCCGCCCGCGATCATGGCGGCCAGCGCGAGGTAGGGGTTGGCGTCCGCCCCGGGGATGCGGTTCTCCATCCGCGCGCCGGCTCCACGGCCCACCAACCGCACGGCACAGGTGCGGTTGTCGAGGCCCCAGCCGAGGGTCGTGGGGGCGAAGGAACCGTCGGCGAAGCGCTTGTAGGAGTTGATGTTGGGCGCGAAGAACAGCGTGTAGTCCGCCGCGGTGGCCAGCACGCCCGCGATGAACCTGTCGTAGAGCGGCGTGCGCGCGTCGGAGTCCTTGTCCCAGAACACCAGCTCGCCGTCGTCGCCGCGCAGCGACAGGTGGATGTGGCACGAGTTGCCCTCGCGCTCGTTGGGCTTGGCCATGAACGTCACGGACTTGCCGTGCTGCGCCGCGATCTCCTTCGCCGCGTTCTTGTAGACGACGTGGTTGTCGGCGGTGGTGAGCGCGTCGTTGAAGAGGAAGCCGACCTCGTGCTGGCCGAAGTTGCACTCGCCCTTCGCGCCCTCGACGTCCAGGCCCGCGGCGTACATGTGGTTGCGGATGTCGCGCAGCAGTGGCTCGACGCGGGTGGTGCCGAGGATGGAGTAGTCGACGTTGTACTGGTTGGCCGGGGTGAGGTCGCGGTAGCGCTTGCGCCACGCCTCCTCGTAGGTGTCGTCGTAGACGACGAGCTCCAGCTCGGTCCCGGCCATCGCGACGAGTCCGCGCTCGGCCAGCTTGTCCAGCTGGGCCTTGAGGATCGATCGCGGGGACGCCACCACCGGACCGTGGTCGGCCCACTCCAGGTCGCACTGGACCATCGCCGTGCCGGGCAGCCACGGCAGCAGGCGGATGGTCTGCTCGTCCAGCACGAGCTCCATGTCGCCGTAGCCCTTGTCCCACGAGGTCATCGCATAGCCGTCCACGGTGTTCATGTCGACGTCGACGGCCAGCAGGTAGTTGCAGCCCTCGGTCCCGTGCCCGGCGACGTGGTCGAGGAAGTAGCGCCCGTGCAGCCGCTTGCCCTGCAACCGGCCCTGCATGTCGGTGAAGGCGACGACGACGGTGTCGACCTCCCCGGCGTCGATGCGCTGCCGCAGGGCGTCCATGTCCAGGTGGCGGTCGTTGCGAGTGCTCACGTGCTCTCCTTCTCCAGTCAGGCGTGCGGGTCAGACGAGCAGGCCGCGCAGGAGCGCGGCGGTGTCGTCGCAGTGGTCCTCCATCACCTTGCGGGCGCGGTCGGGGCGCCCGTTGAGGATGGCCGTGCAGATGAGCCGGTGCTGGCGGTGCGAGTGCCCGATGTTGGGCTCGAGCGCCGGGATCGCCGCGAGCATCGAGTCGAGGGTCGACTGCACCGAGGTGACCGCCTCCTGGAGCCGGTCCGAGCCGCTGAGCGACGCGATGGTCAGGTGGAGGCGCGAGTCGGCCTGGCGGTGGGCCCGCTTGCCGGACGCGTCCTGCACGGCCGCCTCGGACGCGGTGAGCCGTTCGCGGTCGGCCGCGGAGAGCTCGAGCGAGGCGGCGAGGTGGGCCGCGCCGGGCTCGACGACGCGACGGAACTCCAGGGCGTCGAGCCAATCGGACTTGGTGGTGTGGGAGAGCCGGGACAGGCCGCCCCGGAAGCGCCCCCGCGCCGGCGACGTCACCGTCGAGCCGCCGCCACGGCCGCGGCGGGTCTCCACGAGCCCCGCCTCCCGCAGCGCGGCGATGGCCTCGCGCAGGGTGGCCCGGCTGACGGCCAGGCGCTCGGCGAGCTCCCGCTCGGGCGGCAGCAGGCTGCCGACGGGATAGACCCCGAGCCGGATCGCGGTCGCGAGCTGCTCCACGCATCCCTCGAAGGCGTGGTGCCCGCGCACCGGCCGGAGCACCGCCGAGGTGAGGTGCTCGTGCGGCTGCGCGGTCATGCGGGCCAGTCTGTGCAGGTTGGCCCCGGACGTCAATGGTCGGAGTTCAGACCAATTTTTCGTCAGGCCTCTTTACGGCCGGTCCCGCGCGGCCCTACGGTGCCGAGCAACCACTGACGCCCCGAGAGGTGTGCCCATGTCCGCAGCAGAGTCCGCGCCCGAGCGAGAACTCACCGATGACGAGAAGCACCTGGCCAGGCTGGGTTACTCGCAAGAGCTCAGTCGGAGCTGGTCGAGCTTCTCCAACTTCGCCATCTCGTTCTCCATCATCTCGATCCTCGCCGGATGCCTGACCACCTACGGAGCAGGTATCGCGAACGGCGGACCGGTCTCGATCTCGTGGTCGTGGCCGATCATCTCGGTCTTCATCCTGATCATCGGCTTCACGATGTCCGAGTTGGTGTCGGCCATGCCGACCTCCGGGGGGATCTACTACTGGGCGTCCAAGCTCGGTGGTCCCGCAGCCGGGTTCTTCACCGGCTGGTTGAACCTGATCGGCCTCGTGGCCGTGACCGCGTCGGTCGCCTACGGGTGTGCCACCTTCTTCGAGCTCACCTTCCTGGCCTGGGGCTGGGCCGACGAGTTCTCGCTCAACGTGGTCTTCGTGATCTTCCTGGTGATCTTGACGTTCATCACAGTGGTGAACATCTTCTCCAGCCACCTGCTCGCGGTGATCAACAACGTCTCGGTGTGGTGGCACGTCGCCGGCGCGGCATTCCTCGTCGGCGTGCTCATCATCGTGCCGGACCAGCACCTCAGCGTCTCGCAGGTCTTCACCGACAAGTTCAACGGCTCCGGATGGGCGGACGGGTCGACGAGCAGCCTCGTGTACTTCCTGGCGATCATCCCGTTCGGCTTCATCCTCACCCAGTACACGATCACCGGGTTCGACGCCTCGGTGCACCTGTCCGAGGAGACCCAGGGCGCGGCGAACTCGGCCGCCAAGGGCATCTGGCAGTCGATCTTCTACTCCGCCGTCGGCGGCTACATCCTGCTGCTCGCCGTCACCTTCGCGATCCCGCAGGTCGACGGGGTTCCTGACTACGCGAGCATCCCCGCCGGCGGTGTCGCCTACGTCTTCGACACCGCTCTGGGGTCGACGTGGGGTGGGTTGCTGCTGTTCATCTCGTCGTGCGCGCAGCTCTTCTGCGCGACGGCCTGCCTGACCTCGACGTCGCGGATGATGTTCGCGTTCAGCCGCGACCGGGCTGTTCCCGGCTCGCGCTTCTGGTCGAAGGTCAACGCGCAGCGGACCCCGGCCAACGCCGTGATCTTCGCGGCCGTCCTGGGCGCGATCATCACGCTCCCGGCACTGAAGTCGGTCAACGGCATCCCGACGGCGTTCTACGCGGTCACGTCCGTCTCGGTCATCGGCCTCTACTTCTCCTTCGCGATCCCGATCTACCTGCGCTGGCGTGCCGGCGACTCGTTCGAGGTCGGGACCTGGAACAACGGCAGCAAGTACAAGTGGATGAACCTCGTCGCCGTGATCGAGATCGTCGTCGTCGGCATCATGCTGATGCTCCCGACGTCGCCGTTCGGCGCGCCGTGGCGAGACGAGTTCGACTGGGCGGCAGTCAACTACGCACCGCTCATGGTGCTCGGCGTGCTGCTGGTGCTGGCCCTCTGGTGGACGCTCTCCGCGAGGAAGTGGTTCACCGGGCCCGTGCGGACGATCGACCAGGCCGTCGTCGACGCCTTCAAGGACTGATCGGCGGCACATCACACACGTGGACGAAGGACCCCGGGTCGGTGACCCGGGGTCCTTCGTCGTACGTGCTCCGAAATGAAGAAAAGGCTCCGTGGAGCCGGAGCCTTCTCAGTGTCCGAGGGGGGACTTGAACCCCCACGCCCTAATACGGGCACTAGCACCTCAAGCTAGCGCGTCTGCCAATTCCGCCACCCGGACGAGTGCTGGAGAACAGTAGCAAAACGGTCGGCTCGACATTCAATCGGGGACGATGCTGCCTTCTGGGGCAGGATGGACGGCATGGACGACCGCTCCGCAACGCCTTCCCGGGACCTCTCCTACGACCCTGCAGCCGAGGTGGTGCAGCTGTGCCAGGAGCTGATCCGCATCGACACCTCCAACTACGGCACCGACGACGGGCCGGGGGAGCGCAAGGCGGCCGAGTACGTCGCCGCGCTGCTCGACGAGGTCGGGATCGAGAGCCAGGTCATCGAGGGCAGGCCCGGTCGGGCCAACGTCGTCGCGCGCTGGGGCGGTGGTGACGGCCGGGCCCCGCTGCTGCTCCACGGCCACCTCGACGTCGTACCCGCCGAGGCGTCCGACTGGCAGGTCGACCCCTTCAGCGGGGAGATCAAGGACGGCCAGGTGTGGGGCCGAGGCGCGGTCGACATGAAGGACTTCGACGCAATGCTGCTCAGCGTCGTGCGCGCCCGCGCTGCTGCAGACGCCGCCCCCGACCGCGAGGTCGTGCTGTGCTTCACCGCCGACGAGGAGGCGGGCGGCCACTCCGGTGCCGGACGCCTGGTCGAGGACCACGCCGACCTGTTCGCCGACTGCACCGAGGCCGTCGGCGAGGTGGGCGGCTTCTCCGCCACCGTGCGCGGACGGCGGGTCTACCTCATCGAGGCCGCCGAGAAGGGCATGGCCTGGATGCGGCTCACCGCGCGTGGCCGGGCCGGGCACGGCTCGATGATCAACGACGACAACGCGGTCACGCGGCTCGCCGGGGCGGTCGCCCGCATCGGCGCGCACCAGTGGCCGGTGCGACTGACCCCGACCATGGAGGTCCTGCTGGCCACGGTCGCCGAGCTCGCCGGCACCGAGGCCACCCCGGACAACGCCGAGGCACTCGTGGAGGAGTTCGGCGACGCGGCCCGCATGCTCGGCGCGGTCATCCGCAACACCGCCAACCCCACGATGATCAAGGCCGGCTACAAGACCAACGTCATCCCCACCGACGCGCAGGCCACGATCGACGGCCGCTTCCTGCCGGGCTACGAGGACGAGTTCTTCGCGACCCTGCACCAGCTGGCCGGCGACGGGATCGAGTTCGACTTCGAGTCCAAGCAGGACCCCTGGGAGACGCCGTACGACGGTGACCTGGTGACCGCGATGAGCCGCAGCCTGCTCGCCGAGGACCCGGACGCCCTTGTCGCGCCCTACCTCATGAGCGGGGGCACCGACGCCAAGCACTTCCGCAGGCTCGACATGCGCTCCTACGGCTTCGCGCCGCTGCGGCTGCCCGCCGACCTCGACTTCACCGCGCTCTTCCACGGCGTCGACGAGCGAGTGCCCGTGGACGCGCTCGAGTTCGGTGCGCGGGTGTTCGACCGGTTCCTCGACCAGGTCTGAGCACCTCGGTGCGGTGATCTGCACGTCCGACCGCGGTCTCGGCAACTGTTGCGCACGTCACGGCCGGCCACCGGTGAGGGAATGCGCGCGACTGTGGCACAGTTGCGACCACGAAGAGCAAGCGTGCTCTGGGGGCGGTGAAATTCCGCACCGGCGGTCACAGTCCGCGACCCGACCACATCCAGTGGCCGGTTGACCAGGTGGAACTCCTGGACCGACGGTCACAGTCCGGATGAGAAGCGCACGCAGACGGCTCCGCGCCCGTCCCGATCAGGGACGCGCGTCCCGTCCCACGCCCCCCTGAGTCCGCACCCACGGACCGGAGGCGGAGATGACGACCAGCGAGGCGGAGCGCAGCGCCATGCGGCGCGCCCTGGCGCTCGCCGTGACGCCGGGGGTGCCCCTCGGGCCCAACCCGCGGGTCGGCTGCGTGCTCCTCGCCCCGGACGGCACCACGATCGCCGAGGGCTTCCACCGCGGCGCAGGCACCCCGCACGCCGAGGCGGCCGCGCTCGCCGAGGCCGGGGAGTCGGCACGGGGGGCCACCGCTGTCGTCACCCTCGAGCCCTGCAACCACACCGGCCGCACCGGGCCGTGCAGCGAGGCGCTCGTCGCCGCGGGCGTACGTCGCGTCGTCTACGCCCAGCCCGACGCCAACCCCGTCGCAGTGGGCGGGGCCGGCCGGCTGCGGGAGGCCGGCGTCGAGGTGGTCGGCGGTGAGATGGTCGACGAGGCGCAGGCGATCAACCGCGCCTGGACCTTCGCCGTCGCCCGTCGTCGCCCGTTCGTCACCTGGAAGTTCGCCACCACCCTCGACGGCCGCAGCGCCGCGGCCGACGGCACCAGCCGCTGGGTCTCCAACCGCGCGGCGCGCCTGGACACCCACCGGCTCCGGTCGCTGTGCGACACCGTGCTCGTGGGGACCCGCACCGTCGAGGTCGACGACCCCGAGCTCACGGTCCGCGACGAGCTCGACCAGCCGGTGGCGATCCAGCCGCTGCGCGCGGTGATGGGCCTGCGCGACCTGCCGGCAGACCGGCGGGTGTTCAACGCCCGGGCCGAGACCGTGCACCTGCGCACGCGTGACCCCGAGGAGGCGCTGGCCCGGCTGCACGACCTGGACCGCCAGCACGTGTTCCTCGAGGGCGGTCCCACCCTGGCCCGGGCCTTCCTGGCCGCCGACCTCGTCGACGAGGTCGTCACCTACGTCGCACCGATGCTCCTCGGCGCCGGCTCCAGCGCGGTCGCCGACCTCGGCATCACCACCATCACCGACGCCCTGCACCTGCACGTCACCGACGTCACCGTGCTGCAGGGCCACGACGGTGAGGACACCAACGTGCGCCTCACCATGAAGCCCCTCAGGAGGAGGACCTGATGTTCACCGGAATCGTCGAGGAGCTCGGCACCATCGCCGAGATCACCGACCAGGGCGACGCCATCCGGCTCACCGTCGAGGCCGACACCGTCCTCGAGGGCACCGGGCTGGGTGACTCCATCTCCGTCAACGGCTGCTGCCTCACCGTCGCGGAGCTCGGCGACGGGAGGTGGACCGCCGACCTGATGCAGGAGACGCTCGACAAGACCTCCCTCGCCGGGGTCGCTCCCGGTGACCGGGTCAACCTCGAGCGCGCGGTCACCGTGGACAAGCGGCTCGGCGGCCACATCGTCCAGGGGCATGTCGACGGCGTCGGCGAGGTCATCTCCCGCTCGCCCAGCGAGCACTGGGACGTCGTGGAGATCTCGCTGCCCGGCCACCTGGCGCGCTACCTCGTCGACAAGGGCTCGATCACCGTCGACGGCGTCAGCCTCACCGTCGTGGAGGCCCGCGAGGCCAGCTTCACCGTCAGCCTCATCCCCGAGACGCTCGCCCGTACGACGCTCGGCTCGCGCCGACCCGGCGACCTCGTCAACCTCGAGGCCGACGTCATCGCCAAGCATGTCGAGAAGCTGCTCGCCAGCGGCCTCGTCGACCGCCTCACCCCCCGAGAGGACCTTCAGTGAACCTGCTCCACTGGCTCTACGACGCCCAGGTCCAGATCGCCGGGCACGCGATCACCTGGCGCGAGATCATCGGCAACGCCTTCGGGTTCGCCTCCGCCATCGGAGGCCTGCGGCGCCGGGTCTGGGCGTGGCCGATCGGCATCGTCGGCAACGTGCTCCTCTTCACGGTCTTCATCGCGGCCACCTTCGACGCCCACGCGCAGCAGCCGCTCTTCGGCCAGGCCGGTCGCCAGGTCTTCTTCATCGTGACCAGCGTCTACGGCTGGTGGCGCTGGCGACAGGTCCGCGCCGGCCGCGACAAGGACGCCCCGGCGATCACCCCCCGCTGGGCGACGCGGAACGAGCGCGTGGCCTACCTCCTCGCCGCGGCCGCCGCGGTCGTGGTGTGCCAGTGGGTCTTCTCCGTCATCGGCGCCGGCTGGCCCGCGCCGCGCTGGTACTACTGGTGCGACGCGTGGATCTTCGTCGGCTCCATGGTCGCGACGTACGCCATGGCGCGCGGCTGGACCGACTTCTGGCTCGCCTGGATCGCGGTCGACCTGGTCGGCGTACCGCTGCTGTGGCACTCGGGCTACTACCCGACCGCCGTCCTGTTCGTCGTCTACGGTGCGCTGGTGGTCTGGGGCTTCCTGGTGTGGCGCCGAGCGGCACGTGACGAGACACCGACCGAGCGCGAGGAGCAGGTGGTCAACGCATGAACGTGCGACTGGACTCCGTCGATCGGGCCATCGCGGACATCGCGGCCGGCCGGGCCGTCGTCGTCGTCGACGACGAGGACCGCGAGAACGAGGGCGACATCATCTTCGCCGCCGCCAAGGCGACGCCGGAGCTGATGGCCTTCACGATCCGTCACTCCAGCGGTGTCATCTGCGTGCCGATGCCGGCCGAGATGCTCGACCGCCTCGAGATCCCCCTGATGACCCCGCACAACAAGGACAAGCTCCGCACGGCCTACACGATCTCCGTGGACGCCCGTGACGGCGTCAGCACCGGCATCAGCGCCTCCGACCGGGCGCACACCGCCCGCACGCTGGCCGACTCCGCGACGGAGCCGTGGGAGCTCACCCGCCCCGGGCACGTGTTCCCGCTGCGCTACCGCGACGGTGGCGTGCTGGTCCGTCGCGGCCACACGGAGGCCGCGGTCGACCTGGCCACGCTGGCCGGACTGACCCCTGCAGGCGTCCTGGTCGAGGTCGTCAACGACGACGGCACCATGAAGCGCGGACCCGAGCTGCGGGAGTTCGCCGACGAGCACGGCCTGGCGATGATCTCGATCGAGGACCTGGTCCGCTACCGCCGCCGCCACGAGCGCCACGTCGAGCGCGTCGCCGAGACCCGGCTGCCCACCCGCCACGGCGACTTCACCGCCTACGGCTACCGCATCACCATCGACAACAGCGAGCACCTGGCGCTCGTCTACGGCGACATCTCCGGCGACGAGCCGGTGCTCACCCGGGTGCACAGCGAGTGCCTCACCGGCGACGTCTTCGGCAGCGAGCGCTGCGACTGCGGCCCCCAGCTCGACGAGGCCCTCGCCACCATCGTGGCCGAGGGCAGGGGAGTGGTGGTCTACCTGCGCGGGCACGAGGGACGCGGCATCGGCCTGGTCGCCAAGCTGCAGGCCTACCAGCTGCAGGACGGCGGTCGCGACACGGTCGACGCCAACCTCGACCTCGGACTGCCCGCCGACGCACGGCACTACGGCACGGCCACCCAGGTCCTCCGCGACCTCGGCATCGCGTCCGTGCGGCTGATGACCAACAACCCCGACAAGACCGCCAGCCTGGAGGACTTCGGGATCCGCGTGGCCGAGCGCGTGCCGCTCACGCCGCACCCCAACGGCCACAACCTCGCCTACCTGCAGACCAAGCGCGACCGGATGGGCCACGACCTGCCCGACCTGTCCGACCTGTCCGACGGAGGAGACCGATGAGCGGCGCCGGAGCACCGACGACCCAGCCCTTCGACGCCAGCGGCCTGCGCGTCGCCGTCGTCGCGGCCACCTGGCACACCCAGGTGATGGACGGCCTCGTCGGCGGCGCCGAGCGCGCCCTGGCGGCGTACGGCATCACCGAGCCCGAGGTGATCCGCGTGCCGGGCACCTTCGAGCTGCCCGTCGTCGCGGCCGCGCTGGCCCGGGCCGGGTACGACGCCGTGGTGGCGCTCGGCGTCGTGATCCGCGGCGGCACCCCGCACTTCGACTACGTCTGCTCCGCGGCGACCGACGGGCTCACGCAGGTGAGCGTCGACCACGCGATGCCGGTGGGGTTCGGGGTGCTGACCTGCGACACCGAGGAGCAGGCGCTCGCCCGCGCGGGCCTCGCGGGCTCGGCGGAGGACAAGGGCTGGGAGGCGACGTCCGCCGCCCTCGACACGGCGCGGGTGCTGCAGAGCGTCCGCGGACGCTGACGGCGCCGGGCGGGGTCAGGCCGTCCGGTCGCTGGCGCCCTGCAACCGGTCGATGTGCTCGGAGGCCTGGGCCTTCGTGAGGGTGCCGGGCAGCTCCTCGCCCGCCTCGCGGGCGAGGGTGTCGAGGTAGCTGCGCTGGGCCCCGGTCATGGGCTCGTCACCGGTGACCCACTCCTCGGGGTCCTTGCGGGTGCTGTCGCCCTGCGGGCCGCCGAGGGTCTCGGAGGTGTCGACGGCCTCGGTCGGGGAGGGGGCCGAATGCATGTTCGAATCAGTCATGTGTCGACCGTAGGCGAGCCTTCGGACGCGGACAACCCTCCTCAGGGGTGACGGGTCACGGCCGGCGGGGTGGGCCTCCCGCCGCATGCCGATGCGCGACCGCCTAGGCTTCCTCCTCGTGAAGACGTTCGAGGACCTGTGGGCGGAGCTGTCCACCAAGGCCGCGGAGCGCCCCGAGGGGTCCGGCACCGTGCAGCAGCTGGATGCCGGCGTGCATGCCATCGGCAAGAAGCTGCTGGAGGAGGCCGCCGAGTCCTGGATGGCCGCCGAGCACGAGGGCAAGGACGCCACGGCACTGGAGATCAGCCAGCTGCTCTACCACGCCCAGGTGCTCATGCTCGCCTCCGGACTGACCCTCGACGACGTCTACGCCCACCTGTGAGTGACTGAATGACCCTCCGCATCGCCGTCCCCAACAAGGGGGCGCTGTCCCAGGCCGCGACCGACATCCTGCGCGAGTCGGGCTACCGCCAGCGCAGCGACTCCAAGGAGCTCGCGCTCGTCGACACCGAGAACGACGTCGAGTTCTTCTACCTCCGTCCGCGCGACATCGCGCTCTACGTCGGCGAGGGCACCCTCGACGTCGGCATCACCGGCCGCGACCTGCTGCTCGACTCGGGCGCCAAGGCCGAGGAGGTCATGAACCTCGGGTTCGGCCGCTCGCGCTTCCACTTCGCCGGACCCGTCGGCCGCTACTCCTCGCTCGAGGACCTGCAGGGCCTGCGGATCGCGACGTCGTACGTCGGTGTGGTGGAGGACTACCTCTTCCGCCACGGCGTCGCCGCGAGCGTGACCCGCCTCGACGGTGCGGTGGAGACCAGCATCCAGCTCGGCGTGGCCGACGTCATCGCCGACGTGGTCGAGACCGGTTCGACGCTGCGCGCCGCCGGCCTGGAGACCTTCGGCGAGGTGATCCTCGACTCGCAGGCCGTGCTCATCACCCGTGGCGGCCAGGTGCCCGACGACTTCGAGATCTTCCGTCGGCGCATCGAGGGCGTGCTGGTGGCCCGCAGCTTCGTGATGATGGACTACGACATCGAGCAGAAGCACCTCGACGCCGCCTCCGAGCTCGCCCCCGGCCGCGAGGGTCCGACGATCTCCCCGTTGGGCAAGGCCGGCTGGGTCGCGGTGCGGGTGATGGTGCCGCGCGCCGGGTCGCAGCGACTCATGGACGAGCTGTACTCGATCGGGGCCCGCGCCATCCTGCTCACGGACATCCATGCCTGCCGACTCTGACCGCGCGCCCGGCGGGCAGCCGCGAGCGCTCCCGTCGCTGCCGCACACGTGGCGCCCGTTGGGCGTGCGCTTCGCGGTCATCGGCCTCGGGCTGACGCTGCTGGTGGTGTGCGCGGCCGCCTGGTTCGGCTTCGACGAGTCGGTCCGCGACCGCTTCAGCTTCCTCCAGCGGCTGACCCTGTTCATCATGGGCGGGGCCGCCGCGGCCTGCGGCTGGGCCCTCGCCCGGGCCCGCGTCACCGCCGAGATGGAGGCGCTGGTCGTGGTCAACGGGTTCCGCACCCGCCGCCTCGCGTGGGAGGAGGTCCTGGCGATCCACCTCAGCGAGGGAGCGCCGTGGGCCACGCTGGACCTCGCCGACGGCACGACGATCTCGGCGATGGCGTTCCAGGGCTCCGACGGTCGACGTGCCCGCGACGGCGTACGCCAGGTGCGCGCTCTCATCGACCGCGAGGACGCCTCCGGTCACTAGCCGCCCGGGGCCGGGTCGGGGCCTCGCGGACGCTCAGACCGCGTGGATGCCCCAGGAGACCGACAGCTCGTCGCCGTCGGTCCCGGCGGGAGCGAGGGTGACCAGGTCGGTGCCGGAGTTGAACGCGTCCGCGGGTGCGGTCATCGGCTCGACCGCGAGCCCGGGGCGCGACCCCTCGGCCGGCGGGGTGAAGACCTGCAGCCAGCGGTGGTGCTCGTCGACCCAGAGCGCCACCCCCCGGCCGGTGGCCGGGTCCACGAGCGTCACGGTGGTCCGCCCCTCCTCGCGGTCGAGGTCGCCGAACCCCTCGTCGAGCACCGCGTCCCCGATGCGTCGCGGGCTCGTGAAGTCGTACGCCGCCGGCACCGGCTCGGTGCCGACCGGCAGCCGCCGGTCGTCGACCAGCACGTGGGTGCGGGCGGGCAGCGTGAGCTCCAGGTCCTCGATCGAGTCGCCGACCCGGAGGTAGGGGTGTGCACCGCTGGCGTACGGCGCGGGCTCGGGCGACAGGTTGGTCGCCGTCTGGGTCACGACGAGGCCGTTGGCCGACAGGTCGTAGAGGACGTGGAGGTCGAGGGTCCACGGATAGCCGGACTGCGCCATCAGCCGGAGCACCAGCGAGACCGACGTCGCGGTCTGCTCCTCGACGGTCCACGCGGCCCAGCGGGCGAGCCCGTGCGACGCGTTGCCACGCGTCGGGTCGGTCAGGCCGAGCTGGAGCTCGCGGCCCCCGAAGGAGTAGCGGCCGTCCCGGATCCGGTTGGGCCACGGCATCAGCAGCTGCCCGCGCCCCCCTGACGACATCTCGCCCTCGCCGAAGCCGTCGACGAGCTCCACCGCGTGCCTGCTCAGGCACCGCAGTGCCGCCCCGCTCTCCGTGACGACTGCGGTGTGTCCCGCGGCTGCGATCTCGTACTGGTCCCCGCTCGGCGCCACCATGACGGCCACCCTAGACAGCGTTGGCCTCCGCGCACGCGATTCACGCCCGCGACCTCACGCCGGATGACGCGCATCGAGGCCGCCCGCCCACCGGCTCCGGCCGCGAGCAGGTCCACCGACCGGACGTCTACACGCTGGAGGAGGCGCCGGCCTGGTCGGGGTCGGTCGTGTCCACCAGCACCTGGGCGTGGCTCCGGGTGTCGAGTCGCTCGAAGAGGGCGTCCTCGTCGTGGCGCCACTGCTCCCACTGGGGGCGCATCCGCTCGCCGTCGCGGGCGAGACCTCGGTCGAGGCGGAGGTCGGGGTCCGCCTCGACCCACACCAGCACCCCGACCAGCTCGGAGATCGCGGGCGACCAGCTGCCGACCCCCTCGAGCACGAGCAGCCCGCCCGGAGCGACGCGGTGCGTCTCGGCCCACGCGTCCGCCAGCCAGTCCCACCGCCGCCACTCGCCGGCACGCCCGGACGCGAGTGGGGTGAGCAGCGCCGCCACGGTGGCCGCCATGCCGGGGAGGCCCCGCCAGCCGTGGAGGAGCTCGTCGCAGTGCACCACCCGCGCACCCGGTACGACGTCCTCCAGCCCTGCGGCCAGCGTGGTCTTGCCCGACCCGGCCGGTCCGTCGATGCACACGAGCCGCCCGGGGCCGAGGGTCGGCGGAGCCGACAGCACCCGGTCGGCGACCTCCCGCGCGACGTCGTACGGGTCAGAAGGCACGGTCGATGCCGCGGTAGGACGGCACCACCTCGGTGACGGACTCGCCGCGGACCAGGTGCACGTGGCGGACGTGCTCGAACAGCTCGCCGGACTTGGCGTGGCGGAACCAGACGAGGTCGCCGATGCCCAGCAGCGCGGCGGGGTGCCCGGTGAGCGGGGTCTGGACCTCGCCGGCGCCCTCGAGCCCGGTGAGGTGCAGGCCGGGCGGCGCCCAGGGGATCGGGAGGCGGTCCGCACCCGTGGCGCCGCTGGCCACCAGCCCGCCGCCGTGGACGGTCGCCATCGCCGGGGTGGGCTTGCGCGTCACGCGCAGCCCGAAGAAGGCGGCCGGGCGCGGCTCGAACGACGCGTAGTGGTCGAAGATCCCGGGGACGAGCAGCCCCGACCCGGCGGCGACCTCGGTGACCGCGGCGTCCGCGGCCGTCGCCTCGACGGACCCCGACCCGCCGCCGTTCCAGAACTCCAGGTCGGTCACCCGCGCGAGGGCCTCGGCGATCTCGCGGCGCCGCACCTCGAGCTGGGCCATCGAGGCCTGCTTGAGACGGCGTACGAGCAGGGACTTGGTGCGCTGGTCCGGTACGTCGTCCGGGACGCCCGCCACCTGCCCCTCGTAGGTCATCACCCCGACGAGCTCGAAGCCGTCGCGCGCCACGACGCACCGGGCCAGGGCCACCACGTCGGCGGTGTCGAACAGCGGGGAGCGCTTGGGGCCGATGTGCTGGCCGCCGAGGCGCAGCCCGGCGTCGAGGTCGAGCGCGACCCGGACCGGCACCTCGAAGGTGTCGCGGGCGGCGTCCACGGCATACAGGTGGGCGGGGTCGTCGACCATGAGCGTGATCGCCGCGGCGGCCGCGGGGGAGGAGGTCAGCCGGCGCAGCGCCGCGGCGTCCACCGTCGGGTAGGCCACGACGATGTCGTCGCTGACGCCGGTCTCGTGCAGCCACAGCGCCTCCGCGAGGGTGTAGCCCAGGACGCCGGCGAAGCCCTCCGTCGCGAGCGCCCGCTCGACCAGGGCCGGGACCCGCAGCGACTTCGAGGCCACCCGGATCGGCTTGCCGCCGGCGCGCCGCACGAGGTCGGCGGCGTTGGCGTCGAACGCGTCCAGGTCGACCACCGCGATCGGCGTGGCGGGCGGCTCGGGGAGCGAAGCGATGGCGGCGTTGAACCTCGACCACAGGCGGTTGCGGTCGACGAACTCATGGCTCACTGGATGCCGCGCTTCCTCAGCAGCGCCTCGATGTCGGCCATCTCGTCATCGATCGGTGAGCCGCCCCGCCCGGAGGACCCGGCCGGGGGCAGGGCGTCGCGGCCCTTGGGTGCGGCAGCCGGCCCGGAGGAGCCGGACGTCGTGCCGCCCGCCGCCTGGCCCCGGGCGAGCTGCCGGTCCCGGATGATGCCGCTGACGACCCACAGCACGACGGACAGTCCTGCGAGGCCGACGCCGGCCCAGGTGAAGATGTCGAAGACCAGGCCGGTGGCCCAGTCGGTGACCGACCCGGCGATCTCGACGACCATCTCGAGCGTCCCGGTCAGCCATGCGGCTGCCGGGAGCAGGGTGAACCCGAGCGCGCGCAGGCCGTTGGCCGCCCCGCGACGCCGGAACGCGATCCACGTCCAGATGGCTCCCGCCACGGTGAGCGCGGCCGTCATTGCTGCCCAGGTAGTCCCTTCCACGGCCCCAGAGTCCCACAGCCCTCCACGTCTCCGGGACAATGACGGGGTGCAGCCCCACGAGACCGACCCCTTGGCCCGGACCATCCCGGACCCGGGCTTCGCCGACGACAGCGGCGGGGTCGACCCGCGGGTCCGTCAGGTGCTCGCCGACCACCACGCGGGGACGACGTCGTCCGGGGCCGTGCTGGCGGTGCTCCAGGACGCCCGCCTGCTGGTGCCCGTCGTGGCCGTCCTCGGGGAGGTCGAGCTCGACGAGCAGGGCCTCGCCCACGACAAGTCCTCCGACATGGCCGCCGTCCTCGTGCAGGCCGCCGACGGCAGCACGGGGCTGCTCGCCTTCACCTGCGTCGAGACCATGGCGCGCTGGGACCCCGAGGCCCGTCCGGTGCCGGTCACCGCGGCCACGGCCGCCACGGCCGCGGTGCAGGACGGCGCCGAGGCGCTCCTCGTCGACCTCGCCGGCCCCGCGTCGTACGTCGTCGACGGCGACGACCTCACCCGGCTGGCGGCCGGCTGGCGGCTGGTGTCCGTGGGGGAGGGGCACGGCTGGATTGGCCCCTCACCGGAATGATCGGCTAACCTTCGGTGTTGACCGATCAGTGACATGAGCAGCCTCACCCGAGACCTGCGAGTGCCACCGATCCCGCCAAGCGGAGGCAGCACCACCCGTCTCCCACCCGCACCGATCGCCCAGCACCACAGATCGTCGGGTCCCGGTCCCCAGTGACACCTTGTATGACACCGCACTTCCCGAGAGGGGAGACGTGTCGTGACTGGCTTCCGCTTGGCTCAAGCGGGAGCCATTGTTCATCTCCGCACCCGACCTCACCAGGGCGGGGCGGAGAGCAGCGAGGGTTCCCACCCACCCGAACCACTGGAGGACCCATCAGCACCGAGCTGCGCATCAACGAGCGGATCCGCGTACCCGAGGTCCGGCTCGTCGGACCCAACGGCGAGACCGTTGGGATCGTGCCGACCGACCAGGCACTCAAGCTGGCCCAGGAGGCCGACCTCGACCTCGTCGAGATCGCCCCGCAGGGACGCCCCCCGGTCTGCAAGCTCATGGACTACGGCAAGTTCAAGTACGAGAACGCCCAGAAGGCTCGCGAGTCCCGCCGCAACCAGACGAACGTGATCATCAAGGAGATGAAGCTTCGTCCCAAGATCGACCAGCACGACTACGAGACCAAGAAGGGTCACGTCGTGCGGTTCCTGGGTGCGGGCGACAAGGTGAAGATCACCATCATGTTCCGCGGCCGTGAGCAGCACCGCCCCGAGCTGGGCTTCCGCCTGCTCCAGCGCCTCGCCGAGGACGTCGAGGAGCTCGGCTTCGTCGAGTCCTCGCCCAAGCAGGACGGCCGCAACATGATCATGGTGCTCGGCCCGCACAAGAAGAAGGCCGACGCCAAGATCGACGCCGACGCCGCCCGTGCCACCAAGGCGCAGGCGCGTGCCGACCGCCAGGCCGAGGAAGACGCGGAGCGCGAGGCCGCCCACCTCGCCGGCCCGGTCGCACAGAAGAAGGAGCGCCGTCGCTCCGAGAACCTGGATCCTGAGATCGAGGCCTGAGAGCGAGTCCCGAGCGAGGCGAAGGCCTCGCTCGAGCAGGTCGCGGCGACGCCCTGACCACACCACCCGAACCAAGCACGCAGAAGGAAGTAGAGGCAGACATGCCGAAGAACAAGACCCACTCGGGCACCAGCAAGCGCTTCAAGGTGACCGGCTCGGGCAAGGTCATGCGTCTGCAGGCCGGCCGCAAGTCCGGCGCTGCGTTCGCGTCCGCGCCCACCACGGGCAGCCGCAAGAAGCACCGCCGCAACGCCGGCATGGTCGAGCTGGAGAAGGCCGACGTCTCGCGCGTCAAGAAGATGCTCGGCATCTGAGCCTCACCCAGCACACATTCCCCCGGGTGGCTCCCTAGCGGTCCAGCCACCTTCCCCAGCACAAGGAGTAGCACCATGGCACGCGTCAAGCGCGCAGTGAACGCCCAGAAGAAGCGTCGTACCACCCTCGAGCGGGCCAGCGGTTACCGCGGCCAGCGCTCGCGCCTCTACCGCAAGGCCAAGGAGCAGGTCACCCACTCCCTGGTCTACAGCTACAACGACCGGCGCAAGAACAAGGGCAACTTCCGCAAGCTGTGGATCCAGCGCATCAACGCGGCTGCCCGCGCCAACGGCATGACCTACAACCGCTTCATCCAGGGCCTCGGCCTGGCGGGCATCGAGGTCGACCGCAAGATCCTGGCCGAGCTCGCCGTCCACGACGCGCCGGCCTTCACGGTGCTCGTCGAGGCCGCCAAGGCCGCGCTGCCCGAGGACGTCAACGCGCCCAAGGTCTCCGCCTGAACCACATGAGCACTCCGCCGACCGCAGGCACTCCGCTCACCGTGGGGAATGGCCGCGTCAAGGAGGCTCGCAAGTTGAGCCGTCGCTCGGTCCGCACCGAGCGACGGCTCTTCCTCGCTGACGGCCCGAAGGCCATCGAGGGCGCGCTCTCGGTGGAGGGCTGCGTGGTCGAGGTCTTCGCCACGCCCGCTGCCCTCGAGCAGTACGCCGTCCTGCTGGGCGGCACCGACGTCACCCCGGTCGACGACCGGGCCATGGCCTCGATGTCCGACTCGGTCAGCCCGGCCGGCGTCGTGGCGGTGTGCCGCCACTTCGACGCCCCGCTGGAGCACGTGGTGACCGCGTCCCCGCGCCTGCTCGTGATCTGCGCCGACGTCCGCGACCCGGGCAACGCCGGCACCGTCATCCGCACGGCCGACGCGGCCGGAGCGGACGCCGTCGTCCTCGCCGGGCAGTCGGTGGACCCCTACAACCCCAAGACCGTGCGGGCGACGGTCGGGAGCCTGTTCCACCTGCCGTTCGCGATCGCGCCGGACCCGGCCACCGCGGTGCGCGCCGCCCAGGCCAGGGGCCTGCGGGTCCTGGCCGCCGATGGTGCGGGCGAGGTGGACCTCTTCGAGGCCGACCTCGGCGTGCCGACGGCGTGGCTCTTCGGCAACGAGGCCTGGGGACTTCCCGAGGAGCTCGCCGCGCTCGCCGACCAGCGTGTCGCCATCCCCATCCACGGCCGGGCCGAGAGCCTCAACCTCTCGACCGCCGCCGCGGTCTGCCTCTACACCAGCGCGCGCGCCCAGCGCGGCTGAGGTCACCCGCCCGGGACGGGGTCGGGCACGCGCCGGCGTACCGCTGTGCCAGCTCACCCGGCCGAGCTTGCCGGTCCGATCCAGGAGTTCCTCGCGAGAACCGACCGGATAGCCTCCCTCGACAATGATCCTCATCGATCCACCGGCCGTGGCCAGGTGGGACCGGCTCTGGTCCCACCTGGCCAGCGACACGTCGTACGACGAGGCGCACGCGTTCGCCGCCGCGCACGGCATCCCGGCCAGGGGCTGGGACCGCGACCACTACGACGTCCCCGAGGACCACTACGACGCGATGGTGGCTGCCGGCGCGGTGCCCGTGTCGTCGCGCGACCTGGTCGCCGCGCTGCGCGCCGCGGGGCTGCGACGGCCGAAGCCCATGCCCCGCGGCTAGCTCTGCCCTAGGGTGGCCTGCGTGTCAGGGGAGAGCAGGCGGGTCGACAGCACCCCCACCCGACTGCGGTCGCTCGCCGACTACTACCCCGACGGCATCCTGGGCGCCACCCGCGACGGTGCGGTCACCATCCTCAACGCCCAGGGCGCAGCACTGCTCGGGCTCGACGCCGAGGCCGCGCTCGGGCTGCCGCTGAGCGAGGTGCTCAAGCTCCTCGACCAGGACGGCCGCACCTGGCTGGGCGTCAACCGGCCCTTCGAGTCGCTCGCGATCGTGCGGGGCGTGCCCGAGCAGTCGTGGCTCAACGCCTCGGGCGAGGAGGTGCTCACCACCGCACGGCTCGTGCGCGAGCATCCCCTCGGCCCGGTCCTCGGCATCGCCGTGGGGCTGCGCAGCGGGCGCGGCCGCGCGCTCCTGGACCGTGAGCGCTCCGACCTCGTCGCCACGGTGGCCCACGAGCTGCGCTCGCCGCTCACCGGCGTGAAGGGGTTCGTGCAGGCCCTGCTCAACCGCTGGGACAAGCTGAGCGACGACCAGCGCAAGCTGATGCTGACCACGGTCAACGCCGACGCCGACCGGCTGGCCCGCCTCATCGCGGAGCTCCTCGACGTCGCCCGGATCGACACCGGCCGCCTGCAGCTCTACCCGCGCGAGTCCTCCGCCGAGGTGCTGGTCGGCCGCCTGGTGGCCAACATCGAGGCAGGCACCGCCCGCAGCATCTCCCTCGAGGTCGAGGACGACCTGCCCGAGGTCTTCGCCGACCCCGACAAGTTCACCCAGGTCGTGACCAACCTCGTCGAGAACGCGATCCGTCACGGCCAGGGCCAGGTGAGCGTGACGCTGGTGTCGCGCCCGGAGCTGCCCGGCGTGCGCATCACGGTCGACGACGAGGGCGACGGCATCCCCCTCGAGCTCAGGCGGCGGGTCTTCACCAAGTTCTGGACCACCGGCGAGTCCGGTGGCAGCGGGCTGGGCATGTACATCGTGGGAGGACTCTCGCGCGCCCACGGCGGTCGTGTCACGATCGAGGACGCCCCCGGGGGCGGCGCCCGCGTGATGGTCGACTGGCCCAGCGAGGACCTCAGACCCGACTGACCTCCACCCCGACCTCCACACAACCTTCACGAGTCGTCCCCACCCCCCGCGCGGTCGGGCTCCTAGGGTCGGGGCATGACAGCGAGGACGGCCCTGGTGGTCGAGGACGAGCGCACCATCAACGACGCGCTCGCGCAGCGGCTCCGGGCCGAGGGCTACACCGTCGAGCAGGCCTTCGACGGCCCGTCCGCCGTCGAGCTCGCGGCCGCCGTCCGGCCCGACGTGGTCCTCCTCGACGTGATGCTCCCCGGCTTCGACGGGCTCGAGGTGTGCCGCCGCATCCAGGCCCAGCGACCGGTGCCGGTGCTCATGCTGACGGCACGCGACGACGAGGCCGACGTGCTGGTCGGGCTGGGTGTCGGCGCGGACGACTACCTCACCAAGCCGTTCTCCATGCGCGAGGTGGTCGCGCGCGTCGCGGCCCTGCTGCGGCGGGTCGAGCGTGCCGCCGCCCTCGCCGCCGAGCGGCCCGCCGCCCTCGGCGTGGGCGCGGTGAGCCTCGACCCCGGCACCCGCCGTACGACGGTCGCGGGGGAGGCGGTGCACCTCACCCCGACCGAGTTCGACCTGCTCCTGTGCCTGGCCCGGGAGGCCGGCCAGGTGCTGAGTCGCGAGCGGCTCCTGCGCGAGGTGTGGGACTGGGGCGACGCATGGGGGAGCACCAGCGCGACCCGGACCGTCGACAGCCACGTCAAGGCGCTGCGCGCCAAGGTCGGCGCGGCCCGGATCCGGACCGTGCACGGCGTCGGCTACGCGCTGGAGGAGCTGCCGTGATCCTCACCCCACGGAGCTGCTCGCTGCGCTCGCACCTCCGCGGGGACCCCGCGTGAGTGCCCCCCTCGACGCGGTGTCCAGCCTCAAGACCAGGCTCGGTCTGCTGGTCGCGGCGTCCGTGGTGACGGCCGTGCTCCTGACGCTGCTCGGTTCCGCCGCGCACGTGTCGCCGCTGCTCGTGCTCCCGGTCAGCGTCGCGCTGGCGCTCGGCGTCACGCAGTTGCTGGCCGCCGGCATGGTGGCGCCGCTGCGGCGGATGACCGAGGTGTCGCGGGCGATGGCGCGCGGCGACTACTCCGGCCGTGTCCGCACCACCTCCACCGACGAGGTCGGCCAGCTCGCCGACGCCTTCAACCGGATGGCCGAGGACCTGGCCACCGTCGACCGCGAGCGCCGCGACCTCATCGCGACCGTGTCCCACGAGCTGCGGACGCCGCTGACGGCGATGACCGCGCTCCTCGAGAACCTCGCCGACGGCGTGGTGGAGCCCGACGACGCCCACCTCGCCGCCGCCCTCGACCAGGCCCAGCGGCTCGGGCGCCTGGTCGGCGACCTGCTCCAGCTCTCCCGGCTGGAGGCGGGCGTGGTCGACCTGGACCGCGAGCGGGTCGCGCTGGGCGCGATCGTCGAGGAGTCGGTCGCCCAGCTGGGGTCGGCCGGGCGGCCCGGGGCCTTCGAGGTCGCGGTCGGCGACGAGGTGGTCGTGCACGCCGACCCGGCCCGCCTGCAGCAGCTGCTGGTCAACGTCCTCGACAACGCCGGACGGCACGCGCCCACCGACACGGTGGTGCGGATCGTCGGAGGCGGCGACGACGACGGTTCCTGGTGGCTCGAGGTCACCGACGAGGGCGGGGGAGTCGCGCCGGCCGACCGGGAGCGGGTCTTCGAGCGCTTCGGCACCGACGGCGCCGGCGGCACCGGGCTCGGGCTCGCCGTCGCCCGGTGGGTCGCCCAGCTCCACGGCGGCACCCTGCGCTTCCTCGATCCGCGGGACAGCACGGGCGCCCGCCTGCGCCTCGAGGTGCCGTCCGCTCTCGCTCCCTCACCACCGCTCGTCCCTTCCCCGACGCAGGAGCCCGCCATGACCGCGACCACGCAGCCCGCCCCAGCGCCCGCCCCGGCGAGCGCACCGACCCGGCCGCAGCCGGGGCTCGACGCCCTCCTCGGCCGGTTCTGGCCGGAGACCGGGCTGCCGTCCGGGCTGGCGACGGTCGGCGCCGCCGCGCTCGCCGGCCTCGTCGCCGCCGTCGCGCTGTCCTTCACCGCGGTCGGCGTCACCTGGTCCCTCGTCGCGGTCACCAGCGGCGCCGCGGCCCTGCTCCGGGCTCGTCGCCGTCGCGAGCCGTGGACGCTGCTTTGCTCCGCGCTCGCCCTCCTGCTCGTCCTTCCGATGACCCTCCTGGACGCCTGGTGGGTCCAGATGCTCGGCCTCGTCGCCGCGACCGCCGTGTTCCTGTGCGGCGTCACCGGCGCGCGCACGATGCCGGGCATCGTGCTCTCCGGCATCGCCTGGCCGCTGGCCTCGCTGCGCGGCCTGCCGTGGTTCGGACGATCGCTGCGCATCGCCGGCACCGGGTCGCGCACGCCCGCCCTCGTCCGCACGGTCGTGTGGTCGCTGCTGGGGCTCGGGGTCTTCGGCGCGATCTTCGCCAGCGCCAACCCCGTCTTCGGGTCGTGGGTCGACCAGCTCGTGCCCAACCTGACCTTCAACGACCTCGTCGGCCGGGCCTTCCTCGGGTGCTTCGTCTTCGCGGCCACGCTGGGCGCCGCCTACCTCGCCCTCAACCCCGCCGACGTGGAGGTCCTGTCCGGCCGTCGCCCCGCTCCGCTGGCCAACCGGTTCGAGTGGCTGGTGCCGGTCCTGGTCGTCGATGCGGTCTTCCTCGCCTTCATCGCTGCGCAGGCCCGCGCGCTGGTCGGCGGCCGTGACTACATCGAGGCGTCCACCGGCCTGACGTACGCCGACTTCGTGCACCAGGGCTTCGGCCAGCTGACACTCGCCACGGCGCTCACCGTGCTGGTCGTGTGGGTCGCGTCCCGGCGCGCCGGCGACACCCGCGAGGACCGTCGCTGGCTCTTCGGCTCGCTGGGCCTGCTGTGCGTGCTCACCCTGCTGGTGGTCGCCTCGGCCCTGCGCGGCATGAGCGTCTACCAGGACGCCTACGGCTTCACCACGCTGCGCCTGTTCGTCGACGTCTTCGAGGGTTGGCTGGGCTTCGTCGTGCTGGCGATCGCCGTGGCCGGAGTCCTGGGTCGCGGCCGGTGGCTGCCGAGGATCGCCCTCGTCTCGGGCGCCGTGGCGCTGATCGGTCTGGCCGCCATCAACCCCGACGCGTGGGTCGCGGAGCGCAACCTCGACCGCTACGACGCGACCGGGCAGCTCGACCTGCGCTACCTCGAGACCCTGTCCGCCGACGCGACCCCCGCCATCGTCGAGCGGCTGCCGGAGGAGGTGTCCGGGTGCGTCCTGAGGACGCTGACCCTCAGCTCGATGAGGCCCGAGGTGCTGGACGACGCGCGGGCCTGGAATCTCGGGCGGTCCCGCGCCGAGGACGCGCTCGCGCGCATCGACCTGCCGGGCCCACCGACCGGCCGCGGAGACGAATGCGCTGGCGTGTGGAGCGCCTACGCCGAGTAGGGTGGACCTCGTGGACACGAGCTTGCGATTTCTGCGCCCCGGACCTGGTCCGTCGGGCAGCTGACGTCACCGGGTCCGGGGAGTCCCCGTCCGACCCGACGCTCATCCACTTCTAGACTCTGCGGCGACCCGCTGCCGCCGCGCGAAAGGGAGCCATGTCCGGCCCCAACACCGACTACGACCCCGTCGAAGTGACCCCGCTCAAGGCCGACCAGGTCGAGGCGATGCGTGACGCGGCCCTCGCCGCCGTCGCCGACGCCCCCGACCTCGAGGCCCTCAAGCAGGTCCGGCTCGACCACGCCGGCGACCGTTCGCCAATCGCCCTCGCCAACCGCGAGATCGGCGCGCTTCCGCCGCAGGCACGCAAGGAGGCCGGCCAGCGCGTCGGCCAGGCCCGCGGTGCCGTCAACCAGGCCGTCGCGGCCCGCCAGGTCGTGCTCGAGGCCGAGCACGAGGAGCGGATGCTCGCCGAGGAGACCGTCGACGTGTCGCTGCCGACGACGCGACGCCGTCGCGGTGGGCGCCATCCGCTGACCATGCAGTCCGAGCTCATCGCCGACCTGTTCGTGGCGATGGGCTACGAGGTCGCCGAGGGGCCGGTCGTCGAGGCCGAGTGGCTCAACTTCGACGCCCTCAACCTCGGACCCGACCACCCCGCGCGCACGATGCAGGACACCTTCTGGACCGACCCGGCCGACGACCACGTCGTGCTGCGCACCCAGACCTCGCCGGTGCAGGCGCGCACCATGCTGACGCGCACGCCCCCGATCTACGTCGTCTGTCCCGGACGCGTCTTCCGCACCGACGAGTACGACGCCACGCACTCGCCGATGTTCCACCAGGTCGAGGGGCTCGTCGTCGACGAGGGCATCACCATGGCCCACCTCAAGGGAACGCTCGACCACTTCGCCTCCCAGCTGTTCGGCGACGGCATCACCACGCGCTTCCGCCCGTCGTACTTCCCCTTCACCGAACCCTCCGCCGAGGTCGACGTGCGCTGCTTCGTCTGCCGCGGCGTCGATGCCGAGTCCTGCCGCACCTGCCGGGGCGAGGGCTGGATCGAGTGGGGCGGCTGCGGGGTGGTCAACCCGCGGGTCCTGATCGCCTGCGGCGTCGACCCCGAGGTCTACAGCGGCTTCGCGTTCGGGATGGGCATCGACCGTTCGTTCATGTTCCGGCACAACCTGGAGGACCTGCGTCCGCTCTTCGAGGGCGACGTCCGGTTCAGCAGTGCGTTCGGCACCGAGATCTGAGAGGGGAGCACTGACATGAAGGCACCTCTGTCCTGGATCCTCGACTACGTCGACGTGCCCGCAGGCACCACGACCCACGAGCTGACCGACCGCCTGACCCTGACCGGTCTCAAGCTCGAGGCGATCGAGAGCCCCGGGCGCGACATCACCGGACCGCTGGTCGTCGGTCGCGTGCTCACGATGGAGCCCGAGCCGCAGAAGAACGGCAAGACCATCAACTGGTGCACCGTCGACGTCGGTGACGCCAACGGCACCGGAGAGCCGCAGGGCATCGTCTGCGGCGCCCACAACTTCAAGCCGGGCGACCTCGTCGTCACGGTCCTGCCCGGCGGCGTGCTTCCGGGCGGGTTCGAGATCAGCGCCCGCAAGACCTACGGACACCTGTCCGCCGGGATGATCTGCTCGGTCCGCGAGCTGGGCCTCGGCGAGGACCACGACGGCATCCTCGTGCTGCCGCCGGACGCCGGCACGCCCGGCCAGGACGCACGCCCCCTGCTGGGCCTCGACGAGGAGATCCTCGAGTTCGAGATCAACCCCGACCGGGCCTACGCCCTGTCCCTGCGCGGCATCGCCCGCGAGGTGCTGGTGTCGGTGGAGGGTGCGAGCAACTTCCGCGACCCGGCGCTGCGCGACACCCCGCCGGCCGACGACCACGGCCACCCGGTCGTGGTCGAGGACGCCGAGGGCTGCCCGGTCTTCGTGGCCCGCACGGTCAGCGGCTTCGACCCCACCGCGCCCACGCCCGACTTCATCGTGCGGCGGATCACCGCCGCGGGGATGCGGCCGATCTCGCTCGCGGTCGACGTGACCAACTACGTCATGCTCGAGACGGGTCGCCCCATCCACGGCTACGACGCCGACAAGGTGCGCGGCGCCCTCGTCGTACGTCGTGCGCGCGCCGGTGAGCGGCTGCGGACCCTCGACGGCACCGACCGCGTGCTCGACCCCGCCGACCTCGTCGTCACCGACGACTCGGGCCTCATCGGGCTCGGCGGCGTGATGGGCGGCGAGACCACCGAGATCTCCGAGACGACGACGTCGGTCCTCGTGGAGGCGGCCCACTGGGACGCCGTGTCGATGTTCCGCACCGGACGCCGCCACAAGATCACCTCCGAGGCCGGCAAGCGCAACGAGCGCGGCGTCGACCCCACGATCTGCGAGGCCGCGGCCGACCGGGTCGTGGAGCTGCTGGTCGAGCACGGCGGCGGGCAGGCCGATCCCGGCGTGACCGTGGTCGGCACGCCGCCGGCCATGCCGCTCGTCGAGGTCCCCGGCGACCTCGCGGCCCGCGTGTCGGGCATGCCCATCACCGAGGAGCGCAGCGTCGAGTGCCTGCGCGCGATCGGGTGCGAGGTCTCGGGCACGGGCACCCTCTCGGTGACGCCCCCGCCGTGGCGCCCCGACCTGACCGACGCGCAGGACTTCTCCGAGGAGGTCATCCGCCTCGTCGGCTACGACCGGGTGCCCTCGGTGCTGCCGACGCCGCCCTCGGGCCGCGGCCTGACCCGGTCGCAGCAGCTGCGCCGCAGGATCGGGCGCACGCTCGCCGGCGAGGGCTACGTCGAGGTGGTGACGTTCCCGTTCGTCGGCGAGGCCGACCTCGACGCCCTCGGCCTGCCTGCCGACGACCCGCGCCGCGACCTGCTCCGGCTCTCCAACCCGCTGAGCGCCGAGGCGCCGTTCATGACCACGACGCTGCTGCCGGGCGTGCTTCGGGCGGCCGGCAAGAACGTCGGTCACGGCATCACCGACCTGGCGATCTTCGAGACTGCCACGGTCACGTTCCCGCGCCACTCCGGGCCGGCGCCGATCCTGCCCGTCGACCGCCGTCCGACCGACGAGGAGATCGCGGCGCTCGACGCCGCCCTGCCGGCCCAGCCCCTGCACCTCGCCGTGGTCGCGACGGGCGACGCCGTGGCGGGTGGCTGGTGGGGCGAGGCCCGTCCCGTCTCGTGGGCCGACGCGGTCGACGCGGTCCGCGCTGTCGCCGCGGCGCTGGGCCTCGAGGTCACCGCGTCACCCGCCGAGCTCGCCCCCTGGCACCCCGGTCGCTGCGCCGAGCTGTCGGTGAACGGCGAGGTCATCGGGCACGCGGGTGAGCTGCACCCGACGGTGTGCCAGGCCTTCGGCCTGCCGAAGCGGTCGGTCGCGGCGGAGGTCGACCTCGACGTGCTCATCGACCGCGCGATCCACCTGCGCCAGGCCCCGAGCTTCTCGTCGTACCCCGTCGCCAAGGAGGACGTCGCCCTCGTCGTGGACGACACCGTGCCGGCGGCCGACGTCGAGGCGGCGCTGCGCGAGGGTGCGGGCGAGCTGCTCGAGTCGATCCGGCTCTTCGACGTCTACACCGGCGACCAGGTCGGCGACGGCAAGAAGTCGCTGGCCTACGCACTGCGCTTCCGCGCCCCCGACCGGACGCTGAAGGAGGGCGAGGCGGCCGCCGCGCGCGACGCTGCGGTGGCGCTGGCCGCCGAGCGGACCGGGGCCGTGCGGCGCTGACCTCCGACCGTGGCGACAGTGGAGCGGGACGCCGGACCTAGCGGCGTCCGGCTCCACTGTCCCAGGAGCGGTCAGTTGATCGGCGATCCCACGATCGCCCGGAACCGGGCGTAGGTCTCCTGGTCGCCGGCCACGGAGACCTCTGCGTCGTCCCCGCGGCTCCAGAGCCAGAGGTCCAGCGCGGCGGCCGGCCCGTCGACGACCACGTCCGGCTCGACGTCGTCGCCAGGCGCGTCCACGACGTGGAAGTCCTCCTCGTCGGCGTACGTCGTCCCGCTGTCGGGGTCGGTGCCCGAGAACACGCCGAACCTGACCCAGAGCTCGTCGCCGGTGTCGGTGGCGTCCACTCGGACGAGGCCCTCGCCCGGCTCCCACGACCCCCACGGCGGGCAGCCGCCGTACATCACGGCCAGCACCTCGTGGACACCGTCGGCGGCGAGCGCAGGGTCGACCTCGGAGGAGATCCCGGCGGTGAGCTCCGCGTCGACGCGGTGCACCAGGACCTCGTGCGCCTGACGACGGAGGATGAAGCCGACGGTGTGGTCGTCGGACCAGTTCCAGGCCGCGTCCGCGGGGTCGGCGACCTCCAGCACGTCGGCGAGACGACGGGACCACGCGTCGTAGGTCGTCAACAGCTCGTCGTACGCCTCGGGCCGTGGCGGATCGATCTCCTCGGGCCGGTCCGGGCGGGCGGACAGCACCTCGGCCCACCAGCGCTGGACGGTCGCCAGGTGCCAGAGCAGGTCGGCGGCGCTCCAGTCGGGGCACGACGGCACCCGTGCGTCGGGATCGCAGCCGGACAGCACCTCGCGGAACCGGGCGGACTCCGAGCGGAGGTGGGACAGGTAGGTCTCAGGGGAGAGTCGGGTCACCCCAGCACCGTAGGGGAGCCCACCGACGACGCGACGCCTCGCCATGTCGACCCCGATGACGCGCGGCATGCAGCCCAATGTATAGTCATGCATATGTCCGTATCAGTCGCCGTCGCCGGAGCCAGTGGGTATGCCGGGGGCGAGGTCCTGCGCCTGCTCCTCGGCCACCCCGACGTCGAGATCGGGGCACTGACCGCCGGCTCCAACGCGGGGGAGCGGCTCGGGGCCCTGCAGCCGCACCTGCTCCCGCTGGCGGACCGGGTCCTCGTCGACACGACGCTGGAGCACCTGTCCGGCCACGACGTGGTGTTCCTCGGCCTGCCCCACGGCCAGTCGGCCGCGATCGCGCAGGCGCTGGGCGACGACACCGTGGTGATCGACTGCGGTGCCGACTTCCGGCTCCTCGACGCGGCGCAGTGGGAGGCGTTCTACGGCGGCGAGCACGCGGGGTCCTGGCCCTACGGCCTGCCCGAGCTGCCCGGTCAGCGCGACGTGCTCCGGGGAGCGCGGCGCATCGCCGTCCCCGGGTGCTACCCGACCGTGTCGACGCTCGCGATCGTCCCCGCCCTCGCGGCCGGGCTCGTCGAGCCGGACGTCACGGTCGTCGCCGCGTCCGGCACCAGCGGCGCCGGCAAGGCCGCCAAGCCGCACCTCCTCGGCAGCGAGGTCATGGGCAACGCCAGCGCCTACGGCGTCGGCGGCACCCACCGGCACACGCCCGAGATCGTCCAGAACCTCAGCGGCGTGCACGGGTCCGCGGTCCGGGTCGGCTTCACGCCGCTCCTGGTGCCGATGTCGCGCGGCATCCTCGCCACAGTCCAGGCGCCCCTGCTCGACGGCGTCAGCGTGGCCGACGTCCGCGACGCCTACGCCGCGTCGTACGGCGACGAGCCCTTCGTCCACCTCCTCCCCGAGGGCCAGTGGCCCCAGACGCAGTCCGTGCTCGGGTCCAACGCCGTGCAGGTGCAGGTCGCCGTGGACGAGTTCGTACGACGACTGGTGGCGGTGGCCGTGGTCGACAACCTCGCCAAGGGCACCGCCGGCGCCGCTGTCCAGTGCATGAACCTCGCCCTGGGCCTCGACGAGGCCACCGGGCTCTCCACGATCGGACTCGCTCCCTGATGTCAGTCACCCACCCCCGCGGCTTCACCGCCTCCGGCGTCGCGGCCGGACTCAAGTCCAGCGGCGGCAAGGACCTCGCCCTGGTCGTCAACCAGGGGCCGACCTACGACTCCGCCACCGTCTTCACCGCCAACCGCTGCAAGGCCAACCCGGTCCTGTGGAGCCAGGAGGTCGTCAAGGACGGCACCGTGCGCGCGGTCGTGCTCAACTCCGGCGGCGCCAACTGCTACACCGGCCCCGAGGGCTTCCAGACCACGCACGCGGTGGCCGAGAAGGTCGCTGAGGGCCTCGGCATCGGCGCGATCGACGTCGTCGTGTGCTCGACCGGCCTCATCGGCCTCGCCAACGACCGCGACGACCTGCTGGCCGGCGTTGTCGCCGCCACGGCCGCGCTCTCGAGCGACGGGGGAGTGGAGGCCTCCGAGGCGATCATGACCACCGACTCCGTCAGCAAGAACACGGTCGTCGAGGGGGCCGGTTGGTCGATCGGCGGCATGGCCAAGGGCGCCGGGATGCTTGCGCCGGCCCTGGCCACGATGCTGGTCGTCATCACGACCGACGCCGTCGTGCCCGCCGCCGAGCTGGACACCGCGCTCCGCGCCGCCACCCGCGTGAGCTTCGACCGGCTCGACTCCGACGGCTGCATGTCCACCAACGACACGGTCACCGTCATGGCCAGTGGGGCGAGCGGCATCACGCCCACGCCCGCGGACTTCACCGCGGCGCTGACCCAGGCGTGCACCGACCTCGCGATGCAGCTGCTCAAGGACGCCGAGGGCGCCGACCACGAGATCGCGATCACCACGCTCCACGCGGCCACCGAGGACGAGGCCGTCGAGGTCGGTCGCAGCGTGGCGCGCAGCAACCTCTTCAAGGCCGCCGTCTTCGGCAACGACCCCAACTGGGGCCGCGTGCTCGCGAGCATCGGCACCACGTCCGCGCAGTTCGACCCCGCCGACCTCGACGTCGCGATGAACGGCGTGTGGGTCTGCAAGGAGTCGACCCCCGCGGCGGACCCGGCCGGCGTCGACCTCACCGGGCGCGAGGTCAGCGTGACCATCGACCTCAAGTCCGGCGACGCCCGCGCGACCGTCTGGACCAACGACCTCACCCACGCCTACGTCCACGAGAACAGCGCCTACAGCTCATGACAGAGTCCCTCAGCACCGACGCAGCCAGCACCGACGTCCCGACCCCTGGCCGTCCCGACCCGGCCAAGGCGCGCACCCTCGCGGCGGCCCTGCCGTGGCTCAAGCGCTACCACGGCCAGACGATCGTGGTGAAGTACGGCGGCAACGCGATGACCGACGAGTCCCTCAAGATCGCCTTCGCCGAGGACATCGCGTTCCTCCGCTTCGCGGGGTTCAAGCCGGTCGTGGTGCACGGCGGCGGCCCGCAGATCTCCCGGATGCTCGACAAGCTGGGCATCCAGTCCGAGTTCCGCGGCGGGCTCCGGGTGACCACACCCGAGGCCATGGACGTGGTCCGGATGGTGCTCGTCGGCCAGGTGCAGCGCGAGCTCGTCGGGCTCATCAACCAGCACGGAGCGCTCGCCGTCGGCCTCTCCGGCGAGGATGCCGGCCTCTTCACCGCCGAGCCCACCAACACCGTCGTCGACGGCGAGGAGGTCGACCTCGGCCTGGTCGGCGAGGTCGCCAAGGTGCGCCCGGAGGCGGTCCTCGACCTCATCGAGGCCGGCCGCATCCCCGTCGTCAGCTCGGTCGCGCCCGACGTCAACGGCGTGGTCCACAACGTCAACGCCGACACCGCCGCGGCCGCGCTCGCCATCGCCCTGGGCGCCGAGAAGCTCATGGTCCTGACCGATGTCGAGGGGCTCTACCGCGACTACGGCAACTCCGACGACCTCATCCAGGAGATCAGCCCCGAGGCGCTCGGCGCCATGCTGCCCTCCCTCGACGCAGGGATGATCCCCAAGATGCAGGCCTGCTACGAGGCCGTCACCGGCGGCGTGCCGCGCGCCACCGTGGTCGACGGGCGCGAGCCGCACGCCGTGCTGCTGGAGATCTTCACCGACGAGGGTGTCGGCACCCAGGTGCTGCCCGGTGTCCCGACCAAGCTCCGCAAGCCCTACCCGACGGAGGACGACGCATGAGCGCCCCGATCCAGGAGCGCTACGCCGGCGCGGTCATGAACACCTTCGGCCCGCCCGCGCTCGCCCTCGTCCGCGGCAGCGGCGCGCACGTCTGGGACGCCGACGGCAAGGAGTACGTCGACCTGCTGGCCGGCATCGCCGTCAACGCACTCGGCCACGCGCACCCCGCCCTGGTGGAGGCGGTCACCACCCAGCTCTCCACGCTGGGCCATGTCTCCAACTTCTTCGCCACCGAGCCGCAGGTCGCCCTCGCGGAGCGGCTCCTGGAGCTCCTGGGCTGGTCGGGCGAGGAGACCGGCCGCGTGTTCTTCAGCAACTCGGGCGCCGAGGCCAACGAGGCCGCGCTCAAGCTCACCCGGCGCACCGGCCGCACCCGGATCGTGGCCGCGGAGGGCTCGTTCCACGGCCGCACCATGGGTGCGCTCGCGCTGACGTCCAAGGCCGCCTACCGCGAGCCCTTCGAGCCGCTTCCCGGCGACGTGACCTTCGTGCCGTACGACGACCCGGCCGCGCTCGCCGCTGCCGTGGACGACACGGTCGCGGCTGTCGTGCTCGAGCCGATCCAGGGCGAGGCCGGGGTGGTGGTCCCGGCCCCGGGCTACCTGGCCGCCGCGCAGGCGATCGCCCGCGACCACGGCGCGCTCTTCTGGCTCGACGAGGTGCAGACCGGCATCGGCCGCACCGGCGCCTGGTTCGCCCACCGGCCCTCCGAGGGGGTCGACCCCGACGTCGTGACCCTCGCCAAGGGACTCGGCGGCGGCATCCCGATCGGTGCCACGGTCGCGCGCGGCGCGGCCGCCACGCTGCTGCAGCCCGGCAACCACGGCACCACCTTCGGTGGCAACCCCGTCGCCGCCGCGGCCGCGCTCGCCGTCCTCGCCACCATCGAGGCGGACGGCCTCCTCGCCGCGACGACCGAGCGCGGTGACCAGCTCGCCGCCCTGCTCGCGCGGCAGGTCGGTGCCGTCGAGGTCACCGGCGCCGGGCTCATGCGCGGCCTCGAGCTCGACGGCACCTACGCCGTGCAGGCGGTGGCGGCGGCCCGCGACGCGGGCTTCATCCTCAACGCCACCGGGCCCACGCGCCTGCGCTTCGTGCCCCCGCTGGTCATCACCAGCGACGACCTCGACGCCCTGGAGGCGTCCCTGCCCACGATCCTCGACGTCGCCCGACGCACTGCCCAGGAGGCCAGCGCATGACCCGCCACTTCCTCCGTGACGACGACCTGTCGCCGGCCGAGCTCATCGAGGTCCTCGACCTCGCCGACACCATGAAGGCTGAGCCCTACGACCACAAGCCGCTGGCGGGTCCCCGGACCGTGGCGCTGGTGTTCGACCGCCCGACGCTGCGCACCCAGGTCTCCTTCGCGGCCGGCATCGCCGAGCTCGGGGGCAACCCGATGACCGTCGACGGCGGCCTGGCCGCCATGGGCTCCCGCGAGGGTGTCGAGGACGTCGCCCGCGTCCTCGGCCGGCAGGCCGCCGCGATCGTGTGGCGCACGGCCCACCAGAGCGACGTGGTGACCATGGCCGACCACGCCGGCGTGCCCGTGCTCAACGCCCTCACCGACGAGTTCCACCCCTGCCAGCTCCTGGCCGACCTCCAGACCGTGCGCGAGCACAAGGGCCGGCTCGCCGGCGTCCGCGCCGCCTTCGTCGGCGACGGCGCCTGCAACATGGGCAACTCCTGGGTGCTCGCCGGCGCCTCGGCCGGCCTGCACGTCATCATCGGCGCCCCCGACGGGTTCACCCCCGACGCCGACGTGGTCGCCACCGCCCGGGAGATCGCCCAGGACACGGGCGGCTCCATCGAGCTCACCACCGACGCGGTGGAAGCAGTTGCCGGCGCCGACGTCGTGGTCACCGACTCCTGGGTGAGCATGGGCCGCGAGGAGGAGTCCCAGGACCGCCTGCGGGTCTTCCCGCCGTACGGCGTGACCGAGGAGCTGCTCGCCCACGCCGCCACCGACGCCATCGTCATGCTCTGCCTGCCCGCCTACCGCGGCAAGGAGATCTCCGAGGGCGTGATCGAGGGTCCGCAGTCGGTGGTCAGGGACGAGGCCGAGAACCGGCGGCACGCCCAGAAGGCGGTCCTCACCTGGTTGCTGGACCGGTCATGACCGCCGTCACCCCGCTCACCAAGAGCGCCCGCCACCAGCGGATCATCGACATCGTCACCGCCCACCCGGTGCGCTCGCAGACCGAGCTCGCCGACCTGCTCGGTGACCACGGCGTCAAGGTCACGCAGGCCACCCTCAGCCGCGACCTCGTCGAGCTCGACGCGGTCAAGGTCCGCAGCGCCGACGGCGCGCTCGTCTACGCCGTGCCCGGGGAGGGCGGCGACCGCTCGGTCGTGGCGCCCCGCGAGAGCTCGGCCGGTCGCGACCGACTGGCTCGGCTCTGCGCCGAGCTGCTCGTCAGCGCCGAGGCCAGTGCCAACCTCGTCGTGCTCCGCACCCCTCCCGGTGCGGCGCAGTTCCTGGCCAGCGCCTTCGACAAGGCCGACCTGGGTGACATCCTCGGCACCATCGCCGGCGACGACACCCTCCTCGTCATCGGGCGCGACCCCCAGGGCGGCGACGCCCTCGCGCAGCGCTTCCTCGACCTGGCCAACGACCCCCACCACACCGCCACCACCACCACCACCGCAAAGGACGTCCTGTGAGCAAGGTCCTGACCTCCCTTCCCGTCGGCGAGCGCGTCGGCATCGCCTTCTCCGGGGGCCTCGACACCTCGGTGGCGGTCGCCTGGATGCGCGCCAAGGGGGCGGTCCCGTGCACCTACACCGCCGACATCGGGCAGTACGACGAGCCCGACATCTCCGGCGTGCCGTCCCGCGCCAAGCAGTACGGCGCCGAGCTGGCGCGCGCGGTCGACTGCCGCGCGTCGCTGGTCGAGGAGGGCCTGGCCGCGATGGCCTGCGGTGCCTTCCACATCCGCTCCGGCGGCCGGACGTACTTCAACACCACGCCCCTGGGTCGCGCCGTGACGGGGACGATGCTGGTCCGGGCCATGCACGAGGACGGCGTCGACATCTGGGGAGACGGCTCGACCTTCAAGGGCAACGACATCGAGCGGTTCTACCGCTACGGCCTGCTCGCCAACCCCGAGCTCCGCATCTACAAGCCGTGGCTCGACGCCGACTTCGTCCACGAGCTCGGCGGCCGCGACGAGATGAGCCAGTGGCTGACCGAACGCGACCTGCCCTACCGCGACAGCAAGGAGAAGGCCTATTCGACCGACGCCAACATCTGGGGCGCCACCCACGAGGCCAAGACCCTCGAGCAGCTCGACGTGTCGCTCGAGACCGTCGAGCCGATCATGGGCGTGAAGTTCTGGGACCCCTCCGTCGAGATCGCGACCGAGGACGTCACCATCCGCTTCGACCAGGGCCGACCGGTGGCGATCAACGCGCAGTCCTTCCCCGATGCCGTCCAGCTGGTCCTGAAGGCCAACGAGATCGGTGGCCGCCACGGGCTCGGCATGTCCGACCAGATCGAGAACCGGATCATCGAGGCCAAGTCGCGCGGCATCTACGAGGCGCCCGGAATGGCGCTGCTGTGGATCGCCTACGAGCGACTCCTCAACGCGGTGCACAACGAGGACACCATCGAGAGCTACCACAGCCAGGGCCGTCGCCTCGGCCGGTTGCTCTACGAGGGCCGTTGGCTCGACCCGCAGGCGCTGATGATGCGCGAGGCGATCCAGCGCTGGGTGGCCTCGCTCGTCACCGGCGAGGTGACGCTCCGACTGCGCCGCGGCGAGGACTACACGGTGCTGGCCACCCACGGCCCGGCGTTCTCCTACCACCCCGACAAGCTCTCCATGGAGCGCACCGACAACGCGGTCTTCGGCCCGACCGACCGCATCGGCCAGCTGACGATGCGCAACCTCGACATCGCCGACTCGCGCAGCAAGCTCGAGCTCTACGCCTCGCAGCCGCAGGACCAGGGCCACGTCCTGGTCGAGAACGGCAACCTCTTCGGCGAGATCGAGCCCGGGGGAGCGGACCGCATCGCCCGAAGCAACGGCGCCGACGAGCTGGACGACGAGGCGCTCGACCACGCCGCACTGGACGTCGGGACCGACTGATGGGCGAGCACGGCACGACCAACGAGGGCTCGCTCTGGGGTGGGCGGTTCGCGAGCGGGCCGTCGCCCGAGCTCCAGGCCCTCTCGAGGTCGACGCACTTCGACTGGCAGCTGACGCCGTACGACCTCGCGGGCTCGCGCGCCCACGCCAACGCGCTGCACCGCGCCGGTCTCCTGAGCGACGACGACCACGTCGAGCTGGTGCGCGGCCTGACGACGCTGGGGGAGCGGTACTCCGCCGGCGACCTGCTTCCGGCGGAGTCGGACGAGGACGTGCACGGTGCCCTGGAGCGGCTGCTGCTCGACGAGGTCGGACCGGAGGTCGGCGGCCGGCTGCGCGCCGGGCGCTCGCGCAACGACCAGGTCGCGACCCTGTTCCGCGTCTACCTGCGCGACCACGCGCGCACCGTCGCGGGCCTGGTGCTCGACCTCGTCGACGTCCTGGCACGGCAGGCGGACGACCACCTCGAGGTGATCATGCCGGGCCGGACGCACCTCCAACACGCGCAACCGGTCCTGCTCTCGCACCACCTGCTCGCCCACGCCTGGCCCCTGCTGCGCGACGTCGAGCGGCTGCGGGACTGGGATGCTCGCGTCGCGACCGACTCGCCCTACGGCTCCGGTGCGCTCGCCGGCCAGACCCTCGGCCTGGACCCGGAGGCCGTGGCCGCCGAGCTCGGCTTCGCGGGGTCCTCCGCCAACTCCATCGACGGCACCGCCTCGCGCGACTTCGCCGCGGAGTTCGCCTTCGTCACCGCACAGATCGGCGTGGACCTCTCGCGGCTGGCCGAGGAGGTCATCCTCTGGACGACGCGGGAGTTCGACTTCGCGAGGCTGCACGACTCCTGGTCGACCGGGTCGAGCATCATGCCGCAGAAGAAGAACCCCGACATCGCCGAGCTCGCACGCGGCAAGTCCGGCCGGCTGATCGGCAACCTGGCGGGCCTGATGGCCACGCTCAAGGGCCTCCCGCTGGCCTACAACCGTGATCTCCAGGAGGACAAGGAGCCGGTCTTCGACTCGGTCGAGACCCTCGAGGTGCTCCTGCCCGCGGTGAGCGGGATGGTCGCCACCTTGACCTTCAACGCCGACCGGATGGCCGAGCTCGCCCCCCAGGGCTTCTCGCTCGCGACCGACGTCGCCGAGTGGCTGGTGCGCGAGGGCGTGCCGTTCCGCGACGCCCACGAGCTGGCGGGTGCCTGCGTACGCCGCTGCGAGGAGCTGGGGTGCGACCTGCCGGACCTGAGCGACGACGACCTGGCCGCGATCTCACCGTCCCTGACGCCCGAGGTGCGCTCCGTGCTGACCGTCGAGGGCTCGGTCGCCTCGCGCTCCGGTCGGGGCGGTACGGCGCCGGTGCGGGTGCGCGAGCAGCTCGACGAGCTGCGCGCCCGGAGTGCCGACCACCGTGGCCGACTGGGCTGAGGGCGACCCGCTCGAGGTCGCGCCGCGGTTGCTCAACGCCGTGTTCACCCATGGCGGCGTCTCCGTGCGCCTGACGGAGGTCGAGGCGTACGCCGGTCCCGAGGACCCGGGTTCCCACGCCCACCGCGGGCGGACGGAGCGCAACACGGTGATGTTCGGCGCGCCCGGGCACCTCTACGTCTACTTCGTCTACGGCATGCACCACTGCGCCAACCTGGTGACGGGACCCGCCGGCGACCCCGGCGCCGTGCTCCTGCGCGCCGGCGAGGTGGTGGACGGGATCGAGCTCGCGCGCCGACGACGTCCGGGGAGCTCGGACCGTGACCTGGCGCGTGGTCCGGCCCGGCTGTGCCGTGCCCTCGGCATCGACCTGGCCGACAACGGAGTGCGGGCGGAGGTCGTGCCAGGCGAGGCACCGCTGCGGACCAGCAGCGGTCCGCGCGTCGGCCTCCGGCAGGCAGCGGAGCGGCCCTGGCGGTTCTGGGTGAGCGGTGATCCCACCGTCAGCACCTACCGACCGGCCGCTCCGCGGCGCTCCGCAGGCCGCTGACCTGCGGGTATGCGTTCAGACCGCCCCCGGTTTGTCACCACCTCGGGGGAGGGTCTACAGTTCTTCTTGTCGCTGCAAGTGGCGCCGCCTCCTGGCCAGAAGGTCAGATGAAGCGGAAACCTGGCACCGACCACCGAAGCACGAAGCCCGCGAGTTTGACGGTGGGCCCAGCGCCCGGTAAGTTTCTGCAGGTTGCCCCGCGGCCGATCCAGTCCAACTGGTGAGGAACGGGTGCGTCTGATTCTTGAGAACTCAACAGTGTGTTTGATTAGTCGACGAATTAGTTTGTTATGCCCCGTTGACATCAGGCTTTGGTTTGGTGTCGCGGTTTCTTTGACAATGATTCTGAACAGCTGCTTTTGCAGTTGATGTCAGTTTTGTTTTTTGTCAGGGGATGTGGCTCTCTTTTCCTTGCATGTGCTGGCCTTTGGGTTGGTGGGTGTGGGGGTTTGTTTTCGATGGAGAGTTTGATCCTGGCTCAGGACGAACGCTGGCGGCGTGCTTAACACATGCAAGTGGAGCGACGAACCCGAGCTTGCTCGGGGGCAGAGCCGCGAACGGGTGAGTAACACGTGGGTCACCTGCCTCAATGACCGGGACAACCCGAAGAAATTCGGGCTAATACCGGATGTGCACTTTGGTGGAAAGGTAGCTTCGGCTTCCGCATTGAGATGGGCCCGCGGAGCATTAGCTTGTTGGTGGGGTAACGGCTTACCAAGGCGACGATGCTTAGCTGGTCTGAGAGGACGATCAGCCACACTGGGACTGAGACACGGCCCAGACTCCTACGGGAGGCAGCAGTGGGGAATCTTGCACAATGCGCGAAAGCGTGATGCAGCAACGCCGCGTGCGGGAAGAAGGCCTTAGGGTTGTAAACCGCTTTCAGTTGGGACGAAGCTTCGGTCGTGAATAGCGGTTTGGAGTGACGGTACCTTCAGAAGAAGCGCCGGCTAACTACGTGCCAGCAGCCGCGGTAATACGTAGGGCGCGAGCGTTGTCCGGAATCATTGGGCGTAAAGCGCGTGTAGGCGGCTGAGTAAGTCTGCTGTGAAAGTCCAGGGCTCAACCCTGGAATGTCGGCGGATACTGCTCAGCTGGAGTACGGGAGGGGCGAGTGGAATTCCTGGTGTAGCGGTGGAATGCGCAGATATCAGGAGGAACACCGATGGCGAAGGCAGGTCTCTGGGCATTAACTGACGCTGAGGAGCGAAAGCATGGGAGCGAACAGGATTAGATACCCTGGTAGTCCATGCCGTAAACGTTGGGAACTAGATGTGGGGACCATTCCACGGTCTCCGTGTCGCAGCTAACGCATTAAGTTCCCCGCCTGGGGAGTACGGCCGCAAGGCTAAAACTCAAAGGAATTGACGGGGGCCCG
>NZ_JAOPWY010000132.1 GCF_025965415.1 Nocardioides sp.
ACCTTCCACACCGGTGGTGTGGCCTCGGCCGACGACATCACGCAGGGTCTGCCCCGCGTGGTCGAGCTCTTCGAGGCCCGCTCGCCCAAGGGTCGTACGCCGATCTCGGAGTCCGCCGGTCGCGTGAAGATCGAGGAGACCGACAAGGCCCGCGTCGTCGTGGTCACCCCCGACGACGGCTCCGAGCCCCAGGAGATCCCGGTCTCCAAGCGCTCGCGCCTCAACGTCGAGGACGGCGACCACATCGAGGTGGGTCACCACATCACCTCCGGTACGCCCGACCCGCAGGACGTCCTGCGCATCCTCGGTGTCCGCAAGGCGCAGGAGCACCTCGTGGACGAGGTCCAGGAGGTCTACCGCTCGCAGGGTGTGTCGATCCACGACAAGCACATCGAGATCATCGTGCGGCAGATGCTGCGCCGCGTGACCGTCATCGAGTCCGGTGACACCAACCTGCTCCCGTCCGACCTGGTCGACCGGGTGCGGTTCGAGGAGGAGAACCGTCGCGTGGTCTCCGAGGGCGGCAAGCCGGCCTCGGGTCGCCCGGTGCTCATGGGCATCACCAAGGCCTCGCTCGCGACCGAGTCGTGGCTCTCGGCGGCCTCCTTCCAGGAGACCACCCGCGTGCTCACCGACGCCGCGATCAACGGCCGCTCCGACAGCCTGCGTGGCCTGAAGGAGAACGTGATCATCGGAAAGCTCATCCCGGCCGGCACCGGCCTGGAGCGCTACCGCAACATCCGGGTAGAGCCCACCGAGGAGGCGCGCGCCGCGGCCTACTCGGTCACCGGCTACGACTCCTACGACTACGACTTCGGTCCGTCGTCGCAGGCGGTCGCACTCGACGACTTCGACTTCGGTTCCTACCAGAACTGAGCGCAGTCACCACCGGGCCCCGGTCTCCCGTGAGGGATGCCGGGGCCCGGTGCATTTCTGTGGATGACCGCCCGCCTGCGAGGATTCGGGCGTGACCACCCCCACCTCGCGCCCCACCTCGCGCCCGACCTCGGCCGACGTCCTCGTCGTCGGCGCCGGTCCGGCCGGTTCGGCCGCGGCGGCCTGGGCCGCACGCGCCGGGCTCGACGTCGTGCTCGCCGACGCGGCGACCTTCCCCCGCGACAAGACCTGCGGTGACGGCCTCACCCCCCGGGCGATCGGGGAGATGCAGAAGCTCGGCCTCGAGGACTGGCTGCGTGCCCACACCGTCAACCACGGCCTGCGTGCGCACGGGTTCGGCCAGACGCTGCTGCTGCCGTGGCCCGGCGGCTCGCTGCCCGACTGGGGATCGGCGGTCGCCCGCACCGAGCTCGACGACCACCTCCGCACGGTGGCCCTGAAGAGCGGCGCCCGCGGCCTCGACGGCGCCCGCGCGGTCGGCGTACGACGCGAGGGCGAGCAGGTCGCTGCCGTGGAGTTCCGCGACGCCGACGGCTCCTACGAGATCTCCTGCCGGTGGCTCGTGGTGGCCGACGGGGTCCGCTCCCCGCTCGGCAAGCTGCTGGGCCGCGAGTGGCACCGCGACACGGTCTACGCCGTCGCCGGGCGGTCGTACGTCGACTCCGAGCAGTCGGACGACCCGTGGATCAGCTCGCACCTCGAGCTGCGCGACGAGCAGGGCGAGCTGGTCTCCGGCTACGGCTGGATCTTCCCCCTGGGCGATGGCACGGTGAACCTCGGGGCGGGCACGCTGGCCACCAGCAGCCGACCGGCCGAGGTGGCGATCAAGCCCCTGATGCAGACCTACGCCGACACCATCGGCACCCAGTTCGGGCTGTCCGGCGACCTCCGGATGCCGACCTCGGCGCTGCTGCCGATGGGCGGTGCGGTGAGCAACGTCTCCGGTCCCAACTGGGCGCTCATCGGCGACGCGGCCGCCTGCGTCAACCCGCTCAACGGCGAGGGCATCGACTACGGCCTGGAGACCGGCCGCTTCGTCGCCGAGCACATCGCCAGCGGCACCGGCCTCGGTGAGGCCTGGCGCTCGACGCTGGTGGAGCACTACGGCGAGTCGTTCTCCATCGCCCGCCGGCTCGCTGGCATCGCCACCCAGCCGAAGGTGGTCGCGGCCCTCGGCCCGGCCGGCATGCGCTCGGACTGGCTGATGACCCTGGCCCTGCGCTGGATGGGCAACCTGGTCGACGACGCGGACCGTGACCGGGCCGCTCGCGTGTGGCGCTGGGCCGGCCGACGCTCGATGGCCCGCGACGCCCGGCCGCCGTTCGCGTGACCCACATCCGCTGTCGCCCGCACGACGAACGACAGGCATGAGCGAGCTCGTCTACCGTGCCACCAACGTCCTGGGCAGGGCGGCGATCCGGCTCCTCGGCGTGGACACGAGGTGGACCGGGATCGAGCACCTCCCGGAGCGCGGCCCCGTGCTGCTGGCGGCCACCCACGTGAGCTACCCGGACTTCGTCCTGATCGAGCAGGCGGCGGTGACGCGGGGCCGCTTCGTGCGATTCATGTGCCGTCACGACGTCTGGCACGTCCCGGTCGTGCGGGCGGCGATGGACCGCATGCAGCACGTCCCGGTCGATCGCGAGGCCCCCGCGGGTGCGTACCTCAGGGCACGGCGCCTACTACGTGCCGGCGAGGCAGTGGGTTCGTTCCCCGAGGCGGGGATCAGCTACTCCTACACGGTGCGCTCCCTCATGCGCGGCGTGGCCAGCCTGGCCCGGGAGAGGGCCGTGCCGGTCGTGCCGGTGGCGATCTGGGGCTCCCAGCGCATCGCATCGGTGGGGCTGCCCGACGCGCGGGGCAGGCGGCCCCGGCCGGACCTCAGCCGCGGACGGCGGGTCGACATCTCCTTCGGCGCACCCCTCACGATCGGTCCGGGCGACGACCTCACGGCCTGGACCTGCCGGCTCGGGGCCGTGCTCACCGAGCAGCTCGAGGCGCTCCAGCGGCTGCCGCACCACGTCCCGCGGCCGGCTGAGCACGCCCCGTGGTATCCCGCGCACCTCGGCGGACACGCACCGACCCGCGCCGGTGCCGCGCACCTCGACGTGGTGCCGCGATCAGCCGTCAGGCCGACGTGGGGGCCGGTCGATGGGACCGCCGCTTCTTCTCCAGCCAGCCCAGCGGGTTGGTGAACGGCTCGAGCACGCGGCGTACGGGCGGGCTCGCCAGGACCAGCGTCAGCGCGATCCCGCCGAGGATCGTCAGCACGAGGCCGAGCCACGGGTGGGCGGCGGTGAAGTCGGGCCACCCGAGGGCCTTGACCGTCTTGATCACGAAGCCGTGGAAGAGGTAGACGACCATCGTCGCGGTGCCCATCGTGGTGAACCACCCGAGCGGGCGCCGGGGCACGAGCGACATCGCCGCGAAGGCACCCAGCAGGCCGACCATCATGATCGTCAGCCGGGTCTGGAAGACGATCTCGTTGTCGATCGGGATCTCGTTGTAGCCGGTGTCGTACCAGAGCAGCGCGGTCTCGGCCCACGTGTCGGTGTAGACGGCCATGATGCCGATGCCGACCAGCGTGGGCACCGCCGCGACGCGCACCCACACGTCGTCGAGGTGCTTGAGGTGGCGCGGCTCGAGGTGCAGGCCGAGCACGAAGAAGGGCAGCAGGCCCAGGAAGCGGGGGATCATCAGGGCGTCGGTGTCCCACAGGCCGCCGAGCAGGCTCACGACCACCGACAGCGGCAGGAAGAGCCAGTGCAGCTTGAGGATCGGGGTCACCAGCCGCCACATCAGCAGCACGATGAGGTACCACATCGTCCAGTGCGGCTCGAGCCAGAGCGGGCCGGTGACGTTCTCGTCGACCACGGTGCGACGGAAGTAGAACAGCGCCGGCTCGAAGAGCAGGTAGGGGATCGCCAGGGTGTAGACGAGGCTCTTCATCCGGCGGCGGTCCCACTCGAAGGACTTCGACAGGTAGCCGCTCACGAAGACGAACGCGGGGATGTGCCAGAGGTAGATGAAGTCGTAGACCCAGTGGCTGCCCTGGGTGGCCTCGACCAGGCCGATCGAGTGACCGATGACGACGAGGGTGACCAGGACCATCTTGACGTTGTCGAGCCACGGATCTCTGGACGGGGGAGCCACGGCGCACACGGTACTTCACTAGGTTGGGGCCATGGGATCCTTGCCGAGGCGCCAGCGCGTGGGGGCGTACGCCGTCATGCTCCGCGTGCACGACGAGCGCGTCGAGGTCCTGCTGAGCCGGCTCGCGCCGCGGGTCTCGCGCACGGAGCTGTGGACGCTTCCCGGCGGTGGGATCGACCATGGCGAGGATCCGCGGGCGGCCGTGATCCGCGAGATCCACGAGGAGACCGGGCTCCATGCCACGGTCGGTGAGACCGCCCACGTCTACAGCGCGCACCTCCCGCGCACCTCGCGTGACGGGCGCCTCGTCGACGCCCACGCCATCCGCATCGTCTACGACGGGTGGGTGCCCCCGGACGCCCCGACGCCCCGCGTGCTCGAGGTCGACGGCTCGACGAGCGAGGCCGCCTGGAAGCCGCTGGACGACGTGGTGTCGGGGCGCGTGCCGGTCGCGGGTCTGGTGACCGACGCGCTGGTGGACCACCTGCCCTTCCGGCTGCAGCGAGTGGCGGCGTACGCCGTGGTGCGGCGGGGCGACGACCTGTTGCTCACCCGGCTGTCCGAGCGCGCCGCCCACCCGGGACGGTGGACGCTGCCGGGCGGCGGGATCGACCACGGCGAGCATCCCGCGGTCGCGCTGGCGCGCGAGGTCGAGGAGGAGTGCGGCCTGCCGTGCGAGGTCACCGGCCTCCTCGGGGTCCACGACACCCACTTCTTCGGCAACGCCCCGTCGGGCCGGATCGAGGACTACCACGGCGTCCACCTGCTGTTCGGCGCCACGGTCGGGGACGGGGAGCCGCACGTGGTGGAGATCGACGGCACGACCGACGTCGCCGCCTGGGTGCCGATCGCCGACATCGAGTCCGACGCGATCGAGGTGCTCGACCTCGTCCGCCACGCCCTCGGGAGCCTCTCGTGAACGAGTCCGTCTTCACCTACGCCGCACCCGGCCTGAAGTTCGGCCGCGGCGCAAGCGACGAGATCGGCTGGGACGTCCGGCAGCTCGTGGCGACCACCGGTGGCTCGGCCCGCCGGGTCCTGCTCGTGACCGACCCCGGCGTCGCCGCGACCGGTCACCCCGGACGGATCGCCGCGGCCATGGGGTCCCACGGTCTGGACGTCACCGTGTTCGCGGGCGCGCGGGTGGAGCCGACGGACGCGTCGATGGAGGAGGCGATCGCCTTCGCGCGCGAGGCCGGCCCGTTCGACGCCGTGGTCGCGGTCGGTGGCGGCTCCGCGATCGACACGGCGAAGGCCGTCAACCTGCTGCTGACCAACGCGGGCTCGCTGATGGACTACGTCAACGCCCCCGTCGGCGGGGGCCGGCCGCCCGAGCAGCCGCTGCTGCCGCTCGTGGCCGTGCCCACCACGACCGGCACGGGTGCGGAGTCGACGACCATCTGTGTCCTCGACGTGCTCGCCCTCAAGGTCAAGACCGGCATCTCCCACGCCCGGCTGCGACCCACCCTCGCGGTCGTCGACCCCGACCTCACGATGACGCAGCCCGCGATGGTGACCGCCTCGTGCGGGATGGACATCCTCTGCCACGCCCTCGAGAGCTGGACCGCGCGCTGGTTCGCCGACTTCGACGCCAAGCAGCCCGAGCAGCGTGTGCCCTACTGCGGGGCGAACCCGATCGCCGACCTGTGGTCGGAGAAGGCCATGTCCCTCCTGGCCGGTGCGTTCCGCCGCGCGGTGCGCGACGGCTCCGACACCGAGGCGCGCGAGGAGATGGCCCTGGCCGCGACGTTCGCCGGGCTCGGCTTCGGCAACGCGGGCGTCCACGTCCCGCACGCCTGTGCCTACCCGATCGCCGGCCGCGTCCGGGACTACCGGCCCGCCGGCTACCCCGACAACGCACCGATCGTGCCGCACGGCATGGCCGTGGTGATGACGGCGCCCGCCGCCTTCGCCCTGACCTTCGAGGCGTCCCCCGAGCGGCACCTCCGGGCGGCCGAGCTGTTGGGCGGCCCGTCGGCGGCGGGCTCCTCGGGCGGGGCGGACACCCTGCCCACGGTGCTGCGCGGTCTGATGCGTGACGTCGGCCTCCCGAGCGGGCTGGCGGAGCTGGGCTACGGCTCGGCCGACGTCGACGACCTCGTCGACGGAGCGCTCAAGCAGCAGCGCCTGCTCGCGACCGCTCCCATCGACGTGACGGCCGACGACCTGGCCACCGTGTTCGCGGGGTCGCTCGAGCACTGGTGACCGCGCGACGGTGGGGTGTGCTCCTGGGACTTCTTGTTCGCCCACAGGTGTTCGTGAGCGCCCGGGGACCACTTCCGTACAGCTGGGGCGGAACAAGAACTGCCCGGAGAAGCGCGGCCGGTGGCGCGCAGGAGGCCTGTGGAGGACGGCCCGTGGACGCGGCGCCGCCCCTACGGTCGAGCCCATGGAGCTGTGGACCGAGAGGCAGGCAACGGCACACCTGATGGTCCCGGGGGTGCGGCGTGACGCGGCCCGCAGCGCTCTGAAGGCGGGCGTGGCGGGCCGGCCACTGCAGGTCCGCAACGCGCTGCTCTACGACGCCGAGGCGGTGCGGGCCGTGCTCGGCAGGATGGAGGCTCCCTGCGAGATCCAGGTGCGCACGGGACGACCGATCTTCGTCGCGCGCGTGGCTCCGCGCATGCCCGACCCCGACAATCCATGGCGCAGCTGGCGAGGAGCGGACGTCCTCGCGCCCCGACCAGAGCAGCTGGCGGCGGTACGCAGCTAGTGGCACCTCGGTTTCCGCCTCGAGGTGTTGCTGGGTGCTGTCGGTCGGCGCAAGGGCGTCCCGTTCGTCGCCACCTGCGGCGGGATCGTGGTGCTCGGCGCCGAGATCCTCGACATCGACGAGAGCCTGGACGACGCCGGAGGTGCACTCAGCGACGTACGCCGGTCTGCCTCGCTCGCGGGACCCCGCTACACGCGTCGTGCCCGCGCCTTCGTCCTGGGCGATCCCGGGCGGTGGTTCGACGACCAGGCAGGCCGTCGCTTCATGACAGGTGCGGGCGGCCCCTTCCGCCTCCTCCACGGAAGGAACCAGGACCTGGCGACCTAGGATGAGGACATGAACCCCCGTCACCGCCGACTCGTCATCCCGGTGGCGCTGGGGGCCCTGATCCTCCTCGTCGTCCTCGCCGCGGTCCTGTGAGCACGGACGAGCCCCTGCGCGAGGAGTGGTCGCGGCTCAGGTCGGCGGTCCTCGACACCGACCAGCTGGTGCGGGCGCTCGCCAGCGGCCGCCGCAAGGGGCAGCCGGTTCCCGTCGTCGAGGGCCGCGAGGTGCAGCGCCTCGAGATCCGCGTCGTCGACCTCAAAGCCGGACGCCACCTGCAGGTCGTGTCGTACGACGCGACGCAGGCGCACACCACCAACCACGCCCTCGGGGAGCCCGCCCGCTCCGCCGTGGACGTGCTGCTCGCGCAGCCGTTCGCCAGCTGGCACGTCGACACCGCCACCGAGACCCACCAGCTCCGGGTGACGAAGAAGGGGGTGCCGATGCTGCACACCTCCGCTCGCGCCGAGCCGGTCGAGGTGTCCCGTGCGCACGACCGGGCCAAGGACCGCCTGCTCGCCGAGGACGACCCGGTCCTCGTGGCGCTGGGGATCAGCGACGCCCACGGCAGGGTGAAGCCGACGAGGCAGGCGAAGTACCGCCAGGTCGAGGAGTTCGTGCGCCTGCTCGACGCCAGCCTCACCGAGGCGATGGCCCAGGGCCAGGTGCGCACGCCCACCACCGACGACCCGCTGCGCATCGTCGACCTCGGGTGCGGCAACGCCTACCTCACCTTCGCCGCGCACCGCTTCCTCACCGCCCCCGTGGAGCACGGCGGACGCGCACTCCCGGTGCGCATGACCGGGGTCGACGTGAAGCAGCAGTCGGCCGACCACAACGCGCAGGTCGCGGCCGGACTGGGCATCGACGCGGACTTCGCCGTCGGCTCCATCGCCGAGGCCCGTCTCGCGCAGGCGCCCGACGTGGTCCTGGCCCTGCACGCCTGCGACACCGCCACCGACGACGCCCTCGCCCGCGCGCTGGAGTGGGAGGCCTCCCTCGTCCTCGCGGCACCGTGCTGCCACCACGACATCGCGGCCCAGCTGCGCACCGGCGAGGCGCCCGAGCCCTACGCCATGCTGACCCGCTACGGCATCCTGCGCGAGCGATTCGCCGACACCCTCACCGACGCGTTGCGCGCGTCGCTGCTGAGGCGCGAGGGCTACCGCGTCGACGTCGTGGAGTTCGTCGAGAGCGCGCACACACCGCGCAACACGCTGCTGCGGGCCGTCCGGGTCCGCGGTGGTTCCGCGTCCCACCGTCCGTCGAGCGAGGCCGAGGTCGCCGCGACCCGGGAGTACGACGAGCTGCTGGCCGCGTGGGGCGTCCGGCCCCGGCTGGGCGCGCTGCTCGACGCCGGCCTCAGCCGGTGACCCTCAGCCGGTGATCCTCAGCCGGTGAAGAGGGCCGAGGCCTTCACCAGGGTCTGCCACAGCCCGTAGGCCAGTGGCACCCCCACCAGCAGCCAGGCGAGCGTGACGAGGATGGGGCTGGTGGGAGTGGCGTCGTCGGTGCTCATCGCGTGGCCTCCTGGTGGCGGTCGGAGCTGCGCTCCTCGTGGGCGGTGCGGGCGTCCTGGTCGAAGTGCGTCTCGGCGACCGGCTTGATGAGCAGGTTGGCCACGAACCCGACGGCGAGGACACCGACCATGGTCAGCAGGGCCGGGCGGTAGTCGGCGGCGACCAGGTTGCCCGGCTCCCCGACGCTGTCGAGGATGCCGTTGACGATGAGGGGCCCGGCCACGCCGGCCGCGGCCCAGGCGGTCAGCAGCCGGCCGTGGATGGCGCCGACCTCCAGGGTCCCGAAGAGGTCCTTGAGGTAGGCCGGGACGGTGGCGAAGCCACCTCCGTAGTAGGAGATGATCACGGCCGCCAGCGCCACGAAGACGACGGGGGAGACGTCGCCGACCAGGGCGAGCAGCAGGTAGAGCACCAGCCCGACGCCGAGGTAGATGACGTACGTCGGCTTGCGGCCGATCCGGTCGGAGAGGCTGGACCAGACGAACCGGCCGAGCATGTTGGCGAGGGAGAGGACCCCGACGAAGCCGCCGGCCGCTGCCGCGGTGACCGTGCTGCTGCCGCCCTCACGGAAGAAGTCCTGGATCATCGGCGCCGCCTGCTCGAGGATCCCGATGCCGGCGGTGACGTTGCAGAAGAGCACCACCCACAGGAACCAGAACTGGCGCGTGCGGATCGCCGAGGACGCCCGCACCAGCGCGCCGTTGGTGCCCGGCGAGTGCACCGCCGTGTTGTCGTCACCGTGGCCAGGGGGCACGCGGACGAGCGCTGCACCCACGAGCATGAAGAGTGTGTAGATCACGCCGAGCGTGAGGAACGTCTGTGCCAGCGCCGAGCCGGAGGCGACCGCTCCGGGCTCGGTGGCCACGAAGTCGGAGTCGTAGAAGCTCATCAGGCGGTTGGACAGGGGCGAGGCGATCAGCGCGCCACCGCCGAAGCCCATGATCGCCATGCCCGTGGCGAGCCCCGGCCGGTCGGGGAACCACTTGATCAGCGTCGACACCGGCGAGATGTAGCCGATCCCCAGGCCGATGCCGCCGATGACGCCGTACCCGAGGTAGAGCAGCCACAGCTGACCGCTCGCGATGCCCGCCGAGCCGACGACGAAGCCGGTGCCCCAGCACAGCGCGGAGGCCAGCATGGCCTTGCGCGGGCCCGAGCGCTCCACCCACGTGCCCAGCACGGCGGCCGACAGGCCGAGCATCACGATCGCGATCGAGAACACCCAGCCGATCGCCGTGAGGCTCGTGTCGAACGAGGCGACCAGTGAGTTCTTGAAGACCGAGAACGCGTAGACCTGGCCGATGGAGAGGTGGACCGCGAGCGCGGCCGGGGGGATCAGCCACCGGCTGAAACCGGGACTCGCGACGATCGCCTGCTTGTCGAGGACCGACATGGTCATCCTTTCCCGAGTCTGACCCTGCCACGTTACGGAGAGGTGGTTGAGGTGTCACCTACCCCTACGGGGGTTACGGCGAGCGGTCGGCGGCGCACAACGAGCGGTCGCCCGGGCCCACCCGGATACGGTGGCGACGTGGTGGACGGACGACGGCTCGCGATCGGCGCCTGCGTGGCACTGCCCTTCCTCCTCGGTGCCGCGGCGGGCGCTCCGGGCCCTGCCGAGCCCGCCTTCCGCTTCACCGATCCCGACGTCGTCGAGTCGAGCGGGCTGGTCGTCGTCGACCCGGACCTCGTCGTCACCACCAACGACTCGGGCGACTCGGGCCGGGTGTTCAGCGTCGACCCGGGCACGGGCGGCACGGTGGGCGTCACGTCCTGGACGCCGCCCCCGGTCGACGTCGAGGCACTCGCCCCCGCCGGGCCGGGCCGCGTCTGGGTCGGTGACATCGGCGACAACCAGCACGTGCGGAGGTCCGTCGAGGTCCTGCGGGTGCCGGTCGGGCCCGGCCGCACGACGGCCTCGCCCGAGGCGTACGAGCTCGCCTACCCCGACGGTGCCCGCGACGCCGAGGCGCTGGTCAGGCACCCGCTCACCGGACAGCTCTTCGTGATCACCAAGGACGTCTTCGCCGGCGCCGTCTACGCCGCTCCGGTGCGGCTGCGCACGGACCGCGTCAACCGCCTCGTCGAGGTGGGTGAGGCGCCGGGGATCGTCACCGACGCCACCTTCCTGCCCGGTGGCGGCGGGGTGGTCATGCGCACCTACTCCCACGCCCACCTGGCGGCCTTCCCGTCGTGGGAGCCCGTCGCGTCGTGGGAGCTGCCGCAGCAGGAGCAGGGCGAGGGGATCGCGCTGTCCGGGCGCGACCTGCTCGTCAGCAGCGAGGGCGTGCGGGCGCCGGTGCTGAGGGCCCCGCTGCCTGCCGCCGCCGGCGCGACCGACCTGCGCTCGCCGGCCTGGACGGCCCTGCGCTGGCTCGCCACCGCGAGCGGCGTGCCCCTCTAGGCCAGTGCCGCGTCCAGCGCGGCCTGCACGTGCAGGGTGGTGCACGGGAAGACGGGGAGCTCGACGTCGGCCTGCTTGACCAGGAGCTCGAGCTCGGTGCACCCCAGCAGCACGCCACCGGCTCCCGCGTCCCACAGCTCCTCGATGATCGACACGACGCGGCTGCGGGTGCGGGGGAGCACGACCCCGTGCACCAGCTCCTCGTAGATCGCGTCGTTGAGGAAGTCGTGGTGGCCGGCGTCGGGGATGACGACGTTGAGGCCGTGGCTCCCGAGGCGGTCGACGAAGAAGGACTCCGACATCGCGACCTTGGTGCCGATCAGCCCGACGGTCTCCACGCCGGCAGCCTGGACCGCGGCCGCGACCACGTCGGCGAGGTGCAGCACCGGGATGTCGACCGCCTCCTCGACCTGGTCGGCCACCTTGTGGAAGGTCGTGGTGCACAGCAGCAGGAAGTCGGCGCCCGCGCGCTCGACGGCGCGCGCCGCGTCGGCCAGCAGCGTGCCCACCTGGTCCCAGCGCTCGTCGTCCTCGAGGTGGGTGACCTCGGCGAAGTCGACGGTCGTCAGGGCCAGCTTGGGCGACGACAGGCCGCCCAGCCGCTCCCGCATCCCGAGGTTGAGGTCGCGGTAGTAGACCGCGCTGCTCTCCCAGCTCATGCCGCCGACGAGTCCGATGGTCTTCACGCGCGGAAGTCTGCCACCTCCTACGTGCGGTGCACCTTGTGTGCCGCTGCTTGGGCGCGGGGCTTGATCACGAGCTCGTCGATGTCGACGTGGGAGGGCCGGGTGGCGACCCACGCGATCGCGTCGGCGACGTCCTCGGCGACCAGCGGCTGGTCCACGCCGGCGTACACCGCGTCCGCCTTCTCCCGGTCGCCGCCGAAGCGGACCAGGGAGAACTCGTCGGTGCGGACCATCCCCGGCGCGACCTCGGTGATGCGGATCGGCTCGCCGTTGAGCTCCAGCCTCAGGGTCTCGGTGACCACCTTCACCGCGTGCTTGGCCGCCGTGTAGCCGGCGCCGCCCTCGTAGGCCCACCGGCCCGCGGTCGAGCCGACGTTGACGATCACGCCGTCGCCACTGGCCCGCAGCGCCGGCAGGAGGGCCTGGGTGATGCGCACGAGCCCCAGGACGTTGACGTCGTACATCCAGCGCCAGTCGTCGAGGTCGGCGTCCTCGACCCGGTCGACCCCGACCGCCCCGCCGGCGTTGTTGACCAGCACGTGGCAGGTCGGCACGGCCGCGGCGAGGGCCGCCACCGACTCGGGGTCGTGGATGTCGCACGTGACGGCCTGCCCGTCGATCTCCGCGGCCAGCTCCTCGATCCGGTCGGTGCGCCGGGCGGCGCACACGACGCGGAAGCCCTGCGCAGCGAGTGCGCGGGCGGTGGCGGCGCCGATGCCGCTGGAGGCGCCGGTGACGACGGCGGTGCGGGTCTGGGCGATGTCCTGGGTCCGGTCCTGGGTCATGCACCCATCCTGCCAAGATCCTCTGCTGAGAAGATGCCGGGGTGATCATCGCGGCGGCTGACGGTTCGGCACTCGGCAACCCCGGTCCGGCGGGGTGGGCGTGGTACGTCGACGACGGCTGCTGGGCGTCCGGCGGGTGGCCGCACGGCACCAACAACATGGGCGAGCTGATGGCCGTCCTCGACCTCCTCCAGCAGACCGCGCACCTCGACGAGGAGCTGCACGTCTTCTGCGACAGCAAGTACGTCATCGACTCGATCACCAAGTGGATGAAGAACTGGAAGCGCAAGGGCTGGAAGAAGAGCGACGGCAAGCCGGTCATGAACGTCGAGCTGATGAAGGCGCTCGACGAGGCCATGCAGGGCCGCCGGGTGGTGTTCGAGTGGGTCAAGGGCCACGCCGGGCACCCGCTCAACGAGGCGGCCGACGCGCGGGCGAACGCCGCCGCCTCGGCCTACCAGCGTGGCGCCACCGCCGACCCCGGCCCCGGGTTCGTCGGCAGCAGCACGTCCCACCCCGCCGCCGCGGTCGGCCAGGTCGAGGCCGAGCCCGACCTGTTCAGCGACCTCGAGGACGTGGCGCCGACCGACGAGGAGCACGTCGTCGCGATGGAGCGGGCGCTGCTCACCGACGAGCTGCGCTCGGACCGCGCCGCTGTCGCCGCGCTGCTGCACCCCGACTGGCAGGAGGTCGGTCGCTCGGGTCGCCTCTGGACCCGTGACGACATCCTCGACGCGATCGGCCCGATCGAGCACGTGGACCTCGAGGTGGTCTCGGCGGACCGCATCGGGGCGGACGCGATCCTGCTGCTGTGGCGGGCCACCGGGGACGGTCGCTCGACGCTGCGCAGCTCGCTGTGGGTGCGCGCGGGTCGCGGCTGGCAGCAGCGGTTCCACCAGGGCACCGACGAAGGGTGAGCTTCGATCCGGTCGGTGTGGCGTGGCACACTGCCGAGATGCCCCCCGCGAAGATCTCCGCCTCCGCGGCACTCCTCGGCGGCGTGCTGTGGATCCTCCACGCGCTGCTCGGTGGAGGCAGCGACCCGTTCCTCGGCACCCTCCACCTCCTCGGCCTGGGGTGCGTGCTCGTCGCCGCCGCGGTCTTCGGCAGCAGCCTGGTCAAGAGCGACGCCGTCGGCATGCGGGTCGTGGTCGGACTGGCGTCCGGCCTGCTGGCCCTCTCGCTGATCGAGGCCTTCCGGATGTCCGACACACCCTGGTACGACGGCTTCCGGGGGATCGTGGCCGCCGTCATCGGCGCCACGTCGCTGCTGCGCGGTCGCGGGCGGTCCCCCGGTCGCCCCACCGCGGGAGCGCACTCCCGCTGACCCACCACCCCTCGCGCGCTCGCGGGAATCTGGCGACGCCCGACGGAGTTGTGCCGGAGGTGCCGTGTTCCGGGCACCCTGATGAAGGAGACAGCGTGGGCGAGCGGGTGGCCATGATCAGCCTGCACACCTCACCCCTGGACCAGCCGGGCACGGGTGACGCGGGCGGAATGAACGTCTACGTCATCGAGCTGTCCAAGAGGTTGGCGGCCAAGGGGATCGCGGTCGACGTCTTCACCCGCGCCACGTCCTCGGCGCTGCCGCAGGTCGTCGAGGCGGCCGACGGGGTGCTCGTGCGCCACATCGCCGCCGGCCCCTTCGAGGGCCTCACCAAGGGCGAGCTGCCCGGCCAGCTGTGCACCTTCGCCCGCGAGGTGCTCCGCGCCGAGGCGATCCAGCCGCTCGGCCACTACGACGCCGTCCACTCGCACTACTGGCTCTCCGGGCAGGTCGGCGCCCTCGCGCGCGACCGCTGGAACGTGCCGCTGGTGCACTCCATGCACACGATGGCCAAGGTCAAGAACCTCGCGCTCGCCGCGGGCGACACCCCCGAGCCCCTCTCGCGCGTCATCGGCGAGGAGCAGGTCGTCGAGGCCGCCGACCTCCTCGTGGCCAACACCGACACCGAGGCGCAGCAGCTCGTCGACCTCTACGACGCCAGCCCCGACGCCGTCGAGGTGATCCACCCGGGGGTGGACCTGTCCGTCTTCACCCCGCGCGGGCGTGAGGCGGCCCGGCGCGAGCTCGGCCTCCCCGCGGACGCGATCGTGCTGATGTTCGCCGGCCGGATCCAGCCGCTCAAGGCGCCCGACGTGCTGCTCCGCGCGGTCGGGGTGCTCCTCGAGCAGGACCCGTCGTTGCGCCAGCGCCTCGTCGTACCCGTCGTCGGTGGTCCCTCCGGCTCCGGCCTCGAGCACCCCACGGCGCTGGCCGACCTCGCCGCCGACCTCGGCATCACCGACGTGGTGCGGTTCGTGCCGCCGGTGACGCAGCGCGAGCTGTCCGTCTGGTCGTCCGCGGCGACCGCCGTCGCCGTGCCGTCCTACAACGAGTCCTTCGGCCTGGTGGCCGTCGAGGCCCAGGCGACCGGCACGCCGGTCGTCGCGGCCGCGGTCGGCGGGCTGACCACCGTCGTGCGCGACGGCGTGAGCGGCCTGCTGGTCGACACCCACGAGGCGCGCGACTGGGCGGCCAGCCTGCGTCGCCTGATCGACGACCCTGCTCTGGTGGAGCGCCTCGGCCGCGGTGCCGTCGTCCACGCCCAGGAGTTCTCCTGGGAGCACACCGCCGATCGCACGCTCGCCGCCTACGAGCGGGCCAGCGGCCGGATGCGTGCTGAGATGGCCTCATGAGCGAGGCCTCCCGAGCAGTCGAGACGATCCGTGCGCACCTCGTGGACAACGAGATCGAGCACCAGGAGACCGTCCGCGACTCGAGCGAAGGAGCGAGCTTCTCGCTGACCCTGCCGGGGGAGAAGAAGCTCCAGACCCCGGTGCGCCTCGACGTCAGCCCCCACGCCCTCGGCGTCCACGCCTTCGTGTGCCGCAACCCCGACGAGAACCACGCGCGTGTCTACCGCTGGCTGCTCGAGCGCAACCTGCGGATGTACGCCGTCTCCTTCGCCGTCGACCACTCCGGCGACATCTACCTCGAGGCCCGGCTGCCGCTGTCGGCGGTCAGCGACGACGAGCTCGACCGGATCCTCGGCTCCGTGCTCGCCAACGCCGACGAGTCCTTCAACGCCATCCTCGAGCTCGGCTTCGCCTCCTCGATCCGCAAGGAGTGGGAGTGGCGGATCTCGCGCGGGGAGTCCACCCGCAACCTCGAGGCCTTCCGCGGCTGGCTCGAGAGCTAGACCCGCGGCCTGCGTCGCGTCATCAGGACGCCGACGATCGCGAGCGCGCCGCCGACGAACGACAGCGACGGCGGGACCTCGTTGATCGTGAGCCAGGCGACCAGCGTGGCGATGCCCGGCACCAGGAACGTCGTCAGGGACAGTGCCCCGGCGTCGGTGTGGGTGAGGGCGTAGGCCCAGGTGGTGAAGGCGACCGCCGTGGGAAACACGCCCAGGTAGAGGATCCACCACAGCCCCGCGCCGCCGTCGGTGACGAGCGCCGGCAGGTCCGAGGCGAACGGCAGGCAGATGACGGCGCCCAGCAGGAACGACACGAACACGACCTGCACCGACGGGAGCCGCCGCAGCAGCACCTTCTGGGTGAGCACGCCGACGGCGTACATGGCCGCGGCCACCAGCACGAGCACGACCCCGACCAGGCTCGCTCCCGCGTCGGACGTGGAGCCGCGGGCGATCACCGCGACGCCGGCGAACCCGACGACCATGCCGGCGAGCAGCCAGGTGTGCATCCGCTCACCGAAGAGCGGCACCGCCAGCAAGGCGACGATGACCGGCCCGATCTGGATGATCATGGCGGCGGTGCCGGCGTCGACGTGCCGCTCGCCGGCGTTGAGCGCGAGGTTGTAGATGCCGAACCAGCCGACGCCACCGAGCGAGAGCAGCGCCCACTCACGGCGGGTGGGGGGCACCCAGCCGCGCCGCAGGACCAGCGGCAGCACGACCAGGGCGGCCACCAGCAGGCGGCCGGCACCCAGCGCGCCCGGGCTGATGTCGTCGGCGACGTGGCGGATCACGACGAAGGCGGACGCCCACATCACGAGCGTCACCCCGCCGGCCACGACGGGCAGCCAGGTCGGCGGTGTGGTGCTGGTCGGAGCCGTCGGCTCGGTCGTCGTCGTCGTCACGAGTCAAGGCTACGGACGGTCATGACGCCTCGCCAGCGGATTACGGACACGGAGCCTCGGCTTCCTGCCGCGGACCGGGGGCTACCTGGTCACCTTGATCCGCGCAGAGACCGCGTCGTGCTGCCCGGGTGCCTGGGTCGACACGGTCCGGAGCGTCATCGTCGTCGTGCTTCCGGTCCTCGCCCGTGGGCGCCGCACGACCTTCACGGTCAAGGTGGTCGAACCGCCGGCCGCGAGGGTCGCTGTCCGGTAGCTGCCGTCGAGGACCGAGGCGGTGACGTCCTTGCCGCCCGAGACGTAGGTCAGCGTGAAGGCCTTGCTCGACCTGGTCCCTGCGAGACGCAGCGTGTCGGCCGTGTCGCCCCGGTTGGTCACCCGGACCTGCAGCGTCGCCTTCCTGGTGCGACCGCGCAGCCTGGCTGTCACCCGCTGGCCGGCGACGGTGTAGACCCCGGCGCCGACGAAGCGACCCGCCGCTGCCCGGATCTCCGCGTCCGGACGGAACGTCGGGCGCGGGGGTTGGGGCCCGGTCGGACTCGGCGGGGACTGGGTCCCGGTCGGGCTCGGCGTGGGGGTCGGGCTCGGCGTGGGGGTCGGTGTGGGTGTGGGGGATGAGCCGTCGGTGGACGGCCCGACCTGCAGGGTCTGGTGGGCCGTGCCGGTGTTCAGTGCCGCATCGGTGAGGGAGGCCACCACGGCGTAGGTTCCGGGGGAGAGGTCCTGGGCGCTGACACCCCAGGCGCCACCGGGCTGCACCGTGGCGGTGAGGGACTGCCCGCCGAGGTCGACGTTCACGACGGTGCCGGCCCGCTCGGCGGTCGTGCCGTAGATCCACGGGGAGGTGTCGGGCGTGGAGGAGTCCGGGCCTCCGTCGATGGACAGGACGGGCACCGTGAGGTCGACCGTCAGGACCTGGCTCGCCGAGCCGGTGTTGCCGGCGGCGTCGTCGACGGATGCCAGCACGAGGTGGGCGCTCTCGGCCAGGTCGGTGGGCTGCACGGTCCAGGCGCCAGCGTCGGCGACCGTCGTCAGGTGCTGGTCGCCGACGGTGACCCTGACCGTCGGGGTCCCCGACTCGGTCACCGTGCCCGAGATGCTCGGAGAGGTGTCGGACGTGGCCGCGCTGGGGCCGCCGATGACGGTGACGCCCGGCTCCTCGGTGTCCACGGTCAGCACCTGGGAGTCGGAGCCGGTGTTGCCGGACGGGTCGGTGACCGTGACGACGAGGTCGTGGGGGCCTTCGTCCAGGCCGTCGGTGCTGCGCGTCCAGGTGCCTCCGCTGGCCCGCGTGGTGAGCACCTGCGACCCGACGGTGAGATGGACCAAGGGGGTCCCCGGTTCGTCGGTGGTGCCGGAGACGGCCGGCGTCGTATCGTTGGTCGAGCGCGTGGCGCCGCCGTGGAAGGCCACGACCGGTGCGACCAGGTCGTCGATGGGCTGGGTGATGGGACTGTTGGCCATGGCCATGGTGCTCCCGGTGAGGGCCCGGCCCTTGAGCGAGGCGCCGTCCCCGAACGAGATCACCCCGCCGCCGAGGATCGTGCCGACCCACTTGGCGTTGGCGCCCAGTGACGTGGCGCCGACGACCTGCCAGTAGACGTTGTTGGCCAGGGCCCCGTTGGTCAGGACGACCTTGGTCGAGGCCGCCGAACTGAGGGCTGCACCGACCTGGAAGACGAAGATCGCGTTGGGGTCACCGGCTGCGTCCAGCGTGATGGTGCCGGTGTTGGTGACTGCTGCCGCGGTCGAGTAGAGGCCCGGGGTGAAGGTCGTCCCGGCCAGGTCGCCCCCGAAGGCGGTGCCGCCGGTCTGGGCCACCACGGAGTCGTAGGCCGCCTGCCGGTCCTCGTGGGCGGTCTCGACCTCCGGCGTCGCGATGCGTGTCTGGCCGGTCACGGTCCCGGGCGGGAAGCCTGCCAGGGTGCCGGTGACACCGAGGTCGAGCGCCAGGACGGTCGCGGCGCCGGTGTTGGCGATGCTGGGTCCTGCCAGCGCGGAGAAGCCCGCGGCGGTCCCGAGGTCGACGCTGCTCGCCGCCTGGGGCGAGGCTGCTGCCGCAGCCGTCGAGGCCGCGAGCGGGCCGAGGAGCAGGAACGCCACGGCGGCTGCTGCCGCCCGGCCCCTCGCGGTGCGGGAGTGGATCGGACGGGTGGGTCGGCGTGGACTCATGGGTGAGCGCCTTAGGTCGGGGCACTCTCGCCGTCCGCCGGGATCCGGACCAGGACGTTGATCAACAGTTGCCGTCCTGTTGACCGTAGCGGTCTAAGACGATCGCCGCAGGCGAATGCCTCAGAGGTCGAGCTTGTAGCCGAGTCCCCGCACGGTGACGAGGTACTTCGGCTCGCCCGGGTCGGGCTCGAGCTTGGCGCGCAACCGCTTCACGTGGACGTCGAGGGTCTTGGTGTCGCCGACGTAGTCGGAGCCCCACACCCGGTCGATCAGCTGTCCACGGGTGAGCACGCGGCCCGGGTTGCGCAAGAACATCTCGAGCAGCTCGAACTCCTTGAGCGGCAGCCGCTGCTCGGTGCCGCTGACGGTCACGACGTGGCGCTCGACGTCCATGCGCACCGGACCCGCCTCGAGCGTGTCGGGCATCAGCTCGGGCTCCTGGCCGCGCCGCAGCACGGCGCGGATGCGGGCGACCAGCTCGCGCGGGGAGTAGGGCTTGGTGACGTAGTCGTCGGCGCCGAGCTCGAGCCCGACGACCTTGTCGACCTCGTCGTCCTTGGCGCTCACCATGATCACCGGGACCGACGACGTCTGCCGGATCTGGCGGCACACCTCGGTGCCCGGCACGCCGGGCAGCATCAGGTCGAGGAGCACGATATCGGGGCCGAACCGGTCGAACTCGGTGAGCGCGGTGTGGCCGTCGGCGGCGATCGCCACCTCGTAGCCCTCCTTGCGGAGCATGTAGGCGAGCGCGTCGCTGTAGCTCTCCTCGTCCTCGACGACGAGTACCCGGGTCATGGGTTGCTCACCTGCGTACCTCCTGCTGCGTTCGGGTGGATGAGGGGGCCGGGGGCTGCTCGGGGGCGACGACCTCCACCGGGGTCGTGGTGCGACCCGATCCCTGCCCAGGCTCGGAGTTGCGGGGGAGCGTCAACGTGAACGTCGAGCCCTGGCCCTGCACCGACCACACGGCGATGTCGCCTCCGTGGGTCGCCGCGACGTGCTTGACGATCGCGAGGCCGAGACCGGTGCCGCCGGTCGAGCGGTGCCGCGCGGGATCGACACGGTAGAAGCGCTCGAAGATGCGGTCGATGTCCTCGGCCGGGATCCCGATGCCCTGGTCGACGACCGAGATCTGCACCTCGTCGCCCTCGGAACGGGTCGTCACCACGACCCGCGAGCCCCGGCCGGAGTAGGCGACGGCGTTGGCGACCAGGTTGCTGACCGCGGCGCCGATCTGCTCCTGGGACCCGAAGACCTCGAGGCCGTGCTCGCCCCTGGACTCGACGGTGATGTCCTTGGCGGCCGCCTCCATGGCGCTGGTGTCGACGGCGGTCGCGACGGCCGCGTCGAGGTCGACCATCACCGGTTTCTCGAGCGGGTCGTGGCCCTGGAGCCGCGAGAGCTCGATGATCTGCTGCACGAGCTTGGTGAGCCGGTCGCTCTCGGTGAGCATCCGCCCGGCGAAGCGCTGGACGGCCTCGGGGTCGTCGGAGGCGTCGGTGACCGCCTCCGCGAGCAGGCGGATCGCGCCCACGGGCGTCTTGAGCTCGTGGCTGACGTTGGCGACGAAGTCGCGGCGCACCGCCTCGACCCGCTTCTCGCGGGTGCGGTCCTCGACCAGGGCCAGCACCAGCCGGGCGCCGAGGGGCGCGACGCGGGCGGTCAGCGTGCGGACGGCACCTCCGTCGACCGCCGCCAGGTCGAGCTCGCTCTCGCGGATCTGCCCGTCCCGGCGCACCTGCGCGACGAGGTCCAGCAGCTCCGGGACCACGACGGTGTTGCCGCGCACCAGCCCGAAGGCGTACGCCGGTGCCGAGGCCTTGAGCACGTGGTCGGACTCGTCGACGACGATCGCGCTGGAGCGCAGGATGGCGAGCACGCCGGCGACGCCGGCCTGGACGGCGGGTTCCTCGACGGTGGGGGGCATGTGGCGCTGGCGGTCGCTGATGTGCCACGCGAGCACTGCGCCGCCCGCCATGATCGCCCCGACGATCGCGGCCAGACCAGCCTGCGTCGTCGGATCCACGCTCACATCGTACGCGTGGGGATGGGTGGTCCGGCCGCGGCGGACGCCCGGCGCCGAGTGTTCACGCCCCGTTCATCGAGCGCCGACGTCTGTTCGTCTGGGGTCCCTAGAGTGCCCACATGCGTGAGGCTTTCCATGACCAGCTCGACGGCATCTTCGCCGACCTCTCCGAGATCTGCGGACAGGTCGAGATCGCCGTGCGCGAGGCCACCAAGGCGTTGATGACCGGCGACGTCCACACCGCCGACCAGGTCATCAGCGGCGACAAGGCGATCGACGCCGCCCGGGAGCGGGTGGACGACACCGCCTTCGCACTGCTGTCGCTGCAGCAGCCGGTCGCCGGCGACCTGCGGATGATCGTCTCGGCGCTGCGCATGGTGAGCGAGCTGGAGCGGATGGGAGACCTCTCGGTGCACGTCGCCAAGATCGCCCGCCTGCGCGTGCCGTCCGTCGCGGTGCCGGAGGAGCTGCGCCCCGTCATGGAGCGGATGGCCGAGACGGCCGAGGACATGGTGCGGCGCGTGCGCAGCGTCATCGTGGACCGCGACGTCGACGCCGCCATCGAGCTCGGTCGCGACGACGAGATCATGGACCAGCTGCGCCGGCGCAGCTTCACCGAGCTGCTCTCGACCGACTGGACCCACGGAGTGGAGGCCGCGGTCGACATCGCCCTGCTGGGTCGCTACTACGAGCGCATCGCCGACCACGCCGTGTCGGTCGCCAACCGCGTGGTCTTCGTGGTCACCGGCGAGCAGCCGCACCGCGACTGAGGCGGGGTCTCGGGCCCTGCCTCGGGCGGTGATCCACCCACCATCCGTTCGGCTTGAAGGTGGCTGGAGCACCGCTCACGGGAGTGTCGTACGCCGACGCGCGCTCAGCGGTGGTGGAGCCACGTCCGGGCGCGCGAGAACGTGGCTGGAGCACCGCCCGGAGCGGGCTCGTGCCGCGACTGGTCCGCGCTACCTGCCGGATTTCGACGCGCTGCTCAGCGACCCTGGTTGGCCACTGCGGCAGCGGCCGCTGCGGCGGCCTCGGGGTCGAGGTAGGTGCCGCCCGTGACGGTGGGCCGCATGTCCTCGTCGAGCTCGTAGACCAGCGGCATCCCCGTGGGGATGTTGAGGGCCGCGATGTCCTCGTCGGAGATGCCGTCGAGGTGCTTGACCAGGGCCCGCAGGCTGTTGCCGTGGGCGGCCACCAGCACCGTCTTGCCGCTCTGCAGGTCGGGCACGATCTCAGCCTCCCAGTAGGGGAGGAAGCGGGCGATGACGTCCTTGAGGCACTCCGTGCGCGGGAGGTCCTCGCCGAGGTCGGCGTAGCGCGGGTCGCCGGCCTGCGAGAACTCGTCGGCGTCGTCGAGCGGCGGCGGAGGGACGTCGAAGGAGCGGCGCCAGAGCATGAACTGCTCCTCGCCGTACTCCTCGAGCGTCTGCTTCTTGTCCTTGCCCTGGAGCGCGCCGTAGTGGCGCTCGTTGAGCCGCCAGGAGCGCTTCACGGGGATCCAGTGCCGGTCGGCGGCGTCGAGCGAGAGCGCCGCGGTGTTGATCGCGCGGCGCTGCAGGGAGGTGTGGACGATGTCGGGCAGCACGCCCGCCTCGCGCAGCAGCTCGCCGCCGCGCACCGCCTCGGCCCGCCCCTTGTCGGTCAGGGCCACGTCGACCCAGCCGGTGAAGAGGTTCTTGGCGTTCCACTCGCTCTCACCGTGGCGGAGCAGGATGAGGGTGTACGTCATGGCTACTCCGTGGGAGACGCGGACGGGCTGCCCGACGGGGTGCCCGACGGAGTGGACGTGTCGAGGCCGTCGTAGATGCCCTCGTCGAGGACGACGGGGACCTTCATCACGACCCTCTCGCCGTCGCCGAAGCTCAGGGTGACCGGGACGAACTCCCCGGCCTTGAAGTCGCCGGAGACGGGCACGCCGCCCTTGTCGGCGAGGTTGACCAGCCCGCCCGGGGGGATCGTGATCGCCGAGAAGTCACCGACCTGGATCGTGTTGCCCTCGGCGCCCGCGAGCGAGTCGACGGTGGCCTCGTGCTCCTGGTCGTTGTTCGAGAGCGAGGCGATGAAGGTGCCGGAGCCGTCCTGCTTCGACACGATCACGGCGCCGAGCACGTCCACCTTGGCGTCGCGGTTGTTGACCCCGGCGGCCGGTGTGTAGTCCCGGTCGGTCGCGTAGTTGAAGCCACACGCCGTCAGCGCGGGGGTGGCGAGCAGCAGCGCGCCCAGGGCGAGTGCGGTGGAGCGTCGGAGGTGCATCTTCAGCCTTCGCAGGTCGTCGGCGGGCGCCCGGTCAGGAGCGGTGCCGGTACGGCGGTGTGCGGAGCACAGGAGTCGGTGGACAGCCTAGCGGTCGCCCCGGAGGTCACTGGGAGAGTCCGACGGCGTTCCCGGCGACGAGCAGGCCGACGATCACGAGGCCGGTGTAGACACAGGCCAGGACGAGCAGCTTGGCGGCCCCGATCCGCAGCGCGATCCGCAGCGGGAGGTGCCGCTGGCCGTCCTCGTTGTCGGCCACCAGGCCCGGCAGCGCGACCAGCACGTGCACCCCGATGCCCAGGAGCGCGGCGAGCACGGTGATCGCGATCTCCGGTGGGTCGCCGTGCGCGTCGCCGCCCCACCCGCCGTACGACAGGAACGCGGGGTAGAGAGCGAAGGAGACGGCCCACGGCACCCAGGAGAGCAGCCCCGTGCGCAGGACGACGTTGCCCATCAGTCCCGCCACCAGCGACAGGAGGTAGGCGCTGCCGGCGGTGACGCCGTTGGCGACCGAGAGCGTTACGACGAGCAGCACGCCGCAGATCAGTGCGAACCACACGGTGCCGGGATCGAGGCGGTCCTGGGCGACCGGCTTGCCGGCGGCGT
>NZ_JAOPWY010000169.1 GCF_025965415.1 Nocardioides sp.
TCGGCGCCAGCCTCGTCGTCCTGCTGTTCAAGGACGAGGCCGCCCACGTCCTGGAGGGCTTCGGCTTCGGTGCCGCGCTGCTCGCGATGTTCATGCGAGTGGGCGGCGGCATCTTCACCAAGGCGGCCGACGTCGGTGCCGACCTGGTCGGCAAGGTCGAGCAGGGCATCCCCGAGGACGACGCGCGCAACGCCGCGACCATCGCCGACAACGTCGGCGACAACGTCGGCGACTGCGCCGGCATGGCCGCCGACCTCTTCGAGTCGTACGCCGTCACGCTGGTCGCCGCGCTGATCCTCGGCTCGCAGGCCTTCGGTGACAAGGGCCTGGTCTTCCCGCTGCTCATCCCGGCCATCGGTGCCCTCACCGCGGTGGCGGGTGTCTACCTGACCAAGCCCAAGGCGGACGAGAACGGCCTGACGACGATCAACAAGTCGTTCTACCTCTCCTCGGCCATCGCGGCGGTGGCGAGCATCGTGCTGTCGTACCTCTACCTCCCGGGCAGCTTCGCCGAGTTCACCAACGTCGGCGAGGGACTGGCCGGCGCCGAGGGCGACCCCCGCTTCATCGCGGCCTCCGCCGTCGTCATCGGCATCGTGATGTCCGCGGGCATCCTGGCCCTCACCGGCTACTACACCGGCACCGAGTACCGCCCGGTCAAGGATGTCGGCAAGACCTCGCTCACCGGTGCGGCGACCGTCATCCTGGCGGGCCTGTCGGTCGGCTTCGAGTCGGCGGTCTACACCACCCTGGTCATCGGTGCGGCGGTCTTCGGCGCCTACCTCCTCGGCGGCGCGGCCCTCACGGTCTCGCTGTTCGCGGTGGCGCTGGCCGGTTGCGGCCTGCTGACCACGGTCGGCGTCATCGTCGCGATGGACACCTTCGGCCCGGTCTCCGACAACGCCCAGGGCATCGCCGAGATGTCGGGCGACGTCAGCCCCGCGGACGCTCAGATCCTCTCCGAGCTCGACGCCGTGGGCAACACGACCAAGGCGATCACCAAGGGCATCGCGATCGCGACCGCCGTGCTCGCCGCCACCGCGCTGTTCGGCTCGTACGCCACGTCGGTGTTCGAGTCGCTGGCGGAGGCCAACGTCGCGCTCGACGAGGCCTACCTGCTGGACTTCAGCGTCTTCAACCCGGCGGTCATCGTCGGCGTGCTGCTCGGTGCGGCCGTGGTGTTCCTCTTCTCCGGCCTGGCGATCAACGCCGTGGCCCGCGCTGCCGGCGCGGTCGTGATGGAGGTCCGCCGCCAGTTCCGCGAGATCCCCGGCATCATGGAGGGCACCGGCCGTCCGGAGTACGGCAAGGTCGTGGACATCGTCACCAAGGACTCGCTGCGCGAGCTGGTGACGCCCGGCATCCTGGCCGTGATGGCGCCGATCGCCGTGGGCTTCGGCCTCGGCGCGACCGCGCTGGCCGGCTTCCTCGCCGGAGCCATCGGCACCGGCACGCTCATGGCCGTCTTCCTGGCCAACGCCGGTGGCGCGTGGGACAACGCCAAGAAGCTCGTCGAGGACGGCCACCACGGCGGCAAGGGCTCGGGAGCCCACGAGGCCACCATCATCGGTGACACCGTCGGCGACCCCTTCAAGGACACCGCCGGCCCGGCCATCAACCCGCTCATCAAGGTGATGAACCTCGTCTCGCTGCTCATCGCGAGCGCGGTCGTCTCCCTGAGCGTCGGCCAGGACCAGAACGACGCCCTGCGCGTCATCATCGCGGTGGTCGCGGTCGCGATCATCGCCGCCGCGGTGATCATCTCCAAGCGGCGCGAGGTCGCGATCAACGACGACGGTGACAACACCGGCTCGTCGTCGTTCACCCCGCACCACACGCCTGACCCGCACAACGCCTGACCGCACGTACGACGTCAGCGGCCCGTCACTCCCTCCGGGGGTGGCGGGCCGCTGTCATGTCCGGCGACCTCGACGCTCGTCGACGTGGGGAGGGGTCAGCTCCTCGGTGAGGCCGCCAAGCGCGGTGTGGTCGTCGGCGTCCCCGACGTGCGGACCCCGCAGCCACTGGCTGAAGGACCAGATCTCCGACAGCCGCCACTCCAGGTCGAAGAGCCGCACCATCTGGGGGTCGTGATCGACCTCGGGGCCACGGGCACCTGGGATTCCCCGTGACGTCCGGGTGGGGGACTCTGCGACGCTTGCGCCATGGACTTCACCGGGCCCCTGCGCGACGCCCTGCTCGCCGCCGACTTCACCTACGACCGGGTCGCCAAGGCGATCGGCCAGGAGGCGCACCGCGCCCTCGGTCGCAACGAGACGCTCCCGGCCCTGCGGCGTACGACGTCGGGCGGACCGCTCGACTCCCTGGTCCGGCTCTTCCTGCTGCAGACCCCGGTGAGCCGGGAGGCCGCCGACCGGGCACTCCCCGGACTGGTCGACCAGCTCTGCAACGCCGGCCTGCTCGAGCAGAGCGTCAGCGAGGTCGCCGCCCGGATGGACTGCCGTCCCTACGCCACCTCCGAGGCGGGTGAGGACCGCGACCTCTGGGTCGTCTCCGACCTGACGCCGGGGCTCGACGGGGCGCCGGTCGCGGTCGGGCGCGACCACGTGCTGGGCATTTCGAGCGCCTCGACCAGCCTCGCCCAGCTCACCATGCGCGAGCCGGTGGGCTCCGCGCTCGACCTCGGCACCGGCTGCGGGGTCCAGGCGCTCCACCTCGCCACCCACGCCGACCGGGTCGTCGCGACGGACGTCAACACCCGCGCCCTCTGGATGACCCGGCTCAACGCCGAGCTCAACGGCGTCGACGTCGACGTGCGCGACGGCTCCTTCTTCGAGCCGGTGGCGGGGGAGCGCTTCGACCTGATCTCCACCAACCCGCCGTTCGTGATCTCCCCGGCGACCGGCGAGCGCCTCGTCTACCGCGACTCCGGCCTGCCCGGTGACCGGGTGGTCGAGCACATCGTGCGGACCGGTCCCGACCACCTCACCGACGGTGGCTGGCTGCAGGTGCTCGCCAACTGGGCGATCGCCGACGGCACGCCGTGGGACGAGCGGATCGGCTCGTGGCTGCGCGAGGACTGCGACGCGCTCGTCGTGCAGCGCGAGACCCTGGACCCGGCGGCGTACGTCGAGCTGTGGCTCAAGGACAGCGGCCACCACGGCGGGCCGGACTACGCCCAGCGCTACGACACCTGGCTCTCGTGGCTGGAGGAGACCGGCGTCGAGGGCATCGGCTTCGGTTGGATCAACGTCCGCCTGGGCGGCGGGGGTCGGCACGAGCTGATCGAGTGGCCGTACGACGTCGAGCAGCCGATCGGCCCGGCGATCCACGCCTGGGGCACCGCGGTCACCGACCTGCGCGCGCTGACCGACGACGCCCTCGTGGCGAGCACCCTGCGCGCCCGCGAGGACGTGCAGCAGGAGACCGTGGGCCGGCCCGGGGCCGAGGACCCGGAGGCGATCGTCCTGCGCCAGCAGCGGGGCTTCCGCCGGGCGCGCACCGCCGACACGATCGAGGCCGCGTTCGTCGGTGCGTGCGATGGCGACCTGAGCGTCGGGCAGCTCTTCGGTGCGCTGGGGCAGCTCACCGACACCGACGCCGACCAGCTGCGGACCACCTACCTCCCGGTGGTGCGCGAGCTGCTGGGCGAGGGCTTCCTCGAGGTCGGCGCCGCCGGCTCATAGGGCCGGTGCGGTGTCGCAGGACCTCGCCTCCTCCGTGAGCGACCGGTCCCGCAGCTCGACGAGGTCGCGCCGCACCGTCGCGGACAGCAGCTCCACCCGCCCGACCGCCACGAGCGCCGGCGCCCCGGAGGCCCAGGGCCGGGCACTGTCCCAGCCGAGGCGGCGCACGTGGCCGAGCACCTGGGTGCCGCAGGCGTTCAGTGACGTCGTGCCGAGGTGGTCGGCGATCCGGACCTGGGTCACCGGGCCCTCCGGACCGATGGCGGCGTTGGCCTTGCCGACCACCCACGCGACACCCGCGGCGAGCCGGGCGGGTGTCATCCGCTCCGCGAGCTCGGGCAACCGGTCGCGCACCAGCAGCAGGCACTCGCGCAGCGGCGCGGCCAGATCGGACGGGAGCATCGACTCGCGCAGGTCGGTGAGCAGCTCGTCAGCGACCAGCCAGGGCTCGTCGGCCACCGGGTCGAGGTGGTCGCGCAGGCGCGGGAGCGCCACCGGGGAGGCGGTCATCGCCAGGAGGTCCTCGCGGCTGCCGGCGACGCAGTCCAGCCAGCGCAGGGCCTGCACGTGGCGGGGGAGGGGCGGTGGGCTCTGCAGCACCTGCGGGCGGCTGTCCTCGTCGTGGCGGCGGGCGACGTCGGCGTAGGTGCTGTCCTCGACCCGCTCGCTCCACGCGTCGACGAGGCGCCCGTCGACGAAGACGAGGTGGCTGAGCCGCCCGGCGTCGGAGAGGCGGTCGCGCCGGTCGGGCCAGAGCAGGTCGTCGGCGTAGCGGTGGTCGAGCATCGGGTCCTCCAGGGATGGGTGGGAGTCGTGGGCGTGACCACCACCGTCCCGACGCCCGCCGACAGCGGGACCGAGTTGTCCACAGGTCGCCGTCCAGGGGCCGTCATTCACAGGCGAGGGGTGCGAAAGTGGTCCGACCCGCCCGGTCCAGACCGGAATCTCGGGGCAAGTGGACGTAGTCCACGCGGGGCCCCGAACGTCGCCCGGGGTGGCGAAGTGTGGATGTGGCGCTACGGTTGCGGCGCTGGAAGCAACAGAGGGAGCAATCTGAAGTGGCAAAGCTCGTCATCGTCGAGTCCCCGGCCAAGGCCCGCACCATCGGCGGCTACCTCGGCAAGGACTACGTCGTCGAGTCCTCGATCGGTCACATCCGCGACCTGCCCAACAACGCCGCGGACACCCCGGCCAAGATCAAGGACAAGCCCTGGGGTCGGCTGGCCGTCGACGTCGACAACGGGTTCGAGCCCTACTACGTCGTGCCGCGCGACAAGAAGAGCCACATCGCCAAGCTGAAGAAGCTGGTCAAGGAAGCCGACGCCCTCTACCTCGCCACCGATGAGGACCGCGAGGGCGAGGCCATCGCCTGGCACCTCCTCGACGAGCTCAAGCCGCCGAAGGGCCTGCCGGTCCACCGGATGGTCTTCCACGAGATCACCAAGGCCGCGATCCTGGCCGCGGTCGAGAACCCGCGCGAGATCAACGACGACCTCGTCGAGGCCCAGGAGGCGCGCCGCATCCTCGACCGCCTCTACGGCTACGAGGTCTCTCCGGTGCTGTGGAAGAAAGTCATGTCCGGCCTCTCCGCCGGCCGCGTGCAGTCGGTGGCGACCCGCCTGGTGGTCGACCGGGAGCGCGAGCGGATGAAGTTCCGCGTCGCCTCCTACTGGGACCTCGACGCCACCTTCGACGCCGGCACCGGCCACGACCCGCGGATGTTTCCCGCCAAGCTCTACAGCGTCGACGCCGTGCGCGTCGCCCGCGGCTCCGACTTCGACAACACCGGTGTGCCCAAGGGCAAGGGCGAGCGCGTCCACCTCTCCCGCGCCGACGCCGAGACGCTGGCCGCCGGCCTCAGCGACACGTCGTACGACGTCCGCTCGGTCGAGTCCAAGCCCTACCGCCGCTCGCCGTACGCCCCCTTCCGCACCACCACGCTGCAGCAGGAGGCCAGCCGCAAGCTCGGCATGAGCGCGAGCGTGACGATGTCGGTCGCGCAGCGGCTCTACGAGAACGGCTACATCACCTACATGCGCACCGACTCCACGACGCTCTCGGGCGGCGCGGTCGGTGCGGCGCGCGACCAGGTCCGTGAGCTGTACGGCGCTGAATACCTGCCGGACTCGCCGCGCACCTATGCCTCCAAGGTCAAGAACGCCCAGGAGGCGCACGAGGCGATCCGCCCGGCAGGCGAGTCGTTCCGCACGCCCGCCCAGACCGGCCTCTCCGGGGAGCAGTTCCGCCTCTACGAGCTGATCTGGATGCGCACCGTCGCCTCGCAGATGAAGGACGCGGTCGGCAACTCGGTCACGATCCGCATCGGCGGCGCCGCGGCCGACGGTCGCGACGTGGTCTTCAGCTCCAGCGGTCGCACGATCACCTTCCACGGCTTCCTCAAGGCCTACGTCGAGGACATCGACGACGCGTCCAAGCGTCGCGACGACGCCGAGACCCGCCTGCCCAACCTGACCGAGGGGGCCGCGGTGTCGGCCGCGACGCTGACCCCCGAGGGCCACGAGACCAAGCCGCCGTCGCGCTACACCGAGGCGACGCTGATCAAGGAGCTCGAGGACCGCGAGATCGGCCGCCCGTCGACGTACGCCTCGATCATCGGCACCATCCTCAACCGCGGCTACGTCTACAAGAAGGGCACCGCGCTCGTCCCCGCGTGGCTCGCCTTCTCGGTGATCCGGCTGCTCGAGGAGCACTTCCCGCGCCAGGTGTCCTATGAGTTCACCGCCTCGATGGAGGACGTGCTCGACGAGATCGCCAACGGCCAGCGCGACCGTGCGACCGAGCTCGGCGAGTTCTACTACGGCGCCGGCGAGGTCGTCGGCCTCAAGACGCTGGTCACCGACCTCGGCGACATCGACGCCAAGGAGATGGCGACCTTCGCGATCGGCACGCCGGAGGACCAGATCAACCTCCGCGTCGGCCGCTACGGCCCGTACGTCGAGGGGCCGCCGCCCGAGGAGGGCGAGGGCGCCCCGATCCGCGCCAACGTCCCCGACGACCTGCCGCCCGACGAGCTGACCGTGGCCAAGGCCCGCGAGCTGCTCGCCAACCCGGCCGGCGAGGAGCAGGTCGTGGGCAACCACCCCGACACAGGTCTCCAGATCGTCGCCAAGAACGGCCGCTTCGGCCCCTACGTCACCGAGCTGCTGCCCGAGGACGCGCCCAAGAGCGCCAAGCCGCGCACCGGCTCGCTCTTCAAGTCGATGACCCTCGACACCGTCTCGCTCGAGGAGGCCGTCAAGCTGCTCGACCTCCCGCGGGTGGTCGGCACCGACGAGGACGGCACCGAGATCACCGCGCAGAACGGTCGCTACGGGCCCTACCTCAAGAAGGGCACCGACTCGCGCTCGCTCACCAGCGAGGACCAGATCTTCGACATCACCCTCGACCAGGCCAAGGCGATCTACGCCCAGCCCAAGGCGCGCGGTCGCGGGGCGGCGACGCCGCCGCTCAAGGAGCTCGGCAACGACCCCGTCTCCGGCCAGCCGGTCGTGGTGAAGGCGGGTCGCTTCGGCGAGTACGTCACCGACGGCGAGTTCAACGCCACGCTTCGCAAGGACGACACCGTCGAGTCGATCACCCTCGAGCGCGCTGCCGAGCTGCTCGAGGAGCGGCGCCAGCGCGGCCCGGCCAAGAAGACGGCCAAGAAGGGCGCGAAGAAGGCTCCCGCGAAGAAGACGGCCGCCAAGAAGACCGCTGCGAAGAAGACCGCTGCGAAGAAGACGCCCAAGAAGGCTGCGGCCAAGAAGTCCTAGCTCGACGCCGGCTGACCCGGCTCCGCCGTCGTACGGACCGAAGGGGCAGTACGCCGTCGCGCGCACGCGTGGATCGGCCCGGCCTCCGGTCGTTCGGTCCGCTCGACCGCGTGACCCGGACGCTCGGGTACGGAGTGTGGGCGCCCGCCCGTAGGGTGTGCGACGTGAGCGCCGGCGTCTTCTCAGAGCACGGCCTCTTCGTCTGCTTCGAGGGGGGCGAGGGGGCCGGCAAGTCCACCCAGTCGACGCTGCTGCGCGACTGGCTGGTCGAGCGGGGCCACACCGTGCTGCTCACCTTCGAGCCCGGCGACACCGAGGTCGGCAAGGAGCTGCGGCGGATCGTGCTCGACCCGGCCACCGGCGAGCTGTCCGACCGCACCGAGGCCCTGCTCTACGCCGCCGACAAGGCCGAGCACGTCGACCACGTCGTGGTGCCCGCGCTCGACCGCGACGAGGTGGTGATCACCGACCGCTACGTCGACTCGACCCGGGCCTACCAGGGTGCCGGCCGCACGCTCGACGTCGCCGAGGTCGAGGCCGTGGCCCGCTGGGCCACGCACGACCTGCGCCCGCACCTCACCGTCGTGCTCGACCTGGCGCCGGAGGCGGGGCTCGGCCGCTTCGACGAGCGCGACCGGATCGAGGGGCAGTCGCTGGAGTTCCACCAGCGGGTGCGCCAGGGCTTCCTCGACCTCGCGGCCGCCGACCCCGACCACTACGTCGTCCTCGACGCCCGCGCCGAGATCGAGGAGATCGCGAGCGCGATCCAGGAGCGCGTCGCGCCGTTGCTGGAGCGGGCATGAGCGTCTGGGACGACCTGGTGGGCCAGGAGTCCGTCCTGGAGACGCTCCGCCACGCCGCCGCCGGTGAGGGGATGACCCACGCCTGGCTCTTCACCGGCCCGCCCGGGTCGGGACGGTCCAACGTGGCCCGGGCCTTCGCAACAGCGCTGCAGTGCGAGAGCCGTACGGGCTGCGGGACGTGCGAGGCCTGTCGCCTCGGCATCAGCGGCTCCCACCCCGACATCAAGTGGGTCAAGTCCGAGACGTCGGTCCTCTATGTCGACGACATGCGCGACCTGGTGCAGGCGGCCGCGAAGTTCCCGTCCATCGGGCGGTGGCAGATCGTCGTGATCGAGGACGCCGACCGGCTGGGCACGCCCGAGAACCCCCGGACCGGCAACGCGCTGCTCAAGGCCATCGAGGAGCCGACGCCCAAGACGGTCTGGCTGCTGTGCGCGCCGACCCGCGCCGACGTGCTGCCGACGATCGCGTCGCGCTCGCGCCACGTCACCTTGTCCACCCCCACCGGAGAGCAGATCACCGACTTCCTCGTCAGGACCGGGATCGATCCCACCGTGGCGTCCTTCGCCGCCCGCGCCAGCCAGGGGCACATCGGCCGGGCCCGGGCGCTCTGCGTCGACGAGGGCACGCGGACCCGCCGCCGCGAGATCGTGTCGCTGCCGGCGAGGCTGACGAGCATCGGCAGCTGCATGACGGCAGCCACCAACCTCAACGACCTGGCCAAGGAGGAGACGGAGGCGATCACGGTCGAGACGGAGCAGCGTGAGCTCAAGGACCTGCAGGCGATCTTCGGGTCCGAGCGCAAGGACCTCGCCAGCCGGTCCTACCGGGCGGCTCTCGGCTCGCTGGAGAAGCTCCAGAAGCAGAAGGCCAAGCGGCGCGTCCTCGACGTCATCGACCGGGCGCTGATGGACCTCGTCTCGGTCTACCGCGACGCGATCGCCCTCGCCGTGGGCGCTCCGGGCCTGCTGGTCAACGAGGAGCTGCGCGGCGACGTCGCCGTCCTCGCCCGCGCCGCGTCACCCGAGCAGCTGGTGCGGATGATCGACGCGATCTTCACCGCCCGCGAACAGATGCTGGAGTTCAACGTGCCGCCACAGCTGGCGCTCGAGTCGATGGCGGTCGCCCTGCGACTGCCCGGAGGTCGTCAGTGAAGAAGGCCCTCGCCCTCATCGCGGTGTTCGCCCTGGCCCTGACGACGTTCGTCGCGATCGGCCTGGCGCTGCAGGGCGGTGAGTCCTACCCGCCGAGCGTGCGGCGCACGCCGTCGCCGACCACGCCACCGCCGGCCACCGTGACGCAGCCGCCCGAGCCCGCGCTCGCCGACTTCTACTCCCAGCGCATCGACTGGTCGCCGTGCGAGACCAACGCCGACCACGACTGCGGCACCCTCACCGTGCCGATCGACTACGCCGAGCCGCAGGGCGAGACCCTCGAGCTCGCGCTGCTGCGGGTGCCCGCGAGCGGCGCGCGCGTCGGCTCGATGGTGGTCAACCCCGGCGGCCCCGGCGCCCGCGGGACGTCGTACGCCGAAGCGGCCGGGCGGGTCTTCCGCGAGCCGCTGCTGCAGAGCTTCGACGTCGTGGGCTTCGACCCGCGCGGCACCGGCGCCTCCGACCCGATCGACTGCCTGAGCGACGCCGAGCTCGACGCCTACATGGCCGGCGACCCGACACCGGACGACCCCGCCGAGGTCGCGCAGTACGAGGACTCGGTCCAGGACTACGGCGCCGCCTGCAAGGCCGGCTCCGGCCCGATCCTCGGCCACGTCAGCACGATCGAGGCGGCGCGCGACATGGACGTCCTGCGCTCGGCGCTCGGCGAGGAGCAGCTGACCTACCTCGGGGCGTCGTACGGCACGGAGCTGGGTGCGACCTATGCCGAGCTCTTCCCCGACAAGGTCGGCCGCCTCGTCCTCGACGGCGCCGTCGACGTGGCCCTCGACCCGACCACTATGGCGACCGACCAGGCGGCGGGCTTCGAGACCGCGCTGCGCGCCTACGTGCAGAACTGCCTCGACTCGACCGACAACTGCTTCCTCGGCGACAGCGTCGACGAGGGGCTCGCCACGATCACCGACCTGCTGGCGTCGATCGAGGAAGAGCCGCTGCCCGCGGGCGACCGCGAGCTCGCGGTCGGCAACGCGTTCTACGGCATCGTCACGCCGCTCTACAACCGCGACTACTGGTTCCTGCTGAGCACCGCGCTGGCCTCCGCGCTCGAGGGCAAGGGCTCGGCGCTGATGCAGCTGTCGGACGCCTACGCCTCGCGCAACCCCGACGGGTCCTACGCCGACAACTCGATGGAGGCCAACTATGCGATCAACTGCCTCGACGACCCGGCCGCGGTGAAGGCCGAGGACGTGCCGTCGCTCTACCCCGCCTTCGAGGAGGCCTCGCCCACCTTCGGCCGCATCTTCGCCTGGGCGATGACCGGGTGCGCCGGCGTCCAGGTCACGTCGAGCGAGAAGCCGCTCGACATCCGCGGCGAGGGCGCCGCGCCGATCCTGGTGCTCGGCACCACCCGCGACCCCGCGACGCCGCTGAAGTGGGCGCAGGCGCTGGCCGCGCAGCTCGAGTCGGGCGTGCTCGTCGAGCGCGACGGTGACGGCCACACGGCGTACAACTCCGGCAACGAGTGCATCGACTCGATCGTCGAGGACTACCTGATCGACGGGACTGTCCCGGACGACCCGACCCGCTGCTGAGGCGGAGGTCCGTCTCAGCCCTCGAGTGCGGCGTCGAGCGTGATGTCGACCCCGGCGAGCGCCTTGCTGATCGGGCAGCCGGCCTTCGCCTTGTCGGCCGCCTCCTTGAACGCGGCGTCGTCGAGGCCCTCGACCTCGCCGCGCACGGTCAGCACGATGCCGGTGAGCTTGAAGCCGCCGGCGTCCTCGTCGGGACCGAGCGTCACCGCGGCGGACACGTCGAGCGAGTGCACGGTGCCGCCCGCCTCCACAGCGAGGTTGGACAGCGACATCGCGTAGCAGGCCGAGTGCGCGGCGGCGACGAGCTCCTCGGGACTGGTGGTCCCGTCGGCGTCGTCGGCTGCACGCTTCGGGAACGACACGTCGAAGGTGCCCACGCCGGAGCTGGTGAGCTCGACCTGGCCGGAGCCGTCCTGGAGGCCGCCGTTCCAGGCCGTGCGTGCGGTGCGAGTGGGCGTCTTGTCTCCTGGGATGTGGTGGATGCGTGAGGTTGCGAACGTATCCGGTGCCACCCACCCCCCGGATTTCTGTCCGGGCCAGCGCTCTCCGTATAGTTGCCCGCGGTCCATCGAGCACGCTCGGCGGACCACGCCGCCTTAGCTCAGTCGGTAGAGCGAGTCACTCGTTATGACTAGGTCGTCAGTTCGATTCTGACAGGCGGCTCCGACGCCCCGGGGACCCGAGACCCCGGGGCGTCTCTGCGTTCCCCTGACGGGGTCTGGTGACGCGTAGCGAGTGGTCATGGCGAACCTCCCTGGACGTGCGTGGACTGCTGCGGATTGTCCGACCTCGTGCGGAAATCGGTGGTGCGAATCCTTGCCTCATGCTCTGGGTACTCCGCTCATTGCAGAAGTACCCACACCGTGCGCGGAGGTAAGGGACGCATCGAGCTAGCCATCGTCGTGCGCCCTGCGGGACTTCAGGCCTGTAGCCCCGCTCGATCTCGCTGAGATAGGTCTGGCTGATGTCGGCGAGGTCGGCCAGTTCGGCCAGCTGCAGGCCAGCGCGGGTGCGGCGCGCGCGAATCTGAGCGCACAGCAGGAGACGACCCGTCGCTGTTCGGCCCTCATCGGCTGGCATGCATGGCCGCTAGCGCGCTTGTGAGATCTGCCGAGACGGGGTGCCGCCGATCGCCTGCTATGACACTCCGCAGTTTCGGTCCTCGTTCTGGGGTCCGTAATGTGGACAGCTGAGGCGTCGCCTGTGCCTTCCCAAGAGCCTGGAAGACGACACGTTCAGTGGCTTGCCGGGTGTGCTCGACGATCAGGCCATACAGGGTTTCGGCGGCCAATGCGTCCGTCCCTCCGACCACGCGTCCGCTTCGCGCGGCGTCGCGCTCGCCGTTTCAGCGAAGTACTAATTTCGGCAGGGGGACGGTCGGAGGCGTCATGCCCGAGGAGGCGTGCACCGCCGGATCGGTGGTGGTGGTCACGGTGGCCCTCTCGGCTTGCGGACCTGTCATCACGTAGTGACGGGCATACGGCGGGTGGTGTTGCACTGCACGATGCGCAAACCGCAGGTGGTTCGCGCTCCCGGCCCGGGCGCGACGAAAGGGCGGCACCCGGTCGCCCAGGTGCCGCCCTTTCAGGTGTGGCTCAGTCGCAGGTCAGGGGACGATCACCGGCTGCGAGCCAGCGTTGGTCGGGTCGGAGCCGGCGTCGACCTCTTCCTTGTCGGTGTAGCCGTCGTCGTCGGTGTCGGTGTCGCGCGGGTCCGCCTCGTGGGTGAACTCGGACCAGTCGCCCAGGCCGTCACCGTCGGTGTCCTGGACATGCGGGTCGGAGGTGTACGTGCGGCCGTCGCGGCCGTACGTGACGCCGTTGACCTCCCAGCCGTCGGAGGCGTCGTCGCCATCGGTGTCGTAGTCGTTGGGGTCTGTCTCAGCCCAGATCTCGTCCCAGTCGCCGAGGCCGTCCGCGTCGGTGTCGGGAAGCTGCGGGTCGGTGGCATAGAGGTCGACCTCGTTGCCGTCGTTGAGCTGGTCGCCATCGGTGTCGAACTTCGTCGGGTCGGAGTAGTTGATCCGGCCGTTGCGGTCGGTTCCGTTGACCTCGTCGCCGTCGTTGAGCTGGTCGCCGTCGGTGTCCGAGGCGGACGGGTCGGTCCACGGTCCGAGGTTGAGGCTGATGCCGTAGTGCTCCTGGCTGTCGGTCAGGCCGTCGCCGTCGGTGTCGACGAGCTTCGGGTTGGAGACATAGATGACGCCGATCGGGTTCTCCCGACCGTTCACCTCATCGCCGTCGGAGACCTCATCGCCGTCGGTGTCCCAGTTGAGTGGGTCGGTGCCGAGGTCGAGCTCGACGTTGTCGTCGAGGCCGTCGTTCTCGGAGTCGGCGTACTGCGGGTCGGTGCCGTAGGTGTTGACCTCGGCGTCGTCACTCAGCGTGTCGCCATCGGTGTCCGTCTTGGTCGGGTCGGAGTAGTAGGTCTGGTCGCCGACCTCGATGCCGTCGACCTCCTCACCGTCGGTGAGGGTGTCGCCATCGGTGTCGGCCTTGGTCGGGTCGGTGTCGTAGAACTGGACCTCGTGACCGTCGCGGAGCGTGTCGCCGTCCGTGTCCTCCTTCGTCGGGTCGGTGCCGTAGGTGTTGACCTCGTCGCCGTCGAGGAGGTTGTCGTGGTCGGTGTCGTTCTCGACGGGGCTGGAGCCGTAGGTGTTGACCTCGTCGCCGTCGTCCAGGCCGTCCTCGTCGGTGTCGACGACCAACGGGTCGGTGTAGTGGGTGTAGAACTCGGAGCCGTCGGTGAGGTCGTCGCCGTCGGTGTCGGCCTTCAGCGGGTCGGTGCCGGAGTAGAAGGCCTCGATGCGGTCGCCCAGGCCGTCGTCATCGGTGTCGGCCTTGTTCGGGTCGGTCCCGAAGTCGGCCTCCTCGGCGTTGTTGAGGCCGTCGTTGTCGGAGTCGACCAGGTAGGCCGGGACGTCGTCGACGACGTTCGGGTCGGATCCCTGCTGCACCTCAGTGAGGTCGCTGCGACCGTCACCGTCGGAGTCAGCCTTGGTCGGGTCGGTCTTGAACAGGGCGACCTCTTCGCCGTCGCTCAGGCCGTCACCGTCGGAGTCGGTCGTCAGCGGGTCGGTCTTGTGGACCTTGACCTCGTCGCCGTCAGAGATGCCGTCGCCGTCGGAGTCAGCCTTGGTCGGGTCGGTGCCGCGGGTCCGCTCCTCGGAGTCGGTCAGGCCGTCGTTGTCGGTGTCGGGATCAACCGGCGGGACCACCACGACGACCTCGTCCTTCACGAGCGGGTCGGTCTTGTCGATGCGGAGCTCGCGGTAGTCGTCACGACCGTCGCTGTCGGTGTCCTTCACGAGCGGGTCGGTCTTGAACTTCCGGATCTCGGCCTTGTCGCGGAGCCGGTCACCGTCAGTGTCCTTGTTCTTCGGGTTGGTCTTGAACCGCACCAGCTCGGCTCGGTCGCGCAGCCCGTCGTCGTCGGTGTCCTTGGACTGCGGGTCGAGCTTCGTGCGGAACTCGACCAGGTTGGTCAGCCCGTCGCGGTCCTTGTCGTTCTTCGCGTCCTTCTTCTTGGCGGGGTTCAGGCCGTTGGCCCGCTCCCACCTGTCAGACATCTTGTCCCGGTCCCGGTCGACCATCGCCGCGGCGTGCGCGGGGGCGACGAGCAGCAGGCTGGAGGTCACAGCAAGGGCGGACAGGGACAAGACGAGGCGCATCGGGCGGCTGGGCTTGGAGCTCATGGGAGACCTAACGGTTGAAGTCGGAGGCTGGTTGGCCGGTGCCCCGCTGGATCTGGTTCGCGTCCGAAGATGACGCTCAGCGGGGAGTGTTGACCATCACGATGCGCAAACCTGGGACGGTGCAGGCTCCCGGGCTGCGGCAAGCGAGGAGGGGGCGGCACCCCGGCTCGGAGTGCCGCCCTCTCAGGTCAAGCATGTGCTGGTGGATCAGGGGGTGTTGGGGCTGTTCGGGTCGTTCGGGTCGTTCGGGTCGCTGCCGTAGGTGTAGATCTCCTCGTGGTCGGAGAGGCCGTCGTCGTCGGAGTCCGTGTCGTTCGGGTCCGTCAGGTAGGCGATCTCCGTGCCGTCGCCGACGGAGTCGCCGTCGGTGTCCCAGTTGGTCGGGTCGGTGTTGTAGGTGTTGACCTCTTCGCCGTCCTTCAGGCCGTCGCCGTCGGTGTCGGCCTTGGTCGGGTCGGAGTTGAGGGCGTAGATCTCCTCGTAGTCGGAGATGTTGTCACCGTCGGTGTCGACCTTGTTCGGGTCGGTGCCGAACTGGTTGACCTCGGGGCCGTCGGC
>NZ_JAOPWY010000009.1 GCF_025965415.1 Nocardioides sp.
CTGCTGGCGGTCGGGGGCACGCTCGTCAACGTCGGCGCCCCGCCCAAGCCGATCCAGATCAGCGCGATGTCGCTGATCCAGGGCCGCAGGTCGGTCGCCGGCTCGATGATCGGCGGCATCGCGCAGACCCAGGAGATGCTCGACTTCTGCGCCGAGCACGGCATCGCCTCCGAGGTCGAGGTCATCCGCGCCGACCAGGTCAACGAGGCCTACGAGCGGGTGCTCGCCTCCGACGTGCGCTACCGCTTCGTGATCGACACGAGCACGCTCGCCTGACCGACTCCCGCCGGACGACAGTGGAGCCCGGCGCCGCACCCAGCGGCTCCGGGCTCCACTGTGCGACGTCGGCTCAGCTCGACTCCGCCGTCAGGTCGCCGGCGTCGATGATGCGGTAGGCGTAGCCCTGCTCGGCGAGGAACCGCTGCCGGTTCTGCGCGAAGTCGGCGTCGACGGTGTCGCGCGACACGATCGTGTAGAAGTGCGCGCTGCGACCCTCCGTCTTCGGCCGCAGCAGCCGGCCGAGGCGCTGCGCCTCCTCCTGGCGCGAGCCGAACGACCCGCTGACCTGGATGGCCACCTCGGCCGAGGGCAGGTCGATGGAGAAGTTGGCGACCTTGCTCACCACGAGCAGCCCGATCTCACCGGTGCGGAAGGCCGCGAACAGCCGCTGGCGCTCCTTGACCGGCGTCTCGCCCTTGATCACCGGCGCGTCGAGCATCGCGGCGATCTCGTCGAGCTGGTCGATGTACTGCCCGATGACCAGCGTGGGCTGGCCGGCGTGCTGCCGCACGAGATCGCGTACGACGTCGATCTTGGCGTGGGTGCACGAGGCGAGCCGGTAGCGGGTGTCGGGGTCGCTGGTGGCGTAGGCCAGGCGCTCGCCGTCCGGCAGGGTGACCCGCACCTCCACGCAGTCGGCGGGCGCGATGTAGCCCTGCGCCTCGATGTCCTTCCAGGGGGCGTCATAGCGCTTCGGGCCGATGAGCGAGAAGACCTCGCCCTCACGGCCGTCCTCGCGCACCAGGGTGGCGGTCAGGCCGAGGCGCCGGCGCGCCTGGAGGTCGGCGGTCATCCGGAAGATCGGGGCGGGCAGCAGGTGCACCTCGTCGTAGACGATGAGGCCCCAGTCGCGCGCGTCGAGCAGTTCGAGGTGCGGGTAGACGCCCTTCCGCTTCGTCGTCAGCACCTGGTAGGTCGCGATGGTGACCGGTCGGACCTCCTTGACGGCGCCGGAGTACTCGCCGATCTCGTCGGCGGTGAGCGAGGTCCGCGCGATCAGCTCGTCCTTCCACTGGCGCGCGCTGACGGTGTTGGTGACGAGGATCAGCGTGGTCGCCTGCGCGTGCGCCATCGCCGCCGCGCCGACGAGGGTCTTGCCCGCCCCGCACGGCAGCACGACGACGCCGGAGCCGCCGTCCCAGAAGGACTGCGCGGCCTCGCTCTGGTAGGGCCGCAGCGTCCAGCTCGACTGGTCGAGGTCGATGGCGTGGGCCTCGCCGTCGACGTATCCCGCGAAGTCCTCCGCCGGCCAGCCGAGCTTGAGCAGCGCCTGCTTGAGGTTGCCGCGCTCGCTGGGGTGCACCGCGACCGAGTCGTCGTCGAGCCGTGCACCGACCATGCCCGCGATCTTCTTGGCGCGCAGCACCTCCTCCAGCACGGGCCGGTCGACGGAGGAGAGCACGAGGCCGTGGACGGGGTGCTTCTCCAGCCGCAGCCGGCCGTAGCGGCCCATGGTCTCGGCGACGTCGACCAGCAGCGCGTGCGGGACGGCGTACCGCGACCAGGTCAGCAGCGCGTCGACGACCTGCTCGGCGTCGTGGCCGGCGGCGCGGGCGTTCCAGAGGCCGAGCGGAGTGAGGCGGTAGGTGTGGATGTGCTCGGGCGAGCGCTCCAGCTCCGCGAAGGGGGCGATCGCCTTGCGCGCCTCGGGCGCGGAGGGGTGGTCGACCTCGAGGAGGAGCGTCTTGTCCGACTGGACGATGAGGGGACCGTCATTCACCCGACGAGTCTACGGACGGCTCGCGAGCCGGTGGCGCGGTCAGCTCGCCGCCGCTGCCTTCTGGCGGGCTCGGAACGCGGCGACGTTGGCCCGCGAGGAGCAGCGGTCCGAGCAGTAGCGCCGCGACTGGTTGGGGGAGGTGTCGACGAAGACGTTGTCGCAGCGGGGCTCCGTGCAGATGCCGAGCCGGGTCGCGCCGAGGTCGCACACCAGGTTGGCCAGCCCCATCAGCGACTCACCGATGAGCAGCTCGGCCACGGAGGCCGCCCGGTTGGCGACGTGCATGTGGAGGTTGTCGGGGTCGTGGTCGGAGATCATCGGCGTCACCGGGTGCCGGGACAGGAGGTCGTTGAGCGAGCTCACCACGAGTCGTACGTCGTCCACGTCGGAGGCCTCGAAGACCGCCCGGAGCTCGTCCTGGAAGGACTGCAGCGACGCCACGTCCGCCGCGATCACCGACCGGTGCAGCCACGTGCGGTCCGCGAGGTGGGCGTGCAGGGCCGCCTCGTCGGTCAGCTCGGCGTTGACGAGCGCCGCGGAACGCTCGGCGTAGCGGATGAAGTCCACGCCACCATCCTACGTAAGGGGCATGGGGCCGCTCATGCGCGGCGCACGCCGGTGATGCGGTGCACGGCGAACTCGCGTACGTCGTCCGCGCGGTGGTCGAAGGCCGAGAGCCGTCCGCCGTCGAGCCGGCGGGGGTCCACGACGCGTTCGCCGGTGGCCCCGTGGTTGTCGACGTAGCCGATCACGACGGTGCTGCCGGACTCGATCGCGTCGCGCAGGGCGGCGAGGGCGCCCGACGGGGTCGTGGTGGCCGCTGCCGGGGGCCGCGAGGACTCGGCACGGTCGCCGACCCGGATGGCGGTGGCCACGGCCTGCACCTGGGCCGCCTGCCGGGCCTCGACGGCACCGGCGGGACGGCGGCCGCGGCGGCTGCGGGCACGCTGGAGGTCGGGCCGGCTCACCCGGACCGTGCCGTCGGCGGCCTCGACCACCGGGGCGGCGCCGAGCTCGCGCAACCGCGGCAGCAGCACGTCGATCGGCGAGGTCGAGATCGCGACGGTCGGCGCCAGCAGCCGGAGCCCCAGCGTGCGCGCCCGCGGGTCGTGGACCAGCGCGGCCAGGGCCGCCTCGTCGTCGGCACGGAGGAAGGCCTCGGCGTGGCCGACGCGCACCGACCCGAACGTGCGGGCCACGTCGTCGACCAGGAACTCGAGCGGCTGGGGGACCGGCGTCTGCGAGACGGACGTCAGGAAGTCGCGCACCTCCAGTGCCGACCACCCGGCGTCGAAGCCGCGGCGCAGCGAGCCGGAGGAGAAGCGGTAGACCGTCGCACCGCCGCGGGACTCGACGTCGGCGAGCAGATGGAGCCGGCGCGCGACCTCGGTCTCCAGGGGCCCGGGTGCCACTGCGGTGAGGTCGGCCTGGAGCAGGACCTGCTCCACGGGCTGCGGCAGCTGCGGGTCGATCGCCGCCGCGGCTCCGGGGAGGTCGCCCTCGGCGACGAGGCGACCGCTGGGCGGCAGCCCGCCCGCCCCGCTGATGCCGAGCGCGGCGGCCTCGTCGAGCGCGGCCGTGACGAGGTCGGCGAAGACGGTCGGCCGCCGCGGCCGGAGCCAGCCGATCCGCTGCACCAGCGACGGGATGCCGGTCCCCGTCGCGAGCACCTGCCCGTCGGGGACCTCGGCCATGACGTGCAGCGCGAGCCGGCGCGCCTCCTCGGCCAGCCCGCTCGACAGCTCGGGCGCCAGGGCGTTCCACGACTTGCCGGCGGCGTCGCGCGATCCCACGAGCGACGGGACCCGGCTGCTGGCCAGCCACCCGCCGACGAGCCGCGCCCACCGCTCGGAGATCGACCGCCCCGACCAGACGTCGAACTCCTCCGTGGGCAACCACGCCGGGGTGCCGTCGGGCTCGACGCCCTCGGCGATCAGCCCGGCGGCCAGCGCGACCTCCACGATCAGGGCCGCGCCCGCCTCGTCGACGTGCAGCTCCCGGGCCACCGACTTCAGGTCCCGCACCGCCAGGCCGCCGCTGCGCAGCACGCTGGGCGGCTGGAGGCCCCAGTGGTCGAGCAGCAGCTCCACCCGTCGTACGACGTCGAAGGCCGCGCCCGCCGCCGATCGGGCCACCAGCGCGGCGTCGCGCGCGGTCGTCGCCAGCTCGGGCACCTCGTCCACCGGGTGGGTGGTCGTGCGGCCGCCGCGCAGGGCCAGGCCGACCTCGCCCGGGAGCACGACCGAGCTGCCCTCGCGCGGCACCAGCAGCCGGCGGCTGATCAGCTCCTCCGCCGGGGTCGCGGCCTGCTGGGGCGACACCGTGCGGCGGGCCGACCCGGTGGTGCCCTCGCCGCCGTG
>NZ_JAOPWY010000079.1 GCF_025965415.1 Nocardioides sp.
GCCGCCGGGGCGACGGCGGGCGGAGCGACGGCGGGTGGAGCGACGGCGGTCCCCGCGACGACGACCTGCACGGTGTCGGTCGCCATCACGGTGTGGCCGGCGTGCCCACCTGTGTGCGCGACGGTCACCGTGGCGGTGTAGGTGCCGGGGGTCGCGTAGGTGTGGTCGGGATCGGCGCCGGTGCCGGTCGTGCCGTCGCCGAAGTCCCAGGCATAGGTGAGGTCGGCGGTGCCCGGGAGGAGGTCCGCACAGCCGATGCGCCGGCTGGCGTTGGCGGGGTCGTGCACGACGAGCGAGACGGCGGCGGGACCGGCCCGCAGCGGCTTGACCACCTCCACCCGGCCGCTGGCACCCGTCGCGTCGGTGGTGAAGAGCGGCCAGATCTCGTTGGCCTCGGCGAAGGGCAAGGTGGTGTCGAAGCGGAAGTGCGGGCCGCCGAGCTCGTCGCCGCACGCCTTCTCGTGGACGTGGACGTTGGCGTGGGCGGTGCTCGGCTCGGCGCCGGTGGCCTCGAGCGTGGTGACGGTCTGGCCCCGGCGGCGGACCAGGGTCACCGAGCCGGCGAGGTCGGGGTAGTCCTGCAGCCCGACGGAGTAGGCGCCCAGCGTGCCGGTGGTGGTGACCTGCGTGGAGAAGGCGACCGCGAGCGGCGCCGTGCCCTGCCCGGGACTGGCGAGCGCGTCGATCGCCGGCAGCGCGCCGTCCACCGGCGGCTCCGGGTCGGTGGGCGGGGCGTCGCCGGTGACGGTGACTGGGAAGTCCTGCGTGGTGAGCCCGCCGCGCCCGTCGCTGACGCGGAGCGTGACGACGTACTGGCCGGGGACGGTGTACTCGAGCATCGCGTGGTCGGTGTACGACGCCGGGCCGCCCGTCCCCGGGTCCCACGAGACCGCGACGACGTCACCGTCGGGGTCGGTCGCGTTGGCGGTCGCGTGGACGACCAGCGGTGCCGCGCCGGAGGTCGGCTCGACGACCGGGTCCGTGGCGGGCGGCTGGTTGCCCTCGGCGTCGGTCACCACGACGGTGCCGGACATGACGGTGCCGTGCATCGCGCAGAGGTAGCGGTAGGTGCCGGGCTCGGTGAAGGTGTAGCGCACCGCCTCGCCGCCCGCGTCGCGGTAGGCCGACAGCGGCGGGGACCAGGTGCTCTCCCAGGGCTGGGCCGGCGCCAGCGACGTGAGGTCGTGGCCCTGGGTGGCGCGGTCGAACTGCCACTCGACGGTGTCACCGACGCCGATCGTGACGACCGAGGTGCCCGTGTCGACGGACTCCCACCGGTTGCTCGCGCTGTCGTCGACCGCGTCCACCACCCACGTACGCCCCTGCACGGCGACGGCCGTCGAGGTGGCGCCCGCCGCACCGCCGACGAGGGCGGAGCAGACGAGCAGGAGCAGGGCGAGCGCGGCGCGGGGCATGACGACCTCTCGGTGGGCGACATTTCGAACACAGTTCGCATGTCTGAATCGTTGTCCTGAGTCTAGGTGTGTCCGGCGTCACGTCAAGGGCGTGGCCACCGCCGGCGCACGCGCGCCACAGATGGGCGCTCGGACCTCTGGCTAGAGTCTGCGCGTGAGCCCGACTGCCGCCGAGCGGAACCGTCCGCGCTGGAGGTCGGAGGATCCCCTGATCGGCTGGGTGGGGGCGATCTGCCTCGCGAGCCTCGCCTTCTTCCTGCGTCGGTGGCACCTCGGCACGCCCCACCAGTTCTCCTTCGACGAGACCTACTACGCCAAGGACGCCTGGTCGCTGCTCAACTTCGGCTACGTCCGCAGCTACGTCGAGGACGCCGACAAGACGATCCTCAACGGCAACGTGACCGGCCTGTGGCAGGACACCCCGTCGATGATCGTCCATCCCGAGGTGGGCAAGTGGCTGATCGCCGCGGGCATCAAGGTCTTCGGGATGGAGCCGTCGGGATGGCGGATGGCCTCGGCCGTGATCGGTGCGCTGATGGTGCTGCTGATGTGCCGCTTCGTCCGGCGGGTGACCGGGTCGACGGTGCTGGGCCTGGTCGCCGGCCTGCTGCTCTCGATCGACGGCCTGCACTTCGTGCTGTCGCGCCTGGCGCTGCTCGACATCTTCCTGGCGTTCTTCATCCTGTGCGGTGTCCACTGCGTGGTCGCCGATCGGCAGTGGCTGCGTGACCGTCTGGCCGGCGGGTCGAGCCGGGTCCTGTGGCGGCCCTGGCTGCTGCTGGGCGGCGTGAGCTTCGGGCTGGCCTGCGGCACCAAGTGGTCGGCGGTCTACGCGCTCGCCGTCTTCGGCCTGCTCGCGTGGGTGTGGAGCGCCGGCGCGCGCCGCGCCTTCGGGCAGCGCCGCCCGCTGCTGCGCTCGGTCGTGCTCGACGCCTTCCCGGCCTTCCTCGCCCTCGTCGGGGTCGCCTCCGTGACCTACGTCGCCACCTGGACCGGTTGGCTGATGCATGCGGACGCCTACGAGCAGGCGTTCAGCAACACGCAGTACACGTCGTACGGCGGGGGAAAGGCGTGGCCGACCGCGAGCGAGCCGGACGCCGAGGGGCTCGGGGAGGTCACCCAGTCGCTCCGGTCGCTGTGGTACTACCACCAGGACGTCTACACGTTCCACAGTCACTTCCTCAACGACTCCACCCACATCTATGCCTCCAAGCCCTCGACCTGGCTGGTGATGGGGCGCCCGGTCGGGGTGGACGCCCAGACCGACATCCAGCCGGGCTCGCAGGGGTGCGAGGCACCCGCGGGGTCGAGCTGCATCCGGCAGGTCCTGCTGATCGGCAATCCCGTGATCTGGTGGGGCGGCTGCCTGGCGATGGTCGCCTCGCTGCTGCTCTGGATCGGTGCGCGCGACTGGCGCCACGGCGTCGCCGTGGCGGGCCTCGCGAGCACCTGGCTGCCGTGGTTCCTCTACGACGACCGGCCGATCTTCTTCTTCTACGCGATCGCCTCCCTCCCCTTCCTGGTGCTCTCGCTGGCGCTCGCGATGGGCCACCTGATCGGCACCTCCGACGTGCCGACTCCGCGGCGCACGTTCGGGGTCGTGGTCGCCGGCAGCTACACCGTGCTGGCGCTGATCGGCTTCGCGTGGTTCTGGCCGATCTGGACCGACGCGCTCCTCACCAAGTCGGAGTGGGACGCCCGGATCTGGTTCCGGCGCTGGATCTGAGGCCGGACCGACGGCCGGCCGAAGTCGGCAGGAATCTTTGAGGTTCGATCAAGAAGCCCAGTAATTGCACGGCCGCCTCTGGTGCCCGGTGCGGCGGGAGCACACCATGGGCAGACATTGATCCGCTCGGGTCGACGCCAGGGAGGTGCGCGATGGATTCCACGCTGATTCACGTCTGTCTGCAGACGGAGACCGCCCCTTCGGCCGACGAGGATCACGAGGTCGGCGATCGGTGGGTCTGCTCCTGCGGGGACAACTTCGTCTATCGCGAGGGATTCAACCGCGCCGGCTACCAGACCCTCGAGTGGTGGCCCGCCCCGGCCATCCCGCAGCCGCGCAACGCCAAGCGACGCGGCCTCCTGTTCGGCCCGCGCAAGGGCTGACCCTTCGCGACTGGCCCGCCCGATCCAGCCCGGGCGGGTCATTGTCGTGCCCTGCGTCAGTCCTCGTCCCACGTGCGCGCGCGCACGAAGGCGACGAACCGCTCCGCGGGCGGCGCCAGGGCCCGGTCGGTGCGCCAGGTGAGGCCGATCGTGCGCGTCGCCCCCGGCGAGGCGAGCGCGAGGCCGATCGAGCCGCTCTGGCCTGCGAACGCCTCGGGCACGACGGCGACGCCCAGTCCGGCCGCGACCAGCCCCTCGATCGTGGCCAGGTCGGCGCTCTCGAAGGACACCCTCAGGTCGACGCCGGCCTCGGCGAGCAGCCCCTCCAGGAGGGCGCTGTGGGCGAACCCGGCGGGGGTGGTGACGAGCTCGTCGTCGGCGAGCTCGATGAGGTCGACCCTCTTGCGGTGCCGGAGCCGGTGCGTCGGTGGCACCACCACCACGAGCCGCTCGCGGCGCACCGGCAGCCAGGCCTGCCCCGGAGCGGGGTCCATGGTGAGGCCGAGCTCGACGACGCCGCGCTCGAGGTCACGGTGGATGTGGTGGGTGGGCTCCTGGCTCAGCACCACCTTCACCCCGGGGGCGCTGGCGTGGAAGGCGCGCAGCAGCCGCGGCACGAGCGTGGTCGCCATCGAGTCGAGGAACGCGAGCCGCACCAGGCCGGTCTCCGGCGAGAGGCGGTGGGCGAGCGCGGCCCTGAGCAGGTCGTGCCGGCCGACCAGGTCGCGGGCGGCCTCGATCACCGTCTCGCCGTCGGGCGTCGGCTCCACGCCGGTCGGCAGCCGCTCGAAGATGCGCACCCCCAGCTCGTCCTCGAGCCGCGCCAGCGCCCGCGAGAGCGTCGGCTGGCTGGTCCCGAGCGACGCGGCGGTCTCCGTCACGTGCCCGTGGTCGGCGAGCTCCACCAGCCACGCGAGGTCGCGCATCATCACGAGCCGCATCATACGTGTGAGGTATGTATTCGAGCGCAGGACGACATTGGACGCATGACGCCGGGTGGCGCACCATCGACCGGTGAGCACCACGGGACTGCCCCGGACTCCCACCGACGCGGCCGGGCACGCGCCGCACCGCCCGGGCAGCGACGGCTACCGGCGCATCATGGTGGCCATGTTCGCTGCCGGGATGGCGACCTTCGTGCTGCTCTACGACGTGCAGTCCCTGCTCCCGGAGCTGGTCGAGGCGTTCGCCGTCTCCCCGACGCACGCGACGCTCGCGCTGTCGCTGACCACGGCCGCGCTGGCCGTCACTCTCCTGGTCGCCGGCCCGCTGTCCGAGGTCGTGGGGCGCACGCGGCTGATCCATCTCGCCCTCTGGTCGGCCACCGCGGTCGCCCTGGCCTGCGCCGTCGCCCCGACGTGGGAGGTGCTGCTCGGGCTGCGGATGCTGCAGGGAGTGACGCTGGCGGGCCTCCCTGCGGTCGCGACGGCCTACCTGCGCGAGGAGCTGCACCCCTCGGCCCACGGCCGGGCCTTCGGCCTCTACATCGGGGGCACGGCGCTCGGCGGGATGGCGGGGCGCCTGGTCACCGCCCCCGTGGCCGACCTCGCCGGCTGGCGCTGGGGCCTGGCCGCGGCGGCGGGGTTCGCGCTCGTGAGCGCGGGCCTCGTG
>NZ_JAOPWY010000085.1 GCF_025965415.1 Nocardioides sp.
GTAGTCCAGGACGTGGCCGTAGCGCGCGCCCAGCAGGTCCGGACGGCGCACGGAGAAGTCGACGCTCGCGAGGTCGATGGGCGGGTGGTCCGCGGCGAGCCGGTCGACGTGCTCGACGAGCCGCCGCTCGGTCGCGGCCACCGTGGTCACGGGGAGGATCCTAGGGTTCATCGTGTGAGTACTTCGGCACCGGCCAGCGTTCGGCTTGGAACGACGACGGGCCGGGCCGTCGTCGCGGCCGCCGTGCTCGGCTCGGGGATGACCCTGCTGGACGGGACGGTCGTCAACGTCGCGCTGAAGACCATCGGCGAGGACCTCGACGCGAGCCTGGCCCAGCTCCAGTGGGTGACCAACGGCTACCTGCTGTCGCTGGCCAGCCTGATCCTGCTCGGCGGCTCGCTGGGCGACCGTTTCGGGCGGCGTCGGGTCTTCGTGCTCGGCACCTGGTGGTTCGCGCTGGCCTCGCTGCTGTGCGGCCTCGCACCCAACCCGGAGGTGCTGATCGCGGCGCGCGTGCTCCAGGGCGTCGGCGGCGCGCTGCTCACCCCGGGCAGCCTGGCCATGATCCAGGGCGCGTTCGTCAGCGAGGACCGGCCCAAGGCGATCGGCGCCTGGTCCGGGCTCGGCGGGATCGCGGCCGCGATCGGCCCGTTCATCGGCGGGGTGCTGATCGACTACGCCAGCTGGCGCTGGATCTTTCTGGTCAACCTGCCGCTGGCCGTGGTCACGGTCGTGATCGCGCACCGCTGGGTGCCGGAGACCCGCGATCCCCACGCCTCCAGGCACTTCGACGTCCCCGGCGCCCTGCTCGTGGTCGCGGCGCTGGGCGGTACGACGTACGCGCTGATCGAGTGGGGCGGCCGGCTCGCGCCGTGGGCGGCCGTGGTCGCGCTGCTCACCGGCGCCGCGTTCCTCCTCGTCGAGCACCGCACCCCCGAGCCGATGCTGCGCCTCGGGATCTTCCGCGACCGCACGTTCAGCGCCGCCAACGCGATGACCCTCCTGGTCTACGCGGCACTCGGCGCGATCATGTTCTTCCTGACCCTCCAGCTGCAGACCGTCGGCGGGTACGGCGCGCTGGCGGCCGGGCTGGCCACGGTGCCGGTCACGGTCTGCATGCTGTTCCTCGCGGCCAAGGGCGGCGAGCTGGCCGCGCGGATCGGCCCGCGTGTCCCGATGACGCTCGGGCCGGTGGTGATGGCCGCCGGCACCGTGCTGCTCCTACGTGTCGACGCGGACGTCGTCTACTGGACCGACGTACTGCCCGGGATCACGGTCTTCGGGCTCGGGCTCGCGCTGATGGTGGCGCCGCTGACCGCGACCGTGCTCGCCGCGGCGCCCGACGAGGACACCGGCATCGCCAGCGGCATCAACAACGCCGTCGCCCGCGCCGGCTCCCTGCTCGCGGTCGCCGCCCTGCCCATGGCCGTCGGCCTCGCGGGCGACGACTACCGCGACCCGGCCCGCTTCGACACGGCGTACGGCTCCGCGATGCTCGCCTGCGCGCTCCTGCTCGTGGTCGGGGGACTGGTCTCGTGGATCGCGATTCCCGGCCGGATCCGCACAACTCCTGCCTAAGGTCTCTCACATGCGCGTACGACGGGGAGCGGGGGTGGCGGTCGCGGCTGCGCTGACCCTGCTGCTCGGCGCGTGCAGCGACTCGGGCACCCCCGTCGAGCCGGACCCCACGCCCGCCTCCGAGCCCTCGAGCGCCGACCCCTCGAGCACGCCGGCCGTGCCGGTCGCCGACCCCGCGCACGCCGTGGACCCGCCGGGCAAGCGCGACGGACGGCTGTGGAGCGCCGACATCCTCGTGCAGTGGGACAAGCCCCTCGACGACGCGCTGGTGAAGCGGATCGAGAAGCTCGAGGGCGTCGCGCACACCGAGCGCATCGGCCTGGGCCAGGTCAGCCTGGAGAACCGCGTGCTGACGGTCGCGTCGGTCGACCCCGGCGACTACCGGCACTTCACGCAGGCCGACGTGGCCGACTTCCAGGAGGCCTGGGACCGGGTGGCCGGCGGCGAGATGGCGATCGACCAGGAGGTGGCCAAGCGGCTCGCCGACCAGGACGGGATGATCCGGCTCGGGAGCGACGAGCAGGCACCGACCCTGCACGTGGGGGCCTACACCCCCCAGATCCCCACCATCGACATGGTCGTCAACACCGCATGGGCCGGCGACATCGAGATGGCCACCGACAACGGCCTGCTGATCTCCACCGACGACATCACCCCCGCCACGATCCGCAAGCCGCTGGAGAAGCTGGTCGGCAAGGACGCGTCGGTCCAGATGCTCGACGTGGCCTCGCGGATCGGGCTCGACCCCGACGCCAAGCTCACCGCGATCCCCACCGGTGACACGCTGGGCAGCGTCGTCGGCACCTACCGCTACCGCGTCATCGGCGGTGGACGGATCGCCCCGGAGTCCTCGTGGGTCGCGGCCAACATCCGCACCGAGGTGGTGCCGATCCTCGGCAGCGTCACCTGCCACAAGGACCTCTTCCCGCAGCTGCGCGCCGCCCTGCTCGAGGTGCAGCAGCGCGGCCTGTCCGACGCGATCCACCCGGGGGAGTACGCCGGGTGCTACTACCCGCGCTTCATCGCCAACACGACCACGCTGTCCAACCACTCCTTCGGCCTCGCGCTCGACCTCAACGTCCCCGGCAACGGCCGCGGCACGGTCGGCCAGATGGACCGCGACGTGGTGGCGATCTTCAAGACCTGGGGCTTCGCCTGGGGCGGGGACTGGCGCTACACCGACCCGATGCACTTCGAGCTCAGCGAGGTCAAGGCCGTCGGCTAGCCTCCGGTCCCATGAAGGCAGTCCAGGTCGTCGCGCTCACGGGTCCCACCGACATCGAGGTGCGCGAGGTGGACCCACCCACCCCGGCCGCCCACGACGTTCTGGTCGAGGTGCACAGCGTGGGCGTCGCCTTCCCCGACCTCCTGCTGAGCCGCGGGGAGTACCAGTTCAAGCCCGAGCCGCCCTTCACGCTCGGCGTCGACTTCGCCGGCGTGGTCCTCGACCCCGGTGCCGGTGACTCGAGCGGCTTCACCGTCGGCCAGCGGGTCGCGGGCGTCAACCTCCACGGCGGCGCCGCCGAGGTCGTCGCCAACCCGGCGATCTTCACCTTCGCGCTGCCCGACGAGATGTCGTACGACGAGGGCGCCGCGCTGCCGATGAACTACCTCACCGCCCTCTTCGCGCTCGAGGAGCGCGGCGGCCTGCGCGACCGCGAGACGGTCCTCGTGCACGGCGCCGCCGGTGGCGTCGGCACGGCGACCCTGCAGGTGGCCAAGGGCCTCGGGGCGCGCACCATCGCCGTCGTCAGCACCGAGGAGAAGGCCGCGTTCGCACGGGCCGCCGGTGCCGACGAGGTCGTCATCGGCCCGGACTTCAAGGGTGCGGTCAAGGAGCTCACCCAGGGCCGCGGGGTCGACGTGGTGCTCGACGTGGTGGGGGGCGACGCCTTCACCGACTCGCTGCGCTGCCTGGCCGAGCAGGGCCGGATCCTCGTGGTCGGCTTCGCCGCCGGCCAGGGCATCCCCGAGGTCAAGGTCAACCGGCTGCTGCTGGGCAACACCGACGTCCGCGGCGTCGGCTGGGGCGCCTATGCGATGACCCGCCCGGGCTACATGCAGAAGCAGTGGCACCGCCTCGCCCCGATGATCGAGTCGGGCGTCATCAGGCCGCCGATCGGCGCGACCTACGACATGGCCGACTTCGGGCGGGCGCTCGTCGACATGGACGAGCGCCGCACCCTCGGCAAGTCGGTCGTGCGGGTGCGCTGACCGCCGGCGGCGCATTTCCAGTCGTGCCAGCACGTGGTCTGGACCAGTGCGCGGTGGTCTGTCTGGCCTGCCGGGTTAGGGTCGGCGGGTGACGATCCTCGACGCCGCCCGCGACGGCATGAACCCCGACATCCGACCGCAGGACGACCTGTTCGGCCACGTCAACGGCCGTTGGCTGGAGGAGACCGAGATCCCCTCCGACAAGTCGAGCTGGGGCGCGTTCATCGCGCTGGCCGACGCCGCCGAGCAGCAGGTGCGCGACATCATCACCGACCTCGCCGACCGTCCCGCCGACGAGCTCGACGAGGACGAGCGCAAGGTGGGCGACCTCTACGCCTCCTTCATGGACACCGACACGATCGAGTCCCTGGGCCTGCGACCGGTGCAGGGCCTGCTCGACCAGGCGCACGGGATCAGCGATCTCACCGAGCTCGCGGCGTTCCTCGGCATGTTCGAGCGCATCGGCGGCCCCGGGCTGTTCGGCTCCTACATCACGCCCGACCGCGGCGACGCCTCGAAGAACATCGTCTACCTCGCCCAGGGCGGGCTCGGCCTGCCCGACGAGTCCTACTACCGCGACGAGAAGTTCGCCGAGATCCGCGAGAAGTACGTCGCCTACCTCACGAAGCTGCTGACCCTGAGCGGGCACGACGACCCGACGGGCGCGGCCGCGACCGTGCTGGCGTACGAGACCCGGCTGGCCGAGGGCCACTGGGAGGCCGCCGAGACGCGCGACGTGCAGAAGACCACCAACCACAAGAGGCTCGAGGAGCTGCAGGAGCTCTGCCCGGCCTTCGACTGGATCACCTACGTCACCGCCCTCGGCGGCACCGAGGAGACCCTGCGCACCACGATCGTGATGCAGCCCGACTTCTTCTCCCACCTCTCGGCGGTGCTCGAGGAGACGCCGATCGAGGCGTGGCGCGACATCCTGCACGTGCGGATCATCCGCAGCTCCGCGCCCTACCTGCCCGACGAGTTCGTCCAGGCCAACTTCGACTTCTACGGCCGCACCCTCAACGGGACCCCGGAGCTGCGGGCCCGCTGGAAGCGCGGCGTCGACTTCGTCGAGGGCGCGATCGGCGAGGCCGTCGGCAAGGTCTACGTCTCGCGCCACTTCCCGCCCACGTCGAAGCAGATGATGGACGAGCTGGTCGCCAACCTCGTCACGGCCTACCGCCGCTCGATCGAGACGCTCGACTGGATGGGGGAGGACACCAAGCAGAAGGCGTACGACAAGCTCGACCGCTTCTACCCCAAGATCGGCTACCCGACGGAGTTCCGCGACTACTCCGCGCTCACCATCTCCGCCGATGACCTGATGGCCAACGTCAACGCGGCGTCGGCCTTCGAGACCGACCGGCAGCTCGAGAAGGTCGGCCAGCCCGTCGACCGCGACGAGTGGCTGATGCTCCCGCAGACCGTCAACGCCTACTACCACCCGGGCACCAACGAGATCTGCTTCCCGGCCGCCATCCTCCAGCCGCCCTTCTTCAGCCCCGACGCCGAGGAGGCGGAGAACTACGGCGGCATCGGCGCGGTCATCGGCCACGAGCTGGGCCACGGCTTCGACGACCAGGGCGCGCAGTACGACGGCGACGGCAACCTGCACGACTGGTGGACCGCGGCCGACAAGGCCGCCTTCGAGGCCAAGTCGCAGGCCCTGATCGCGCAGTACGACGAGTTCGAGCCGCGCACCCTGCCCGGTGAGCACGTCAACGGCAGCCTGACCGTCGGCGAGAACATCGGCGACCTCGGCGGCCTGACGATCGCGCACAAGGCGTACGTCATCAGCCGCGACGACCAGGCGACGCTCGAGGAGCGGCGGACCCTGTTCCTCAACTGGGCGCACGTCTGGCGCACCAAGCGCCGCAAGGAGCAGGAGCTCCAGTACCTCACCATCGACCCGCATAGCCCGGCCGAGTTCCGCGCCAACATCGTGCGCAACCTCGACGAGTTCCACGAGGTCTTCGAGACCCAGCCGGGCGACGGCCTGTGGCTCGAGCCGGAGGGTCGCGTCCGGATCTGGTGATCAGGGACGCGGAGCGGACCTGATCGATGGTGGTCGAGCAGCGACCACGGCTGAGGGACCGCCTGCGTCAGTGGAGCGCGGGGACGGACCCGGCGCCCCCGCGCTCCAGTGTCGGAGGGGTCAGCGCGCGACGGTGGCGCAGACCACGTCGAGGTCGAGGCTGTTGGCCCCGATGGGCAGCGCGCTGAGCGCCGTCGCCTTGAAGGCGGTGTCACTCAGGCGCGTGACCTGGGTGAGCACACCGAGGAGGGGGTTGCTGGCCCCCCCGGTGGCCGCGATGGCCTGCTTGCCCGCGGGGCACGCGGCACTCGTGACCCCGCTCAGCAGACCGGTGAGGGGGATGGAGGACCTGACCACCTCGAAGCCGCTCAGCCCGGCAGGTCCTGCAGGTCCTGCAGGTCCTGCAGGGCCGGTCGCTCCCGTGGCACCCCGATCGCCCGCGGATCCGGCCGGGCCGCGGAGCGTGCTCTTCGCACCGGCGGAGAAGTCCCTGGCCTTGAGGGAACGGTTCTTCACGTCCGCGGTGGTGACGGTCCCGTCCTTGATCTGCTTGCCGGTGATGAGGATCGACGCGGTGGCTCCGGCGCCCGCCGAGAGGATCAGTGCCAGGACGGCGACGAGGACGGCGACGGCCGTCCGGGGGGTTCCCTTCACGATGACTCCTCGTGGATGTTCTGTGGATTTCTGGGTTACCAGAGAGTAGGTGGTCCCGACACTCGCGCGCGGAGAAATGACGCAACCGCCGGCTCCCACCACGCAGACGTTTCCGGGATCACGATCCGCGGCTGTTGAATGGTCCCGTGACGCTGCCCGGCCATGACCAGTCCACCCACCGGCTCCGTATGGAGTGGGGGCCGACGGGTGCCGCCGAGGTGCCGGCGGACTACGCGGTCGTGGTCGACGTGCTCTCCTTCACCACGACCCTGAGCGTTGCCCTCGAGCGCGGCATCGAGGTCTTCCCCTTCCGCTGGAAGGACTCCCGCGCCGCCGAGCACGCCCTGCGCCACGGCGCGACGCTGGCGATCGGGCGCTTCGAGGCGCTCTCGCGCGGGGATGCGCGGCACGTCTCGCTCTCGCCGGCGAGCCTGTCGGAGGTGGAGGGGATCGAGCGCCTGGTGCTGCCCTCGCCCAACGGCTCGACCATCGCCTTCGCGCTCGCCGACTCCGGGGCCGAGGTGGTCGGGGCGTGCCTGCGCAACGCCGGCGCGGTGGCCCGGTGGTTGGCGCCCCGGGTGGCCGACGGCGCCAGCGTGGTTGTCGTACCCGCGGGGGAGCGGTGGTACGACGACACGCTCCGCCCGGCCGTGGAGGACCTGTGGGGTGCGGGTGCGGTCCTGGCGGCGCTGGTCGGTGAGCTGGAGTCCCCGGCCGCCGCGAGCCCCGAGGCCCGGATGGCCGTGGCCGCCTGGCGGGCGACCGCCATGCCCGCCGACCTGCTCAACGCGGCGAGCGGGATCGAGCTGGCCGAGGCCGGCTTCATCGCCGACGTGGAGATCGCCGCCCAGCACGACGTCAGCGAGGTCGTGCCGGTCCTCGTGGGCGAGTCCTTCCGCGACGCCGCGGCCCTGCCGCCGCCCGGTCCCCGGCTGCGCCGCGTGCGGTCCTGACGGGCGATCGGTCCGGCAGCCCTGACCGTTCGGTCTGGTGGCGACGGCGGTGACTCCCTAGTGTGATGGCGGCCACACTCGGGTGGCCGTCGATCTCGGAGGACCCACGCATGACTCGCACGCCTTCATCCCGCCTCGTCGCGGTGCTCGGCTCGGCCCTCGTCGGCCTGCTCAGCCCCCTGCTGCTCCAGCCCGCCCAGGCTGCGGCGCCGGCCTATGTCGCCCTCGGCGACTCCTACGCCTCCGGCACCGGCACCCGCTCCTACATCAGCGACGGCACCAGCTGCCAGCGCTCCGCGCAGGCCTACCCGAGCCTGATCGCGGCGGCCCGCGGCTACGCCCTCAACTTCCGCGCGTGCTCCGGCGCCACGATCCCCGACGTCACCAACACCCAGCTCTCCGCGCTCACCTCGGCCACCACCTACGTCACGATCTCCGTCGGCGGCAACGACGCCGGCTTCGCCAGCGTGCTGACCGAGTGCGCCCTGCCCGGCTGGGCGAGCAACTGCAACGGCAGGATCGACACCGCCCAGGCGTTCGTCAACAGCACGCTCCCTGCCCAGCTCACGACCCTCTATTCCTCCATCCGCGCGCGGTCGCCGTACGCCAAGGTCGTGGTGGTCGGCTACCCGCGGATCTTCATGGGCGAGGACTGCAACGCCCTCACCTGGTTCTCCCCGGCCGAGGAGGCGCGCCTGAACCAGATGGCCGACCTGATCAACACCAGGACCGCCGCGGCCGCCTCGGCGGCGGGGTTCTCCTTCGCCAACCCGACGAACGCGTTCATCGGCCACGCGGTGTGCGACAACCCGGAGTGGATCAACGGGCTCTCCAACCCCATCAGCGAGAGCTACCACCCCAAGGCCGCCGGCCACGCGGGTGGCTACACGCCGACCGTGAGCCCACTGCTCACCGGCGCCGCCGTCGCGGTGACCGCGCAGGTCGCGGCCGACGCGTCCGCCAGCGGTGCCGAGCAGGCCGCCCTCCAGAGCCAGTACGCCGACGCCGACCGCTCCATCGAGCCGGAGGTCGTGCTCGCCCCCGACCTGACGACGACCGAGGTCCGCCGGGCCGCGCGCAAGGCCGGCATCGACCTCGACCGCTTCATCGCCGACAGCCAGCGCCGCTGACCTCCGGGCCCCGTGCCACGCACGGCGTCGGTCCCTGTTGGTAGACAGTGCGCATGAGCACCTCCGCCCAGCCCGCCGTCACCGACGACGTACGCCAGTCCGCCCGCGCGGCCGCCGAGCGCCACCTGAAGGCGCTGGTCGGCCGCGACGACGCCGTGCTGCGGGAGGACCAGTGGGCTGCCATCGAGGCGCTCGCGGTCGACCGCCGCCGCGCCCTCGTCGTGCAGCGCACCGGATGGGGCAAGTCGGCCGTCTACTTCGTGGCGACCAAGCTGCTGCGCGAGGCCGGTGCCGGCCCGACGGTCATCGTGAGCCCGCTGCTGGCGCTGATGCGCAACCAGATCGCCGCGGCGGAGCGCGCCGGCATCCGGGCGGTGACGATCAACTCGACCAACATCGACCAGTGGCAGCCCATCCACGACCAGATCGCCTCGGGCGAGGTTGACGTGCTGCTCGTCAGCCCGGAGCGGCTCAACAACCCCGGCTTCCGTGACGAGGTGCTGCCCCGACTGGCCGCGACGTGCGGGCTGCTCGTGGTCGACGAGGCCCACTGCATCTCCGACTGGGGCCACGACTTCCGCCCCGACTACCGCCGCCTGCGCACGCTGCTCGCCGAGCTGCCGTCCGGCATCCCGGTGCTGGCCACCACGGCGACCGCCAACGCGCGCGTGACCAACGACGTCGCCGAGCAGCTCGGCGTGCACGCCGACGGCTCCTCCGACGCGGTCCTCGTGCAGCGCGGCACCCTCGACCGGGAGTCGCTGCGGCTCGGGGTCGTGCAGCTCAAGATGCCCGAGCAGCGGCTGGCCTGGCTGGCCGACCACCTCGCCGAGCAGCCGGGGTCGGGCATCGTCTACTGCCTCACCGTGGCCGCCACCCAGGAGGTCGCGGGCTACCTCCGCGCCCGCGGGCTGGAGGTCGCGGCCTACTCCGGCCAGACCGAGGCCGACGAGCGGCACGGGCTCGAGCAGGCGCTGGTCGAGGGCCGGGTGAAGGCGCTCATCGCGACCAGCGCGCTGGGCATGGGCTTCGACGCCAGCCTCGGCTTCGTGATCAACCTCGGGGCGCCCCAGTCGCCGGTGGCCTACTACCAGCAGGTCGGCCGCGCGGGCCGCGGCACCGACGACGCCACCGTCGTGCTGCTGCCGCAGATCGAGGACCGCGACATCTGGGCCTACTTCGCCTCCCTCGGCTTCCCGCGCGAGGAGCAGGTGCGCGAGACGCTGGCCGCGCTGGCCGACTCCGAGCGCCCGCTCTCCACCGCGACGCTGGAGACCCGCGTCGAGCTCGGCCGCAACCGGCTCGAGTCGATGCTCAAGGTGCTCGACGTCGACGGCGCCGTCCAGCGGGTGCAGGGCGGCTGGGTCGCCACCGGCCGGCCGTGGGACTACGACGCCGAGCGCTACGCCCGGGTCGCGGAGGCCCGCGAGCGCGAGCAGCAGGCGATGCTCGGCTACCTCACGACCGACCAGTGCCGGATGCGCTACCTCCGCGAGCAGCTCGACGACCCCGACGCGACCGACTGCGGCCGGTGCGACAACTGCGGCGGACTCACCCTCTCCACCTCCCTCAGCGAGGCCGCGGTGGCGGAGGCCGGCGAGCGCCTCTCGCGCCCCGGCGTGACGCTCGAGCCGCGCCGGATGTGGCCCACCGCGCTCGCCAACCTCGGCCTCGACCTCAAGGGCAAGATCGCCGACGGCGCCGAGCCCGGGCGGGCGGTCGCCCGGCTCACCGACCTCGGTCACGGCCAGGCGCTGCGCGCCCTCTTCCGCGAGGACACCCCCGACGGCCCGGTCCCCCCGGCGCTGGCGCAGGCCGTGATGGACGTGATGAAGGACTGGGCCCCGGAGTGGACGTCGCGCCCCGACGTCATCGTCGTGGTCGAGTCGGCGACGCGGCCCACGCTCGGTCGCGACCTCGCCGACGGCCTCTCCCGGGTCATGCAGATCCCGGTGGTCGGCACCTGGGCGATCCGCGACGGCTCGGTGCCGCCGCGGGCCGGTCAGTCCAACTCGGCGCAGCGCGTCGCCGCCGTACGCCGCCGGGGCGGGCTGGACGCCGAGGTCCCCGCCGGCGCGACGGTCCTGCTGGTCGACGACCAGGTGGCGTCCGGATGGACGCTCACGGTCGCCGCGACCGCGATCCGTGCGGCCGGCGCGGCCGCGGTGCTGCCGCTGGTGCTGGCCACCCAGGGCTGAGCGTCAGGAGCCGTCGTCCATCGGGCGGCGGTGGAGCCGGGTCGTCAGCAGCCGACGCTCCGCGTCGTTGGTCGTCAGCGCGAGGGCCCTGGTGTTGGCCTCCGCCGCCTCGGCGTCGCGGCCCAGCGCGGTCAGCAGGTGGGCACGAGTGGCATGGAACGGGTGGTAGCCCGCGAGCGGGCCCGCCAGCGACTCCAGGCGCGCGAGGGCGTCCGCCGGCCCGGCCACCTGGGCGTGGGCGACCGCCTGGTTGAGCCGGACGACGGGCGACGGGTCGTGGTGGGCCAGCTCGTCGTAGAGCAGGGAGATCTGGAGCCAGTCCGTCTCCGCCCAGCTCGACCCGGTGGCGTGCACGGCCGCGATCGCCGCCTGGAGCTGGTAGGGGCCCGGCCGGCGCAGGGCTGCGGCCCGCTCGATCAGCCGCTCGCCGTCCGCGATGGCCGCCGCGTCCCAGAGCGCCCGGTCCTGGTCGCGCAGCAGGACGAGGTCGCCGTCGGCGAACCGCGCGCGGCTCCGGGCGTGCTGGATGGTGAGGAGGGCGGCCAGGCCCCACGCCTCGGCCTCGCCGGGCAGCGCGGTGGCGACCACGCCGGCGAGCCACACCGCGTCGGCCGCGGGGTCACGGTCCTGGGTGGCCCCGGTGGAGGAGACGAACCCCTCGTTGAACATGACGTAGACGACGGCCAGCACGTCCCCCAGGCGCGCCGACAGCTCGGTCGGGGGAGGCACGGTCAGTGCGATGCGGGTCGAGACGATCTTGCGCTTGGCGCGGACGATGCGCTGGGCCAGCGTGGTCTCGTGCACGAGGAAGGCCCGGGCGATCTGGGGCGTGGTGAGGCCGACGACCGCGCGCAGCGTGAGGGCCAGTCGCACGTCGGGTGCGAGGGCCGGGTGGCAGCACGCGAAGAGCAGCGCCAGCCGGTCGTCGGTGCCGTTCGTCGGGTCCTCGGACCCGGCGACCCGTGGGTCGGCCCGGGCGGCGAGGGCGCGCTGGCGGTCGCGGTGCCGTACGCCGTCCATCGCGTTGCGGGCCGCGGCGACCTGGAGCCAGGCTCCGGGTCGCTGCGGCGGACCGTCGCGACGCCACGACGTGAGTGCCTCGACCACCGCCCCCTGCACGGCCTCCTCGGCCAGGTCGAAGTCCCCGAACCGGCGCGAGAGCCGGGCCACCAGCGGGCCGGCCTCCTCGCGCAGGGTGCGCGCGAGGAGGTCGTCCGTGGTGGTCGGCCGCCGGTGCGTCACCCCTCCATGTGGGAGTAGTCCTCGACCATGGGCCGGATCTCGACGGCGACCCCGGCCAGGTCGAGCATCGGCCAGGTCCGGACGACGGCGATGGCGGCGTCCATGTCGGGCACGTCGATGACGCTGAACCCGCCGACGACCTCCTTGGCCTCGTTGAAGGGCCCGTCGACCACGACGGGGCCCTCGGGGGAGTGCCGGACCGTGGTCGCGGTCTCGACGCCGAGCAGCTCGGCGCCCGAGTCGGCCATGACGCCGGCGTTCTCACCGAACCACTCGTAGACCCGCTTGTAGGCGGCCTGGGCGGTCTCGGGGTCGACGCCTGCGGCCAGGTCGGGGCGGGAGGTGTACATCAGGACGTACTTCATGGCGGTGCCTCTCGTGCTGCGGCCCCGCCGGTCGGGGCCCCTCATCACCTCGTCGCCGCTCGCCACCGGAAATCGACAGCTCGCGACGATCTCCTTCCCATCATGCTCCGCACGTGCAGCGACCGGGCGGCTCCCCGAGGGGAACCGCCCGGTCGCCGGGACGTGCTGTGCGGTCAGTGACCCATCATCGCCGCCGGGTCGACCGGGGCGACCTTCCTGCGCGGCAGGAAGGCGGCGGGGATCAGGCAGCAGGCGACGAGGATCGTCGCGACGATGAAGACCGTCGCGAACGCGTCGGCGAGCGGCGCCTGACCGGACGCCGCGAAGCCGGCGAACTGGTCGGCGGACATCCCGAACTTCTCGGCGATCGCGGCCAGCACTCCGGGGTCACCCTCGGCGGAGCGCGACGCCAGGTAGGCACCGGCCGTGTCGCTGCCCTTGATCTGGTTGGTGAGGATCACCGAGAAGAGCGCGGTGCCGATGGAGGCGGCGACCTGCTGGGTGATGTTGAGCAGGGTCGAGCCGCGGGCCACGTTGTGCGCGGTCAGCGTCGCGAGCGCGGCCGTCATGATCGGCATCATGGTGCCGCCCATGCCGAGGCCCATCACGAACAGCGCGCCGAGCATGTAGGCGTACGACGTGTCCGCCCCGATCTGGGTGAACATCGCCATGCCCACGGTGATGACCGTGACGCCGACGAGGACGATCTTGCCGGGGCCGATCTTGTCGGCCAGGACGCCGGCGATCGGCATGGTGATCATCGCGCCGATGCCCTGCGGGGCGAGCAGCAGTCCGGCGCCGAGGGCGTCCTCGCCGCGGACCTGGATGAAGTAGAGCGGGAAGAGCAGCGAGGCGCCGAAGAAGGCGATCGCGAACAGCATCATCGCCAGCACCGCGACCGTCATGTCCTTGTTCTTGAACAGGCGCAGCTCCACCAGCGGGTGGAGGTTGCGACGTGCCAGCGCCCACGGGACGAAGGCGGCGATCAGGACCAGGCCGAGCGTCGCGGGCAGCCACACCTCGGTGGCCGTGGCGGTGCCGTGCTCGGGGATCGAGCTGACGCCGTAGAGGAACGCGGCCAGACCCGGGGACAGCAGCACCATGCCCAGCCAGTCGAAGGTCTCCGACGGCTCGACCGAGTCCTTCGGCAGCACGATCCAGGCGTAGACGAGGGCCGCGATGCCGATGGGCAGGTTGATCAGGAAGATCCAGTGCCACGAGGCGCTGTCGATGAGCGCGCCGCCGAGGATGGGGCCGAAGATCGGGCCGAGCAGCATCGGGATGCCGAGCACGGCCATCACGCGTCCGACGCGCTCGGGACCGGCGGCGCGGGTCAGGATCGTCATGCCGAGCGGCATCAGCATGCCGCCGCCGAGGCCCTGGAGGACCCGGTAGAGGACGAGCAGCTCGAGCGAGGTGGCCGTCGCGCAGAGCACCGAGCCGGCCGTGAAGAGCAGCACGGCGAGGAGGTAGAGGCGCTTGGTGCCGAAGCGGTCCGCGGCCCAGCCGGTGAGCGGGATGACGCTGGCGAGCGCGAGGGTGTAGCCGGTCATCGTCCACGCGACCTCGGCGGCGGTGGCGTTGAACTCGCGCTGGAAGGTCTCCAGCGCGACGGAGACGACGGTGATGTCGAGGATCGACATGATGGCGCCGAGGACGACGACGCCGGCCACCATCAGGACGCCCTTGTCGAGCTTGTCGGAGTGGTCCGGATGGGTGTCGCCGGGCTGGATCTGGGTGTCGGTCACCCGACCACGGTATTGGTTGCACACGACAACGACCCAATCCTTTTCGGGGTGGGCTGGATCACGTCGGTCGCGACGACCGCGCGTGACAATCGCGTGTCAGACTGCCCCCGGGTCAGGCGCCGTCGAGGTCCTCGATCCGCGCCAGGCTCGGGCCGCGCACCTGCTGCAGGTCGGTCGCCACCGCCCGGACCTCCCGCATCACCCGCAGGACGTTGCGGCAGGTGAGCCGGGACAGGTCGTCGGCCGACCAGCCGCGGTCGCTGAGGGCCGCGAGCAGCGCGGGGTAGGTGGAGACGTCCTCGAGGCCGGCCGGCAGCACCTCGACGCCGTCGTAGTCGCCGCCGAGCCCGATGTGCTCGATCCCCGCCACCTCGCGCACGTGCTCGCAGTGCGCCACCACGTCGGCCAGGGTCGCCGGGGGCTGGGGGTGGTCGACGACCCACTTCTCCTCGAAGGCGCCGAACCGCAGGCCGTCGGCCTCGGGGATGCCGTCGGCCGCCGCCGCGGCGACCATCTCGCGGTGCCAGTCGGCGCAGGCGGCGTTCACGAACTTCGGCACGAACGTCACCATGCACACGCCGTTGCCGCGGGCCATCTGCTCGAGCACGTCGTCGGGGACGTTGCGCGGGCTGTCGGTGACCGCACGCGCCGAGCTGTGGCTGAAGACCACCGGCGCCTCGGCGACCTCGAGCGCGGCCCGCATGGTGTCGGCCGAGACGTGCGAGAGGTCGACCATCATCCCGATCCGGTTCATCTCGCGGACCACCTCGCGGCCGAAGGCGGTCAGCCCCCCGGCCGCCGGTCGGTCGGTCGCCGAGTCTGCCCAGGGGGTGTTGGCGTTGTGGGTGAGCGTCAGGTACTGCACGCCCAGCGCGTGCAGCTGGCGCAGGGTGCCCAGCGAGCTGTTGATGGAGTGCCCGCCCTCCGCGCCCATCAGCGAGGCCATCCGGCCGGAGGCCCACGCGGCCTCGACCTCGTCCGCGGTCGTGGCCCACGCGAGCTGGTCGGCGTACGTCCGCGTGAGGTGGCGGGCGGCGTCCACCTGCTCCAGCGTCGCGCTGACCGCGTCGTCGCCGGTCAGGCGGCACGGGACGTAGACCGACCAGAACTGCGCGCCCATCCCGCCGGCTCGCATCCGGGGCAGGTCGGTGTGGGTGGGCGTGCCCCCCGCGCCGACGTCGAGGCGCGTGAAGTCGTACGCCGTCGCGACGCGTGCGGTCCACAGCAGGTCGTTGTGGCCGTCGACGACCGGGTGCGCGGCGAGCAGGTCGGCGATGTCCGTGCGGGATCCCATGGGCGTCGACGCTAGCCGGTCGGGGTCGGTGGGGAACGTTGTGTCGGTGCCAGGCGTTACGGTCGCTGTCGAGACGTGGGACCGCTGGTTGAGCAGCGAGCGCAGCGAGCGTGTCGAAACCAAGGTCCTGCTGGAGGTCGCATGAGCTTTGTCCCGGTCACCGGTCCCGCCAGGCTGCTGGTGGGGGAGCCGCCCCGGGAGGGCTCGATCGAGTTCACCGACGAGCGGCGCACGATCGTGATGCCGATCCGTGGCGCGCTGCCGGTGCTGGGCAAGGTCCGCGACCGGGACGACATCCACCCCTCCGTCGCGCTGCTCGCGGGCGCCGCGCTGATGGGGCTCCAGCTGGTCGCCTCCGGCCGGTTCGCCCCCGACCCGGAGGGCCGGCACTGGCAGGCCGCCGGACTGGACGCCGCCGACGAGCGCCGCATCGGCGACCTCGCGCGCTCGCGCGCCGGTGCGGGCTTCGACGAGGCCACCGCGGAGGGCATGGTCCGCGGACTCCTCGACGCCGTCGTCGACACGATGCCGCGCACGACGCCCGGCCGGTCGCGTCGCGGCGCGCTGGCCCCGGTGGCTCGCCCGGCGGCGACCAGTCCCGACGACTTCAGCGACCAGCTGCAGCGGCGCATCGCGCACATCCGCTCCCGCGGTCGCGACGACCGCCCGCACCTGGTGTCGATCTCGTTCCGGATCGAGGCCGACGAGGAGGAGCTCGTCGCCGGCGCGGTGCGGCTCGTGACGCAGGTCCACGCCGTCGACAACGCCGCCCACATGGCCGACGCCTCCGAGCTCTGGGCCGAGACCGGGCCCGACGCCGGGCACGGCTTCGGTGAGCGCGCCCGCACCCACGCGGCCATCGCGCTGCGCTCCGCGGCCGACGCGTGGCCGGTGCTGGAGCGGCTGCTCGACCTGCGGATCCCCGACGAGATCACGCTCGACACCGACGAGATCCTCTCCCTCCTCGACGTCGGCGCCGCCGCGCTGACCGAGGTCGGTCACCCCGTCATGTGGCCCACTTACCTCGACCGCGAGGTGACCCAGCGCGTCGAGCTGGGCCGGCAGTCGGCCGCCGGCACCCGCGACGAGCCGCTGCAGGACGGGCTGTTCGGGCCGCAGGCGCTCTTCGGCTTCGAGTGGCAGCTCTCCCTGCACGGCGAGGAGCTCTCCGACGACGAGATGGACGAGCTCGCCCGCGCCACCAGCCCGATCATCAGGCTGCGCGACAACTGGGTCGCCGTCGACTCGGGCGTGATCAAGCGGGCCCGCAAGCGGCTGATCCGCACCATCGCCCCCGTCCAGGCCCTCGCGGCCACCCTCACCGGGGTCGTCGACATCGAGGAGGTCCCCTACGAGGCGGTGGTCGGCGCGAGCCTGCTGCGGGTCCGCGACCGCCTCCGCGACGCGGCGTCCGGCGAGCCCGTCGACGTACCCCCCGGCCTCCGGGCCGAGCTCCGCGACTACCAGCGCCGCGGCCTGACCTGGCTCGCCGAGCTCAGCTCGCTGGGCCTGGGCGCCTGCCTGGCCGACGACATGGGCCTGGGCAAGACCATCACCCTCATCGCGCTCCACCTGCACCGCGGCGGTGCCCCGACGCTCGTGGTCTGCCCGGCGTCGCTGCTCGGCAACTGGGAGGCCGAGATCCGCCGCTTCGCCCCCGGCGTCGCCGTACGCCGCCACCACGGCAGCGCCCGCGACCTGGACGGCGTCACCGACGGCTTCGTGCTCACGACCTACGGCACCATGCGCAACGACGCCGCGCTGCTGGCCGAGGTGCCGTGGGACCTGGTCGTGGCCGACGAGGCGCAGCACATCAAGAACTCCAGGTCGGCCGCGGCCCGCGCGCTCCGCACGATCCCGAGCAGCGCCCGCGTGGCGCTGACCGGCACCCCCGTCGAGAACGACCTCACCGAGCTCTGGTCGATCCTCGACTGGGCGATCCCCGGCCTGCTCGGCAGCCGCAACGCCTTCCGCAAGGTGTGGGCCGGCCCGATCGAGTCCGGGCTCGAGCCGACCAAGGCGCGGCAGTTCGCCGACCTGATCGGGCCGTTCCTCCTGCGTCGGCGCAAGTCCGACCCCGGCATCGCGCCCGAGCTGCCCGCCAAGACCGAGACCGACCACGTCCTCGGCCTGACCCGCGAGCAGGTGGTGCTCTACGAGTCGCTCGTGCGCGAGTCGATGCGCCGCATCGAGGAGGCCGACGAGGAGACCCGGCGGGGGCTGGTGCTGAAGCTGCTCACCGGCCTCAAGCAGATCTGCAACCACCCCGCCCACTTCCTGCGCCAGCCCAACCCCAAGCTGCGCGGGCGCTCGGAGAAGCTCGAGCTGCTCGACGAGCTGGTCGGCACGGTGATCGCCGAGGACGGCGCCGTCCTCGTCTTCACCCAGTACGTCGCCATGGCCCGGCTGCTCGAGCGCCACCTGGCCACGACCGGCGTGCCCCACCAGTTCCTGCACGGCGGCACCCCCGTCCGCGAGCGCGACGCGATGGTGGCCCGCTTCCAGGCGGGCGAGCTGCCGGTCTTCCTGCTCTCCCTCAAGGCGGGCGGCACCGGGCTCAACCTCACCCGCGCCGACCATGTCATCCACTTCGACCGCTGGTGGAACCCCGCCGTCGAGGACCAGGCCACCGACCGCGCCTACCGCATCGGACAGACCCGTCCCGTGCAGGTGCACCGCGCGATCACCCAGGGCACCATCGAGGAGAAGATCGCCGAGCTGCTCACGCGCAAGCGCTCCATCGCCGACTCCGTCCTGACCCGCGGCGAGACGGCCCTCACCGAGCTGTCCAACGCGGAGCTGCGCGACCTCGTGGAGCTGAGGAGATGAGCTCGACCGGCACGACCCACCCTCGCCTGCCCGCGCGGCGCGGCGGCGGGTCCGGCACGTGGTGGAGCAAGGCCGTGCTCCGCGCGGTCGAGGAGGCCGCCTTCAGTGCCGCCGACCTCCGCGCCGGGCGATCCCTGGCGCGCGCCGGCGCGGTCGGCGCCATCACCGTCGGCGACGGCAGCGCCGTGGCGGCCGTGACCCAGGGCCACGACGCCTTCACCGTGGAGGTGACCGTCCCGGTGCTCGGCGACTCCGACGCGGCGGCCTTCACCGAGCTCGTCGCCGCGGAGTCGGGCCGGATCGCCGCGCTGCTCGCCGGTCAGCTGCCGCACGCCCTGGTCGAGGCGGTGGAGGAGGCCGGCGTCGAGCTCCTGCCGTACGGCGGGGAGCTGGGCTCGGCCTGCTCGTGCGAGGCCTGGCTCGACCCCTGTCCCCATGCGCTGGCGGTGCTGACCCAGCTGGCGTGGTTGATCCAGGCGGACCCGTTCGTGCTCACGCACCTGCGCGGGCTCTCGCGCGACCGCGTGCTGCGTGACCTGCACTCGATCACCCGGCCCCACCCGCACGAGGTCCGCCGTGACGCCGAGGGCGACGAGGCCGGTGAGGGTCCCGACGAGGTGGACGACCTCGTCGTGGCCGAGGACGCGGCGGTGCGGGCGGCACGCCTGCTGCAGCAGGAGAGCCCCTTCGAGGCGATGTGACGGGAGCCGTGGCGATCCCGGTCAGCGGACCTCGGTGGTCGCCACCGGGCGCGCGCCGAGCTCCTCGTCGAGGCGGAGCAGGCCGGGGCCGTCGTCGTCGATCATCTTGACCCGGCCGACGATCTCCTTGACCGTCGCCTCCTCCTCGATCTGCTCGTCGAGGAACCAGTTGAGCAGCGGGCGCGAGTCGAGGTCGCCCTCGGCCTCGGCGAGGCGGTAGAGGTCGCGGATCGAGGCCGACACCTTCTCCTCGTGGGCCAGCGCGGCCTCGAAGGCGTCGAGCACCGAGGCCACCGGCGCGCTCGGCGCCGCGGTCGCCCCGATGCGCGGGTGGTTGTCGCGATCGGCGACGTGGTCGATGAACTTGTTGGCGTGCACGATCTCCTCGTCGGCCTGGTGGCGCAGCCACGCCGCCATGCCGGGCAGGTCCATCAGCTCGAGCTCGATCGCGAGCTGGCGGTAGACCAGGGAGGCCTGCAGCTCGAGGGTGATCTGCGCGTTGAAGGCCTTTTCGAGGGTGTCGCTCAGCTTCATGCACGAGAGCGTAGCGGGGGAAGGAGCAGACGGATCAGGCGAGTCCGAGGGCGCCGTGCGCCATGTCGCGGAGCACGTCGTGCATCTGCGGGTCGGGCAGCCGGCCGCTGTGCGGTGTGGAGTTGAGCAGGCCGAAGAGCACGTGCGCGCGGGTGCGGGAGGTCTCGGGGCTGAGCTCGGGGTGGAAGCGGCGTACCTGCGTGGCCCACACGTCGACGTAGGCGCGCTGCAGGGCACGGACCCGCTCGCGCGCGGCGTCGGGCAGGCTGCTCCAGTCGCGGTCCTGGACGACGATCAGCGCGCGGTGTTCGATGGCGAACTCGATGTGCCACTCGACCAGCGCCACGAGCGCCTGACGGGCACCGTCGGCGGTGGCGACGCGGCTGCGGCCCTCGGTGAGCAGGGTCTCGCTGATGGAGACCAGCATCTCGGCGAGCATCGCGTCCTTGGACTCGAAGTGCTTGTAGAGCGCCGGGCCGGAGATCCCGCAGGCGGAGCCGAGCTCGGCGACGGAGACGCCGTGGAACCCGCGCGCGGCGAAGAGCTCGGCCGCGATGTCGAGGATCTGCTGTCGCCGGGGGGTCACGGGCCTGAGGTTAGTGCCTGTTAACCCGTCGGAGGACGCTCGAGGTGCCGGAAGCGCCACCAGGCGCTTCGGCGTCTCCCAGACAGCAAGCGGAATCACGCGTGCCTCCCCTACCGGTGCTCCCAGTGGGCCGCACCCCCGCAGCGGCCCACTGATCCCCACGATCAGCAGTCCCTCTTCCTCAGGTATCAGTGTGCCTCGCCGTGCCTCGCGAGGGAAGTCGTACCAGCACCCGCCACTGGACGCCGGAGGTTAACGATCGCTAACCTGACCCGGTGTCCGACCCCGTGAGCACCACCCCGGATCCCGCGCCGGTCCCCCCGACCATGCGCGAGCTCGTCGACGACCTCCGCGTCCGGCTGGCCCGGGTCCGACAGGGCGGCTCGGAGCGCGCCCGCCAGAAGCACACCGACCGCGGCAAGCTGCTGGCCCGCGACCGCGTCGACCGGCTCCTCGACCCGGGGAGCCCGTTCCTCGAGCTGGCGCCGCTGGCGGCCCACGGGATGTACGGCGCCGAGGGCGACGACTACGCCGTCCCCTCCGCCGGCGTCGTCGCCGGGATCGGCCGGGTCTCCGGGCGCGAGTGCGTGATCGTGGCCAACGACGCGACGGTCAAGGGCGGCACCTACTACCCGATGACGGTCAAGAAGCACCTGCGCGCGCAGACCGTCGCCGCGGAGAACCACCTGCCGTGCATCTACCTCGTCGACTCCGGCGGCGCCTTCTTGCCGATGCAGGACGAGGTCTTCCCCGACCGCGAGCACTTCGGCCGGATCTTCTTCAACCAGGCCAACCTCTCGGCCGCCGGGATCCCGCAGATCGCCAGCGTGATGGGCTCCTGCACCGCCGGCGGGGCCTACGTCCCGGCGATGTCCGACGAGACCGTCATCGTCCGGGGCCAGGGCACGATCTTCCTCGGCGGCCCGCCACTGGTGAAGGCCGCGACCGTTGAGGTCGTGACCGCCGAGGACCTCGGCGGCGGTGACGTGCACGCCCGCACCTCGGGCGTGGTCGACCACCTCGCCGAGGACGACGCCCACGCCCTGGCGATCGTCCGCTCGATCGTCGACACGCTGCCCGCGGCGCTGCCCGCCCGCGAGCCGCAGGCCGACGTCGAGGAGCCCCACGACCCGCCGGAGTCGCTCTACGACGTCGTCCCCACCGACACGCGCACGCCGTACGACGTGCGCGAGGTGATCCGGCGCGTGGTCGACGGCAGCAGGTTCCACGAGTTCAAGAAGCTCTACGGCGACACGCTGGTGTGCGGCTTCGCCCGGATCCACGGCCACGAGGTCGGCATCGTCGCCAATAACGGCATCCTCTTCAGCGAGTCGGCCCTCAAGGGCGCCCATTTCATCGAGCTGTGCAACCAGCGCAAGATCCCGCTCGTGTTCCTGCAGAACATCACCGGCTTCATGGTCGGCCGGGAGTACGAGAACAAGGGCATCGCCCGCGACGGCGCCAAGCTCGTCACCGCGGTCGCGTGCAGCGTCGTGCCGAAGTTCACCGTCGTCATCGGCGGCTCGTTCGGCGCCGGCAACTACGGCATGTGCGGGCGTGCCTACGACCCGCGCTTCCTCTGGATGTGGCCCAACGCGCGGATCTCGGTGATGGGAGGCGAGCAGGCCGCGTCGGTCCTCGCGACCGTGCGCACCGACCTCGCCGACGACGAGGCGGTGGAGGCCTTCAAGGCGCCGGTCCGCGAGCAGTACGAGACCCAGGGCTCGCCCTACTACGCCAGCGCGCGGCTGTGGGACGACGGGATCATCGACCCCGCCGACACCCGCCGGGTGCTGGGCATGGCCCTCGCCGCCACGTCGTACGTGCCCATCCCCGAGCCCCGCTACGGCATCTTCCGCATGTGACGCGCCTTGTTTTTCGACACGCTCGCTTCGCTCGCTGCTCACCCAGCGGCGCCGCCGGTCGAGCAGGGCCGCCAGGCCCGTGTCGTCACCGAGGCCGCCGAGAAGGAGACACATGAACACCCTCTTGATCGCCAACCGCGGCGAGATCGCCCTGCGGGTGATGCGCACCGCGCGCCGCCTGGGCTGGCAGACCGTCGCGATCCACACCGATCTCGACGCCGACGCACCGCACGTGCGGGCTGCCGACGCCGCCGTCCGGGTCGGCTCCTACCTCGACATCGACGCCGTCGTGGCCGCGGCGCGCGAGAGCGGTGCCGGACACGTCCACCCGGGCTACGGCTTCCTCTCCGAGCGCGCACCCTTCGCCCGGGCGCTGGCCGACGCCGGCATCACCCTGGTCGGTCCGACGGCCGAGGTGATGGACGCGATGGGCCGCAAGGACAGGGCGCGGGACATCGCGGTCGCGGCGGGCGTGCCCGTGGTGCCGTCGTACTCCCTCGATGACGACCCGACGACCTTCGCCTACCCGGTGCTGGTCAAGGCCGCGGCTGGCGGCGGCGGCAAGGGCATGCGCGTGGTGCGCTCGGCGGACGAGTTCGCCGAGGCGTGCGACGCGGCCCGGCGCGAGTCGCTCAAGGCCTTCGGTGACGACACGCTCCTGGTCGAGAAGTACGTCGAGTCCGGCCGCCACATCGAGGTGCAGGTCATGGGTGACGCGCACGGACGCGTGCTCCACTTCTTCGAGCGGGACTGCTCCACCCAGCGCCGGCACCAGAAGGTGCTCGAGGAGGCGCCCGCACCGACGATCGACGACGCTCAGCGCGCGGCCATCACGGCGTCGGCCGTCGCGTTGGCGCAGCAGTGCGGCTACACCGGCGCCGGCACGGTCGAGTTCCTTCTGGACAACGCGAGCGCCGAGTTCTACTTCCTCGAGATGAACACCCGGCTCCAGGTCGAGCACCCGGTGACCGAGGAGGTCGTCCGGGTCCGGTCCGCGTCGGGGAGCGAGCGCGTCGACCTCGTCGAGCTGCAGCTCCTCGTCGCGACCGGCGAGCCGCTGCCCTTCGACCAGGACGACGTGACGCTCGAGGGCCACGCGATCGAGGCGCGCGTCTACGCCGAGGACTCCTTCCACGGCTTCCTCCCGCAGGCCGGGCGTACGTCGATCGTGCGGTGGCCTTCCGGCGACGGTGTTCGCGTCGACCACGCGCTCGAGCCGGACCAGGAGGTCAGCACCTCCTACGACCCGATGCTCGGCAAGGTCATCGCCCGGGGTGCCGACCGCGAGGCGGCGCGCGCCGGCCTCGTCGCGGCCCTCGACGAGACCGCGATCCTCGGCATCACGACCAACACCGGCTTCCTGCGCGCGCTGGCGGCCTCGGACGAGTTCCGCGACGCCGCCATCGACACGGCCTGGCTCGACGACCACGAGGTGCCGGCGCCCGACCCCGACCTGGCGCGGATCTTCGGCGCCTGGACCGAGGTGCTGCTCGACACGATGCCCGGCTCGCGGCAGGGCGGCACCGGCCCGTGGCGGTCGGACGGCTGGCGGATGGGCGCCGACCCGGCTCCCGACACCGTCGTGCTCGGCGACGACCTCGTGGTGGTCGACCGGCACCTCGGCCGCGTGACGCACGACGGGCGCGACCACGACGTACGCCTCGTGTCGGCGGCCGACCACACCGTCCACCTCCTCGTCGACGGCCGCGCCGAGCACGCCGTGCTCGACGTGCAGCGGGACCTCGTCGAGGTCGTGCACCGCGGCCAGCGCTGGACGTGGGAGCGGCCCGACCCGTTCGGCGACCACGGCGTCGCGGCCGGTGACGGCACGCTGCTCGCGCCCATGCCCGGCACCGTCCTCGCGGTGAACGTCGAGCCCGCCCAGGTCGTGGCAGAGGGTGAGACGCTGGGCGTCATGGAGGCGATGAAGATGGAGCTCGCCCTCAAGGCGCCCTTCGCCGGCACGGTCACGACCGTCGGTGCGGCCGTCGGCGACCTCGTCACGCTCGGCGCGACGCTCTTCGTGGTGGAGGCGCTCGATGACTGAGCTGCCCATGACCGTCCCCGCCGACGGACTGCCCGGCCGGGTCACGATCTATGAGGTCGGCCCCCGCGACGGCCTGCAGAACGAGCAGGCGATCGTCCCGGTCGAGGTCAAGGCCGAGTTCGTACGACGCCTCGTCGCCGCCGGGCTCCCGATCGTCGAGGCGACCAGCTTCGTGCACCCCAGGTGGGTGCCGCAGCTCGCCGACGCCGCGGAGCTGATGGCCGACCTCGGTGAGGCCGGCCGCCACCTGCCCGTGCTGGTGCCCAACGAGCGCGGCCTCGACCGGGCCCTGGAGCTCGGGCTCGAGCACATCGCGATCTTCGGCAGCGCGACGGAGACCTTCGCGACCAAGAACCTCAACCGCACCTTCGACGAGCAGTTCGCGATGTTCGAGCCCACCGTGGCGCGCGCCCGGGGGGCCGGGATGGACGTGCGGGCCTACGTCTCGATGTGCTTCGGCGACCCGTGGGAGGGCGCCGTGCCGATCGAGCAGGTCGTCACCGCCGGCACCCGGCTGCTCGACCTCGGCGCGAGCCAGCTCAGCCTCGGCGACACCATCGGGGTCGCCACCGCGGGCCACGTGACCGCGCTGGTCGCCGCCTTCGCCGAGGCGGGCGTGGGCACCGACCGGCTCGCGATGCACTTCCACGACACCTACGGCCAGGCCCTGGCCAACACCTTCTCCGCGCTGCAGGCCGGCATCACCACCTTCGACGCCAGCGCAGGAGGTCTCGGCGGCTGCCCCTACGCGAAGTCGGCGACCGGCAACCTCGCCACCGAGGACCTCGTCTGGATGCTCACCGGGCTCGGGATCGAGCACGGTGTGGACCTCGGCGCCGTCGTCGCGACCAGCGTGTGGATGGCCGACGAGCTCGGCCGCCCGAGCCCGAGCGCCGTCGTACGAGCGCTCGGTGGCGGACTGGCACAATCGCCCCCATGAGCCGCGTCGTCCACCTCCACATCGGCGCTCCCAAGACCGGGACGACCTACCTCCAGGACCGGCTGCGGCTCAACACCGCCTCCCTGGCCCGGCACGGCGTGACCGTGCCCGCCACGCGCCCTGGACGCTCCGACATGTTCCACTTCCGCGCCGCGCTCGACCTGCTCGAGCAGGACTGGGGCGGGCCGCCCGGGCACGCCAGGGGCGCCTGGGACGCGATGGTGAGGCGGGTCAATCGCGGCGAGGACAACGTCGTGATCAGCCACGAGATCCTCGCCGGCGCCAAGCCCGACAAGATCGCCAAGGCGATGAACGACCTCGCCGGCAACGAGGTGCACATCGTCTACTCCGCGCGCGACCTCGCCCGCCAGATCCCCGCCGCGTGGCAGGAGTCGATCAAGCAGGGCCGCAAGTGGCAGTTCCGCCGCTTCATCGACCGCTACGAGTCCGGCAAGACCTTCTTCTTCCGCCAGGCGCTGGACCTGCCCGAGGTGCTGACCGCCTGGGGCGCCAAGATGCCGCCGGAGCGGATCCACGTGGTGACCGTCCCCCACGACCGCGGACCCGACGGCGACGAGCTGTGGCTGCGCTTCTGCCGGGCGTTCGGCATCGACCCCGCGTGGGCCCCGCTGGACTCCGAGCGCGACAACCGCTCGCTCGGGATCGCCGAGACGTCGCTGCTGCGCAAGCTCAACCGCCGCCTCGAGCTGGGCGTGTGGCGCGACCCCGTCTACGACGCCCTCATCCGGCAGCTCCTCGCCCAGGAGGTCCTGGTGGCGCGCGACGCCGTCCCCGTACGCCTGCCCCCCGACCGCTACGACTTCGCCGAGCAGCAGGCAGAGCTCTGGATCGAGTGGGTCAAGGGCAGCGGCGTCGACGTGATCGGCGACCTCGAGGACCTGCGTCCGCGGCGCCCGGCCGAGGACGCGGAGTGGCGCAACCCCGACCGCGTCCGCGCCAAGCTGGAGCTCAGCGCCGCCCTGGACGCGCTCACGGTGATGACGCGCGAGGCCGCCAGCCACGCCTCCAGCGGCGCGGTGGGCGGCCGGCTGCGCGAGACCGCCCGCCGGCTGCGCGACCGTTGACCGGCGCCTCCGCGTCCGACCCGTCCGGCCGCGCCCACAGCTGGATCGCGCACCTGCGCGAGGGGGGTACGACGCCCTGGCTGGCGTGGTCCCACCACGGTGCGGCCGCGGGCGGCCCGCTCCCCGGTGCCCAGCAGCTCGAGCTGCTGCGCCGGATCAACCTCGCTGCCCCGGCCGATCGAGCCCTCGCTGACCGCGTGCTGGCCGCCCCGGCCGCGGGCCGCGGCAAGGCCGACCTGCCGCTCCTCGGGCTCGCCCCCTCCGGCTTCGGTCCCCGCCCGGTCGACCCGGCGACCGTCAGCGCCCACGAGCTGCTGCGCGTCGCCTCGGTCCTGCTCGCCGACGACCTCGTCGGCCTGGGCGCCGACCCGGTCCGCGCGACGTGGCCCCGCCCGTGGCGACGGAGGTTCCGGCTGGTGGGCGACCCCGTGCTGGTCGGCGCCCTCCGCGAGGACCTGCTCGCCCGCGGGCGCCCCGAGGGCGGGCCGCGCACGTTCGTCGTCGCCGTCGGCGCGCCGCTCGACGACCTGCTCGCGCACACCTGGACCCAGCGCTGCTTCGAGACCGGCACCAAGCCGTGGGCCGAGTGGCTGCGGTTCTGGCGCGAGCGCGACCAGCTGCCCGCCAGGGCCGACCTCCTCGCCTCCGTACGCCGCTGGAACGCCCGCCGTCCCTTCGTCCGGATCGTGACCGACCTCGACCAGCTGCCCCGGCAGGTCGGCGTACGACGCCTGCCGGAGGTCCGCGTGCCTGGCGCCGACCAGGCCGAGCTGGCCCGCCGGGTGGCCGCGGTCGTGGGCCTCAGGGTCCCCGCCGACCAGCGCCCCGGCCTGATGCGGACGCTCCAGCGACGGATGCCCGGCAGCGGCGCCGCGCCCATCGGCGTACCTGCCCGCGAACGGGAGTGGGTCGCCGCCTCGGCCGAGCGGATGTCCCGGAGCCTGACGCGCGCTGGCTACTCTGTCGTCGGCGACCTCGCCGATCTCGCGCCGCGCGCCGCGTCGGCCGCGACCGGCACCGGCGGCGCCGACGACCGGCAGGTGCTGGACCTGGCGATCCGGATGGTGGTCGACCCGAGCTGGCGGAGCCGGCGACCGAGTGAGGGGGAGGGGCAGCAGTGAGCAAGCGAGTGCTGCTGCACGTCGGCTGCCCCAAGACCGGCACGTCGTACCTCCAGGACGTGCTGTTCCGCAACCAGGAGATCCTCCGCGAGCACGACATCCTCTATCCGGCCGACCGCTTCGACGCCCACTTCCTGGCGGCCCTCGACCTCATGACGCTGCCGTGGGGAGGCCTGGAGACCGAGGCGGTCGGCGCGTGGGACCGGCTGGCCGAGCAGGTCCGCGAGTGGCACGGCACCGCGATCATCAGCCACGAGATCTTCGCCCGCGCCACGCCCACCCAGGTCGAGCGCGCCCTCGCCTCGCTCGGTGACGCGGAGGTCCACCTCGTCCTTTCGGTGCGCGACCTGGTGCGTCAGATCCCGGCCGAGTGGCAGGAGAACGTCAAGCACCGCAGCCACATCACCTATGCCAGGTTCCTGCAGGCCGTCCGCGACCCCGCGCGCGAGTCGAAGATCGGATCGTGGTTCTGGGCGGTCCAGGAGATCCCCGACATCCTCGATCGCTGGGGCGCCTCCCTGCCGGCCGACCGCGTCCACCTCGTCACGGTGCCGCCCTCGGGCTCCGACCGGGGCGAGCTGTGGCGCCGCTTCTCGCGCACCTTCGGCCTCGACGACCTGCCGCTCGACCTCACCGCCGAGCGGGAGAACCCGTCCCTCGGCGTGCCCGAGACCTCCCTGCTGCGCACCATCAACCAGCGGGTGACCTCGATCCTGGCACCGCCCGACTACCGTCCGCTGGTGCGCGAGCTGCTCGCCCACCAGACCCTGTCGCGCGGCGTCGCCTCGGCGCGCCTCGGGCTGGCGCCGGACGACCACGCCTGGGCGCAGGGCCTGTCCCGCAGCTGGGTGAGGCTGCTCGCGGAGCGCGGCCACGACGTCGCCGGCTCGCTCGACGACCTGCTCGGTCCCGACCTCGGCCCCTTCGCCGACCCCGACACCGCGAGCGCCGAGGAGCTGCTGCCGCCGGCGCTCGATGCGATCTCCGCCCTGCTCGTGGAGGCCGCCCGGCTGCGCGCCGTGGAGGAGCGGCTCCACGAGGAGCTCCGGGAGGCGCACCAGGAGCGCGACCGCGCGCGGCTGACACCGTCGTACAGGATCCGCCGCAAGGTGGTCACCAGCCTGGAGGACAGCGCCGTGGGGCGCGGCACGCTGGACACCTATCGTCGGCTCAAGGGCAGGGGCAAGGGCCCCGCCTGACCCGCTCCTCGGGTGTACTGTCGGAGGTAGCCGCGGGTCACTCCTTCGAACCGACGGTGGGTCTGCAGCGTCTCGTGACGAGCGCCTCTCTGTGTGCCTCCTTCGAGCTCACGCGAGAGAACCTCATGGTCCCTGCATCCGATGCCTCCTCCTCCGACTTCACCCAGTCGATCGCCGAGGCCGCCCGCACGCTGAACAAGCCGCGGAGCCTCGACGACACCCTCCAGACGATCGTCGAGGTCGCCTGCAACTCCGTGCCCGGCTTCGAGCACGTGGGCATCGCGACGCTCGAGAAGAAGGGCGTGATCCAGACCCGGGCCTTCACCGGCGTCCTGGTGCAGTGCCTCGACGCCACGCAGTACGCCCTGCAGGAGGGTCCGTGCTCGGAGGTGCTGCGGGGCGACGGTCCGGTGTGCGTCTCGAGCCTCACCACCGAGGACCGGTGGCCCCGCTACGCCCCACAGGCGCGCGAGGCGGGGGTCCGCTCGCAGCTCGCGGTCAAGCTCTACCTCGACCGGGGCACGCTCGGCGGCATCAACTTCTACTCCACGGTCAACGAGGTCGTGAGCGAGGACGCGCAGGCGCTGGCCCGGCTGTTCGGCACCCACGCGGCGATCGCCCTCGGTCATGCCCGGGAGCGGGAGACCTTCACCGAGGGACTGGAGACCAGACGCGCCATCGGCCAGGCCATCGGCATCCTCATGGAGCGCTACGACGTGAACGAGGACCGGGCCTTCGCCTTCCTCGTCCGGGCCTCCTCGCACGCGAACATCAAGCTGCGTGCGGTGGCGCAGGCGCTGGTCGAGGAGGGCAACGTCCGGTAGCGGGCACCGGACAGCGCTGGCCTGCCCCGTGAGGTCCTGCGAGGCTCGGCGCCATGCCCTCCAGCCCCTGGCCCGTCCGCACCGGCGACCTGCTCCTCCGGGACGCGGTCGAGACCGACCTCGAGGCGCTGCTGTCCTTCCGCAACGACCCGCGCGTCAACCGCTTCATGGTGCACACCTACGTCGACCCCGCTGACCTACGGCGCGACTGGCTCGCCGCGGCGGACCGCCCGACGGACTTCTCCTGCGTGGTCGAACGGTCGGGCCGGGTCGTGGCGATGGGCTTCCTCGACGTCGTCGACGGCCCCGGTCAGCCGGGCAGCCCGACGGGCACGGACGGGCTGATCGGCTACATCGTCGACCCCAGGTTCGCCGGCCGGGGCATCGGCTCGGCCACCGCGCGTGCGCTGCTGCGGGCGGCCTTCGAGGTGCTCGGGCTGCGCCGGGTCACCGCGGCGGCGTACGCCGACAACGCCGCGTCCGTGCGCATCCTCGAGAGCGCGGGCATGCGCCGCGAGCGGCTCTCCCGCCAGGCACTGTGGCACGCGGAGCTCGGCTGGCTGGACGAGGTGGGCTACGCGCTGCTGGCCGACGAGTGGGCGGCGCCCGGCGATCGGTGAAGCGGGCGGGGCCGCGCTCGGTCGACCGGCTCGGTCGCCAACTCACGAGTTGGTCAGCCAACCGGTGAGTTGGCACCACACACGCCAGCCGTGCCGCACCCCCGGGTCTCACCGACGGCGCGGCAACAGCTCCCGGTCGGCGTAGCGACCGATCTTCCACGTCGCGAAGCCGTCGGCGCCGGCCCCGACGACGCCGCCGACGACCGGCACCCGGCGCCCGACCGTGGTGGCCAGGCGCTTGCCGGCGATGCGCGTGATGATGTTGCTGGCGACGACGGCGGAGATCGTGCCGTCGAGCGTCGGGTCGTGCGCGGGAGCGGTGGCCAGGGCCATCGGGGTGGCGGGGAGCTTCTTCTTCGTGACCAGCTCGAGGACCTGCTCCTCGCCGAGCAGGAGGGCGAGGATCGCGTTGCGCACGCGCGGGTCTGCCAGGTCGTGGCCGCGCAGGTGCGCGATGCCGGCGACCATGCGGCACTGGATGACCGCGAGCCCGGTGACGTTGGCGGGCAGGGTGATGGCCATCGTCACGAGCCCGCCGACGTTGGTCGCGAAGCCCTGGGCGCCGGCGATGCGGACGTTGTTCTCGATGACCTCGTGGATCGCCCGCTCGACGTTGCCGCGCTGCTCGGCGAGCTGCTTGTCAGCGGCCGTGGCCGCCGGCGCCAGGGGTCCGATGCCGTCGATGGCGCGGTTGAGTGCCTCGCGCACGAAGCCGGTGGTGAGCCCCGGTGCGAGCTCCTGGATCCTCGGTGCGAGCTGTCGCCCGACGGTCTGCCTCAAGCCCATGCCCCGATCGTACGGTCAGTCGCTAGCGTGAGGGGGTGCCGATCGCTCCCGCTCCGACGCCGTGGGGCTTCCCGCACCACGCGACGTGGGATCCCGACGACGACCTCGTCGCGCTCGGCGCCGACCTGGAGCCGGGCACGCTGATCACCGCCTACGCCGGCGGCCTGTTCCCGATGCCGGTCACGATGGACGGTGACGAGCACCTCGGCTGGTTCTCGCCGGTCGAGCGCGGCGTGCTGCCCGTCGACGGGATGCACGTCTCGCGGTCGCTGCGGCGCTCGGCACGCGACTTCGAGATCCGCATCGACACCGCCTTCGACGAGGTGGTGGCGCAGTGCGGGAGCCCCGACCGGCCCGACGGGTGGATCACGGCCGAGTTCGCCCGCGCCTACGGTCGCCTGCACCGGCTCGGCTGGGCGCACTCGGTCGAGACGTGGCGCGACGGCCGGCTGGTCGGTGGGCTGTACGGCGTCAGCATCGGCGGCCTCTTCGCCGGGGAGTCGATGTTCCACCGCGAGCGCGACGCGTCCAAGGTCGCGCTGCTCGGGCTGGTGGACCTGCTCCGCGACCACCACGCCGAGCATCGGGTGCTCGACGTCCAGTGGCAGACCCCGCACCTGGCCTCGCTGGGCGTCGTGCGACGTCCGCGTGCGGAGTACCTCGAGTCGCTCGAGCACGCCCTCGGCATCCCGCTGCCCCCACCGTTGCAGGTGGACGACTAGCGCTGATCGCGCAAGGGTGGGCGCGAACGTGATGCCGCTACGACGTCCCGATGAAGGGGAGAACATGACCGTCCACACCCGCCTGTCCCTGGCGAGCGTCGTCCTGCTGGTCGGTGCCGTCACCACGGCCTGCGGTGGAGACGGCGGCGATGGTGCCGGTGGAGCCGGTGATGCCGGTGATGCCGGCGCACCTACGAACGCCAGCGAGAAGGAGTTCTGCCAGACGCAGTCGAGCCTCTTCGAGGACCTGCTGCCCGACGACATGGCCGACCCCGAGCTCCCCACGGACGAGGAGATGGCCACCGCCGTCCAGGACTGGGGCACGAACCTCGAGCAGGTCGGCACCCCCGAGGACATCCCGGACGACGCGCGCAAGGGCTTCGAGGTGATCGTCGAGGGCGCTGGCGACGTCGACCCCGCCGACTTCTCCATCGACCAGCTCGAGCAACTCGAGCAGGGGGGCGAGGATGCGTCCGCCGAGGTGAAGAAGCAGGCACAGGCCTTCTCGGACTACCTCGCCAGGACCTGCGGCAACCCCCTGGACGACCTCGACCTGCCTGAGATGCCGGAGGTGCCGGAGATGCCCGACTCCACCGAGGGACAGCAGGATCCGTGACCGGGCGAGTAGCATCAGGGCACTTGGGCGACGGGGAGGGTGGCGGGGGCATGGCGATCACGCGCGAGGGCAGGATCTGTTCCTTCTGCGGCACGGCCGGCGGCCCGGGCACCGAGGTGCCGCTGATCGGCGGTCTCGGGGCCCAGATCTGCCAGGGCTGCGTCGACGACTTCCACGCGCTCGTGCACGACGAGGCGCGGGCCGCCGAGGCCCGCGGCTCGATGCCGTGGGACCGGATGTCCGACGCCGAGGTGCTCGCGGTCCTGCCGCAGATCATGGCCTCGGCCGACCAGAACGTCGCTTTCGCGCATGAGTGGGTCGACCTGCTGCGTGCGCGCCGCGTGTCCTGGGCCGAGATCGGTCGGGTGCTCGGGGTGTCGCGCCAGGCCGCCTGGGAGCGATTCGCCAAGAAATCCGGAGACAAGAGCGCCACCGCGTGAGACGATCTACCCCTGTCAAGCTAGACTTGACGCATCGGGTGTCGGTCGGACTTCACGGGGGTGAGTCCGATCGACACCCGTGACTCATTTCAGCAGCCGTGACATCCGTCGGTCGGCCAACGGCTTCCCGCCGGTCTGACACGTCGCGCAGTACTGCAGGCTCGAGTCCGCGAACGACACCTCGCGCACGACGTCGCCGCACACCGGGCACGCCTGGCCGGTCCTGCCGTGGACCGCGAGGTTGCTCTTCTTCTCACCCTTGAGCTGGCTCGCCGCGAGTCCGCTGGCGCGTCGGACCGCGTCGCCCAGCGTGCTGCGGATGGCGTCGTACAACGTCTGCAGATCGGCCTCGTCGAGGCTGTTGGCCGGCTTGAACGGCGACATCCTCGCGGCGTGCAGTATCTCGTCGCTGTAGGCGTTGCCGATGCCGGCGATGATCGACTGCATCCGCATCACGCCCTTGATCTGCTTGCGCCCCTCCGCCTCGAGGATCGCCCTCAGCGCCTCGAGCGTGAAGGCGTCGCCGAGGGGGTCCGGACCCAGGCGCGCCACGCCCGGCACGTCGGCGGGGTCGCGCACGACGTAGATGGCCAGGCCCTTCTTGGTGCCTGCCTCGGTGATGTCAAGGCCCGGTTGGGTGTCGAGGTCAGGGTCGTCGATGACGATGCGGGCAGCGAGGGGGTTCTTGCTGTTGGGACGGGCGGGCAGGGCGGGCACCTCGTCGCGCCACCGGATCCAGCCGGCGCGGGCGAGGTGGATCACGACGTGCACGCCGCTCGCGTCGATGTCGAGGAACTTGCCGTGCCTCGTCACGTCGTCGACCAGCGTGCCGTGCAGGGCGTGCAGCGCCGGGTCGAAGGTCTTGAGGGCGCTGAAGGCGGTCAGGTCGACCCGGCTGATGGCCTTGCCGACCAGCCGTCCGCGCAGGTCCTGGACGAGGGCTTCGACCTCCGGCAGCTCGGGCACGGAGCGAGTCTAGGCGCGTGACCCTCTTGGAATCACGCCCCGAGAGAGTCACCATGGGACATGGCCCGGCATCACCTTCCTCGCACCGGGGCGGTCTTCCTCGACCCCCGCGCCGATGACCGCTCGCTCCGGGTCACCTGGCACCAGGAGTCGCAGTTGGTGGTGCTCTCGCTGTGGCGCGACAACGTCTGCGCCGGCACCTTCCGGCTCGCCGCCGACGAGGTGCCCGACCTGATCGCCCTGCTCCGCCAGGGCCTCGACGAGGCGTACGACGCCGCGCGGGAGCGGGTCGAGCGCGTCGAGCGGCCGAGCGAGGCGGGCTGAGGCCTCCTCTCACGAACCACCGGGTACCCGGTGGCTCGTGAGGTTCCTGCCCGTTGCAACGGTCGACAAGCCGAGGAACCGGCGGGTACCCGGTGATCGCGACAAAGGCGCGACTCGCCAACTATCCGACCATCTACGATCATCCCTAGATTCCCCGATACCGTCTGATCGTGGACCCGATCCGAAACCCGTACGCCCCGGGCGCGGGCCAGCGCCCGCCCGAGCTCGCCGGTCGTGACGAGCAGCTCGCGGCCTTCGACGTCGTCCTCGAGCGGGTCGCCAAGGGGCGCCCCGAGCGCAGCCTGGTGCTCACCGGCCTGCGCGGCGTCGGCAAGACCGTGCTGCTCAACGCGCTGCGCGGTGCCGCCGTGCGCAAGGGCTGGGGCACCGGCAAGCTCGAGGCCCGGCCGGGCCAGGGGTTGCGGCGGCCGCTCAGCAGCGCCCTGCACCAGGCCGTGCGCGAGCTCGGCCACCGTGACGAGGAGTCGGTCGACCACGTCCTCGGGGTGATCAAGTCCTTCGCGCACCGCGACGCCGGCACCGCCGCCAAGCTCAAGGACCAGTGGAGCCCCGGCATCGACGTGGCGGCCGTGCGCGGTCGCGCCGACTCCGGCGACATCGAGATCGACCTCGTCGAGCTCTTCACCGACCTCGGCGGGCTCGCCGCCGACGTGGGCAAGGGCATCGGGATCTTCATCGACGAGATGCAGGACCTCGGCCCCGACGACGTCTCCGCGCTGTGCGCCGCGTGCCACGAGCTCAGCCAGTCGGGCCTGCCCGTCATCGTCGTCGGCGCCGGCCTGCCGCACCTGCCCGCCGTGCTCAGCGCTAGCAAGTCCTACAGCGAGCGGCTCTTCCGCTACCAGCGCATCGACCGGCTGGCCCGCGACGCGGCCGACCGGGCGCTGGAGGCCCCTGCGGCCGACGAGGAGGCCGCCTTCGAGCCTGACGCCCTCGCCGCGATGTACGACGCCACCGGCGGCTACCCCTACTTCATCCAGGCCTACGGCAAGGCGGTCTGGGACCTCGCACCCCGCTCGCCGATCACGACGGCCGACGTCGCGGTCGCTGCACCCGAGGCCGAGTCCGAGCTCGCGGTCGGCTTCTTCGGCTCCCGCTACGAGCGCGCGACGCCGGGGGAGCGCGACTACCTGATGGCGATGGCCGACGTGGCCGTCGACCAGGACGACGCCGAGGGCGACGCGGTCCTCAGCGCCGACGTGGCGGCGCGGCTGGGCAAGAAGCCGCAGTCGCTGTCACCGGCGCGCGACTCGCTGCTCAAGAAGGGCCTCGTCTACTCCGGCGAGCGCGGCCGGATCGCCTTCACGGTGCCCCACTTCGGCCGCTACCTGCGCGAGCGCGGCTGACGACGTCGGAGTGGCTCAGCACCACTCGCGTACGCCGTCGGGCGTGAGGTCGCGGTCGCGCAGCACCACCGCCAACCGGTCGCCGTACGCCGCGCAGGTCCGCGCGAAGTCGCGGGCGCGGTACTCCACGACCAGCACGTGGTCGCCGTACGACGCGACGTAGCTCCCGCACTCGTCGTAGCGCCCGCACTCCTCGGCGATCGCGAAGTCGAAGCCGGCACTCGAGCCGTCCCACTCGGCCCAGTTCTTCTGCGCCACGGCCAGTCCGGAACGGTGCGCGGCGGCGGTGAGCAGGCGGGCGAACGCCCGGGCGTGGCGGGCGCGGACCAGGCCGCGGCTGCGCGAGAAGGAGTCGAGGTTGTCGAGCTCGACGGCGTCGAAGCCGTCGCGGGAGCAGCCGCCGATCCAGCGCCCGACGATCCTCGCGAGCCGGTCGCGGCGGGCCGACGTGCGGATGTCGAGGAGCCACTCGCCCCAGGCCTCGTCGACCACGAGCCCGCCGTCGTCGCTCAGCAGCAGGTCGCGCCGCTGCAGCCAGAAGCGACGCGCGTCGGGCTGCGTCTGGAAGCCGTTGACGTAACAGACGTTGTAGCGCCCGGGCACCGGCGCGTCGGTGTGATCGCGCACCACGATGCCGACGTGGTCGGGCGGGTCCGCCGCGCCACCGAGCTGGTAGTCGACGTCGGTGCCCGTCGGTGGTGGGACGGGGTCGGTCGTCGTCGTCGCCGTGGCCGTGCCGGGGACGAGGACCAGCAGGAGCAGGACGGTCGCGACCAGACGCATGGGGCCACCGTGCCACAGCCGCTCAGGCGGGCGGCGTCCGGAACTCCCGCGGCAGCTCCTCCAGCAGCCGCAGCCACAGCTCGCTCGCCGTCGGGTACGACGCCACCGCGTGGCGCAGCACGTGGACGGGGACGTCGCCGACGATGGCCACCGTCGCCGCATGGACCAGCTCCCCGGTCTCGGGACCGACGAACGTCGCGCCGAGCAGCAGCCGCGACCCAGCGTCGACGACCAGCTGCGACTCGCCCCTGACGTGGTCGCGCAGCAGGCCGGTGCCGGCCGCGGACGAGGTGGGCACCCGCGTGAGGACGACGTCGTGGCCCGCGTCGCGCGCCTCGGCCTCGGTCATCCCGACACTGGCCACCTCCGGGTCGCTGAAGACGACCTGGGGGACCGGTGCCTCGCGGTCGGGCTCCCACGCGACCTCGCCGACCGCCGTGGCGGCGATGCGCGCGCCGACCACGCGGGCCTGGTGCTTGCCCCAGTGGGTCAGTGGCGGACCACCGCTGGCGTCGCCGACGGCGTGCAACCACTCCGGCAGCCGTCCGCCGGTGACGTCGTCGCGGGTGAGGCCGACCGCGTCGAGGCCGAGGTCGTCGAGCCGCGGCGCCCGTCCGACGGCGAGGAGCAGCTCGTCGGCCTCGATCTCGCCGGCCGTGGTGGTGAGCCGGACGAGGCCTCCGTGGATCCGACCGAGGCCGGTCGCGGCCGCACCGTCACGGCGTACGTCACTGACCTCGGTGCCGAGGAGGACCGTGACCCCGCGATCGCGCAGCCCGGCCAGGACGGCCTCGCCGGCGAACGGCTCCGCGCGGCCCAGCAGGCGGGTCCCGCGGACGACGAGCGTCACCTGTGAGCCGAGCGCGCTCATCCAGATCGCCGACTCGCAGGCCACCACCCCACCCCCCACGACGACCAGTCGCGCCGGCACGTCGACGACGCCGGTGGCGTCCCGTGAGCCCCAGGGCAGGACGTCTGCGTAGAGGGCCGGAACGGCGGCCTCGCTGCCCGTCGCGATCACGACCGCGTGGCGCGCTCGCACGGTGCGCTCGCCCGCTGCGGAGGTGACCCGGACCGTGCGTTCGCCGACCAGCCGGGCCTCGCCGCGCAGCACCGCGATGCCCGCGCCAGTGGCCCAGGACTCCTGGCCGCTGTCGTCGTAGTGGGAGACCCAGTAGTCCCGCCGCTCGAGCAGCGCCTTGGGCGCGGCGTGGGCCGTGGAGACCCCACCCAGGTCGGCGGTCAGGTCCGCCACCGCGACCGGCCGCAGGAGCGCCTTGCTGGGCATGCAGGCGTAGTAGCTGCACTCGCCGCCCAACAGCTCGCGCTCGACGAGCGCCGACGTCATGGCCCGGCCGTCCACGGTCACACCCTCGACGGCGTACTGCGCGGCGTTCTCGCCGGCCGGCCCGCCGCCGATCACCACCACGTCGTACTCCACGGTCCCTGCGCCACCCACCACGTCGCCAGTCATGGGGGCGAGACTACGGCGCCCTCGAATGGCGATCCCCTGGTCCGTTCACCTATCCTTCGGCGTGAGGGGAGTACCCCGCCCAACATCCGTCGGTCAGTACGGTGCCTCGACAGGCACCCCGGCGGAGACCGCCTCGGAGGCGGTGGGGGAGACCTCAGGAGCTCGATCCTGAGGAGACCCATGTCGTCCATCGCGTCCCCCACCCTGTGGTTCATCACCATGGCCGTGGTGCTCGCCCTGCTCGTCGTCGACTTCATCGCGACGCGCCGGCCCCACGAGGTCTCGATGAGGGAGGCCCTCGCGTGGTCGGCGTTCTACGTCGCGCTGCCGCTGGCCTTCGGCCTCTACGTCTGGTCGGCCCACGGCGGCGACCGCGGGCTGGAGTACTACACCGGATACCTCGTCGAGAAGACGCTGAGCGTCGACAACCTCTTCGTCTTCATGCTGCTGCTGGCGGCGTTCGCGGTGCCCGAGGTGCTCAAGCAGCGGGTGCTGCTCTACGGCATCATCGGCGCGCTCGTGCTGCGCGGGATCTTCATCGCCCTCGGTGCGGCCGCCCTGTCGAGGTTCGACTGGGTGTTCCTGATCTTCGGCGGCGTGCTGCTGCTCACCGGCATCAAGCTGCTGCGCGACGCGATCCGCGGCACCGAGCACGAGGTCGACGTGTCCCAGCTGCGCGCCGTGAAGGTCGCGCGCCGCTTCATGCCCGTCACCGAGGACTACGAGGGCGCCAGGCTCACCGTGGTGAAGGGCGGCGCGCGCGCCCTCACCCCCTTCGCGCTCGTGACGATCGCGGTGCTCGCCACCGACATCGTCTTCGCCGTCGACTCGGTCCCCGCCGTCTACGGCATCACCGGCGACCCCTACCTCGTCTTCGTGACCAACGCGTTCGCGCTGCTCGGCCTGCGGGCGCTCTACTTCGTGCTCGAGGGCGCCCTCAGTGCGCTGGTCCACCTCAGCTACGGCCTGGCGGCGATCCTGGGCTTCATCGGCGCCAAGCTGGTGCTGCACTGGGCCCACCTGGTGTGGCCCTCGATCCCGGACGTGCCGACCCTGGCCTCGCTGTTCGTGATCGTCGCGATCCTCGCCGTGACGGTGTGCACCAGCCTGGTCGCCAACGCGCGCTCGAAGGCGGCCACGAAGGCGGGCACGGAGGCCGGCACGGAGGACGAGGCGGACGACGACGCGTTCGTGACGCGCTGACGTCTAGACCATGTCGTCCTGGCGACCCACCCACGTCCCTCGCCGGGGGCACGGTGTCGACACGGGTGGGTAACAGTGACCTCACGGGTCGACCGAGTCCGTACCGTCATTACCAGACAAAAGCGTGGAATCGCGGGAGCAACGCCACGGAATCATTGGCCAATGGGAGGAGTGGGTCATGTTCCAGCACACCGACACACAGCCGTACGACGTGCTGTCCCATGGCGACTCCGTGCTCGGACGTCCGGAGAACCTCGGCATCGGCCGCACGAGCTGCGGAGGTGCCGTCGCCGATCAGGAGGTGCCGCTGTTCGCCCTCCTCCGGTCGACCCACGGGCTGCCGCTCGACGACCGGCGGTGGTGGCCCGAACGCCCCGTGCGCCACCGGCGCGCGCCCGCTGCGGAGGCGACCGACGGGGAGGACCCCTTCGCGGCCGGGGGCCGCACCATCGTGGCGGACGGGGTGTTCCCGACCGCCCGCGAGCTGAGCCCACCCACCACCGAGCTCCTCGAGCGGACCCTCGCCGGGCTCCGGGCCTGGAGCACCGTCGCGAGCGCCGACCGGCTCCGGCCCGTGGGACGGCACCAGCTTGCTCCGAGCGTGACGCTCGCAGGCGACCGGGACGTGATCGGTCGACGGTGATCAGTCGACGGTGAGCATGGTCGCGCCGAGGCCGATCATCATCGTGCCCCCGGTGGCGCTCAGCGCGTCGAGGCGCGTGGGGCGACTCGCGAACCAGGTGCGGGCTGCGCCCGCGGCCAGCGCCCACATGCTGTCGGAGGCCACGGCGAGCAGTCCGAAGACCAGTCCGAGCACCATGGTCTGGACGGCGACGGGCCCGGCCGGGTCCGTGAACTGCGGGAGGAAGGCCACGAAGAAGACGATCGTCTTCGGGTTGGTCGCCCCGACGGTGAAGCCGATCCGCACCGGGTGGCCGCGCCGGACCGGGGTGGCGTCGGCCATCGCCCGTCGCGCGTCGCTGCGGTGCCGGATCGCCTGCACGCCGAGCCAGATGACGTACCCCGCGCCGATCATCTTGATCGCGGTGTAGGCCGTCGCACTGGCCGCGACGACGGCACCGAGCCCGACGGCGACCAGGCTCACCTGGGCGAGCAGCCCGAGGGCGTTGCCGACCACGGACAGCAGCACCTCACGGCGCCCGACGGTGAGGGCACGCCCGATGGTGAAGAGCAGGCTCGGACCCGGCACCTGGATGAACAGGATGGATGCGACGAGGAAGGCGACCCACTGGCTGGACGACGGCATGGCCCCAGTGTGGGGCCACGCCGCCGTCGGTGTCGGACCAGTTCCGAGGAGTGGTGCGAGACGGCCGGGTCAGCAGCCGCAGGAGTAGTAGGTGATGTCCCAGTGGCTGCCCTCGCGGGCGTAGGCGTTGCCCGAGGGGGCCGTGTAGAGCGCCGCCCCGTCGCTGCGCGTGCCGGAGTAGGCGTAGTGGCTGGTGATGTAGCTCGAGACGCACGTCGTCGGGCTGACGTCGACCTTGTAGCCGTTCCAGTGGCTGTAGGTGCCCGACGCGTGCCCGGTCTCGGTGCCGCCGGTGATCGTGATCGCGCAGCCGCTGACCGACCGGAAGGTCTTGATCCCGGTGACGGTGTCCTGGTTGATCTGGTCGTAGGACGTGCAGGTCGAGCCGTTGCGGTTGGTGCACCCGCCGCTGGAGACGCGGGAGATGCCGGATGCCGAGAGCTGGCTGGCCGCCTGCGCGTCCGTGAGCCTGGTGACCGCGTGGGAGGGGCTGGCGAGGCCAATCACCGCGACGAACGAGGCGATGACGGCCAGGGCGGTCCTGCTGGTGCTGGTGGCACTGGGCATGGGGATGACTCCGATGTCGTGGCGAGACCCCCGATGGGCTCGCCGCTCCCTCCACCCGACCCGATCCGCGACGCCGGGTCAACCCCGCGCCCAGCCCACGCGTCGGCCCCAGTCCGTGCGAGATGGCGAAGGGGAGCAGATCCTCGGGCATCCATGAGTCGCATCGTTGACGCCCGCTGCAGCGGCGTACTGGGGACGCAGCGCAGTCGAAGGTGATCACGATGACCAGGGACAGTGACTTCAAGCAGGTCGTGCGTGCGCGGATGGCCGAGACCGGGGAGACCTACACGGTCGCCCGCGCCGCGGTCGAGGCGACCCGCAGCCCGCACGAGGCGTCGTACGACGCTGCGCGGGCCGAGCAGGAGAAGCTGGTGGGCCGGCTCTTCAGCGGCGGCCGCATCGAGCGGGTCCCGGCGAGGCGCAAGGTGCGTGCCGCGGTGCTGCTGGAGGTGCTGAGCCGCTTCGAGCCGGGCCGTGACTACTCCGAGCCCGAGGTGAACGAGATCCTGCTCGGGGTGCACGACGACTTCGCCTACCTCCGCCGCGAGCTGGTCAACTACCGCTACCTCGAGCGAGGCGACGGTCGCTACCGCACCGCAGCGCAGGCGCCGCCGCGTGCGGCGGTCGAGCACCAGGAGATCCCGGCGTGGGAGGCGCACTGGCTGCCGGCCTTCCTCTCGGGCCGATGACGGGGCAGGACCACGTCCTCTGAGGCCCGCGGCGATCAGCAGCCGGACGCCTTGAAGGTGAAGGTGCTGAGGAAGACGGCCTGGTTGCCGTTCCCCCGCGCGTTCCAGTAGGTCAGCGTGATGTCCTGCACGTCACCCACGTAGGTGACCTCGATGTTGCCGGAGGCGTCGCCGTTGTCGGTGGCGACGACCCCGTTGTCGTACATCCGCCAGGGTCCCTCGGTGGTGGAGCTCTCCGCGCCGGAGACGCCCGCGCCGATGACGTAGACGTTGTCCACGTCGCGACTGGTGGCGGTGAAGGTGCGGGTGCCGCTGAGCTCCACACGGTCCCAGAAGTCGGCGGACCGGTTGTTGCCGGCGACGTTGTTGGAGTCGATGTCGGTGATCGTGAACTTCAGGCCGGTCACGGCGCGGTCGAACTGGATCCTGAGCTCCTGACGGCTGGTGTTCCGCCCGGCCGAGATGTCCTGGTGCTGGAGCAACAGGCCGGTGCTGCCGGTGGCGCCGACGTTGGGGTAGGTCGTCGAGTTGACCGTGAGGTTGTTGCCGGTCCGGGTGTCGACGCCGACGTTCCTGCTGGTGAAGGTCGCGACCACGGGCGTGGAGCCCGCCGGCCCGTCGACCGTGGCGGTGCCCGTCTTGACCCGGTTGGCGGCCGGGCCGGTCGTCACAGTGCTGTACGCCACGGATCCCCAGTTCAGCGTGTAGGGGTAGACCGTGGTCCCGCACGAGGCGGCGAAGGCCGGGGCACTCACGCCGACGGCGACGACCGGGACGGTCCAGGCCGCGGTCCGGACCACCGTGCGTCGTGAGGGCAGCATGACGTCGTTCATCGAATCCTCAATCCCACGCGGCCCCTGGCGGATCCCCACACGCATCGATGCGATGCCGCACGCCGAGACTAGGAGTGTCGGGATCGATCACCCGGTCTTGGTGATTCCTGCGGAATACCTTGAGAATCGCGCGGAAGGATGGGATCGGTGGTCCAGACACTGGTGGCGGAGAACCCGCCGCAGCAGTGCGCCCGCACCGATCGGGATACGTGCCATGCTCACCCCATGCGTCGTACGCCGCGCATCCGCCGCGCCCGTGAGCCCCGTCAGCGACCACAGGTGGTGGCGCACCGGGGCAGCAGCCACGACACCCCGGAGCACACCCTCGCCGCCTACGTGAAGGCGCTCGACGAAGGGGCCGACGCGCTCGAGTGCGACGTCCGGCTCACCGCCGACGGGCACCTCGTCTGCGTCCACGACCGCAACCTGCGACGTACGGCGGCGACCCCTGGACTGGTGTCGACGATGAACCTCGCCGAGCTGGACGAGCTCGACTTCGCGTCGTGGAAGAGCCCGTGGGCCGACCTGGACGACGAGGCACCCGCGCGCGATCCCGAGATCGGCAAGGTGCTGACGCTGCGCAAGCTGCTGGAGATGGTCGCCGACTACGACAGGCACGTGGAGCTGGCCATCGAGACCAAGCACCCCACCCGGTACGGCGGGCTCGTCGAGCGGCGGCTGGTCGAGACGCTGGGCGACTTCGGCTGGGACCGGGCGGGCTCGCCGGCGCGCATCATGAGCTTCTCGCTCAACGCGATGAGCCGCGTGCGCCGGCTGGCGCCCGAGCTCGACGTGGTGATGCTCGTCGAGAAGGCGCACCACTGGCCGGTGCTGCGCCCGGTGGTCGGTGACGACTGGATCATCGGCCCCGGCATCAAGGAGCTGCGCGAGCACCCGGGACTCGGCCGGCACCTCGTGAAGGCCGGGCGGGAGGTCCACGTGTGGACCGTCAACACCGCCGAGGAGCTGGAGGTCTGCCTCGACCTCGGGGTCACCGCGGTGATCACCGACCGCCCGTCGTACATGCTGGAGCTGCTGGGCGGATAGGTTCTGGCAATGGCCAAGAAGTCCCGCAACCGCACCCAGTCCGCCGACACCGCTCCCGGGGAGGTCGGTCCCCGCCAGCCCTGCCCCTGTGGCTCCGGGAAGCGCTACAAGGCCTGCCACGGTGCGGCGGGTGGCGCCGCGCCGACCTTCGTGGCCCGTCCCTTCGAGGGGATGCCCGACGAGTGCGACGTGATCGCGCTGCGCGAGCTCGTCCCCGCAGCGACCACGCCCCTGACCCTGGAGGACGGCCGGACGGTCCGGCTGGCCACGCTGCTCCCGGGTGCCGCGCCGGCGATGGTGCGCGAGTCCGGCGACATCTGGCTCGGTCTCCAGGTGCAGCACTCCTACGGCAACCCGGCCCGCGACCTGGGTGCCGTGCTCGAGGCGGCGCTGGCGAGCGAGGAGCCCGGCATCGTCGGCCTCCCGAACGCCCCCGGCGAGGGCCCGAGCCTGCAGGACCTGATCACCGACACGAGCCTCGACATCACCGTCCACAAGGGCTTCGAGTACTGGATCGACGACATCCCCGAGCGCGACGCCAGCATGGAGGCGGCGCTGGAGCAGGCCAACGGCGGCGTCATGCCCACCGTGCGGTTGACCTCGGTCGAGGCCGCCTACTGGACCGACGTCGGCACCAAGGAGCACCTGCGCTGGGTCATGCCCCACCCCGAGGACCAGCTCCTCGACGCGCTGGCGCGCCTCCACGCGGCCGGCCAGGACTCGGTGGCCGAGGGGTCGCGCTTCGTCGGCATGTTCCGTGCCCACGGGTTGCTCGCCCCGGTGTGGGACCTCCCCCTCGGCACGGGCGCCGAGGTGCTCGAGGAGCCGGCCGCACGCTTCGCCGCGGACCTCGAGGAGGCCATGAAGGGCGGCGCGCTGACGGCCGAGGAGCGGTCGGCGCGCGCCGGTCTGGCCAATCGTCAGGTGACGATCCGGTAAGGAACGGTCCACATCGCCACCACGAGCCGAACACAACCGGGACAAAGGTTGTGCGGGCGCTCGCGCGCGGAGTAGATTCGTCTTCGCCCGGTCGTTGTTGTTTCCCCCGTCAACAACGACCGGGCCTTCACGTCTCGGCAGGCTCCGGATGGTCCTCGCGACTGGGCCGCACCCGCCACGCCTCGAGGTGGTCGAAGCCCTTTGCGGAGACCCGGCGGAGCCGGCGCCAGCGCCACGACTCGTCGTCCGCGGCCGTCAGCGCCTCGTGGACGCCCGCGTCGACGAGCACCGTCCCCGGGCGGGCGGCCGAGGTCAGGCGGGAGGCCGCGTTGACGGTCGAGCCGAAGACGTCGCCGAGGCGTCGTACGACGGCTCCGTGGGCGATGCCGGCGCGCACCGCGGGGAACGGGTCGTCCGGGTCGTCGCCGCGGGCGGTCAGCGCGAGCGCGATCGTCACGGCGGCCGCCGGGTCGGCGACGGTGAAGAGCACCTCGTCGCCGATCGTCTTGATGACCTGGCCGGCGTGGTCGACCACGAGGGTGGTCGTGTCCTGCTCGAAGCGGTCCACCCACGCGACGAGCTCGGCGCCGTCGAGGCTGCGGCTCTGGGTGGTGTAGCCGACGATGTCGACGAAGCAGACCGCCAGCAGTGCCTCGCCCTGCGTCAGCGCGCTGGTGTCGGTGAGCAGGTGCTGGGCGGCGCTGGCCAGGTGGCGGCGCCACACGTAGGTCTGCAGCGCCTCGACGCGGGGCAGGACGTCGGTGGCCAGGTCGGCGAGCGTGGTGGCCGGGTCGCCACCCTCCACGGCGAGGCCGGCCAGCAGCGTGGTCTGCCACTCGGCGAGCCGGGCATAGCTGCGGCCCCACGTGCGCACGAGCGCCGCCTGCGACTCGGGCGGCAGGATGCCGATCTCGACCAGGTCGGCGCTCAGCCGCAGCGCCTCGACGTCGCTCTCGGCGAAGGCGACGTCCTCGTCGTCGTGGTGGGGGAAGCCGAGCTGGTGCCAGAGCGTCACGGCCCGGTCGAGGGGTACGCCGGCCCGCTGGGCGACCTGCACCCGCGTCAGGCTGGGCTCCTGGCCGAGCAGGAAGGACTCCAGGGCGTGCGCCACGTCGGCGGGGACGTCGAGCTCCGGCCCGTCCGGCTCGTCGCCCACGGGGTCAGCGTCCCTCGAGGCGCCCCGCGACGGCGGCCCGCAGCGCGGCGCCGAAGGCGGGGACCTCGTCGGCCAGCTCCTCGAGGCGCTCGCTGGTGAAGTGGACGACCTTGAGCGGGGTCAGCGCGATGACGGTGGCCGAGCGCAGCGTCCGGTTGACGATGGCCGCCTCGCCGACGACGGCGCCGGGACCGAGCGTGGCGATCTCGACGCCGCTCTTGCGCACCGACACCTCGCCCTCGGTGATCAGGTAGGCCTTGTCGGCCGGGGTGCCGGCCGCGATGGGCGACCAGCCCTGCGGCAGGGTCAGCGCCCGTCCCGCGGCCAGCACGCGCTCGGCGTCGGCGGGGTCGAGGGCATCGAGGATGGAGTCGTTCATGCTCCGTCAACGATCCATCCGGGCGAACGTGATGCCCATTCGGTCAACAGCTGTCCACTCAGTCGACGAGCAGGGGCTCCCGGGAGATCGGGCAGCTCATGCAGCGCGGTCCGCCACGTCCCGAGCCGAGCTCGGAGCCCGCGATCCGGACGACCTCGATCCCGGCGTCCTCGAGCCGGTCGTTGGTCTCGTCGTTGCGCTCGTAGGCCACGGCCACCCGGGGCGCGAGCGCCAGGGTGTTGTTGCCGTCGTCCCACTGCTCGCGCTCGGCGGTGACCGGGTCGAGGCCGGTGTCGATCTGGTGCAGCGTGTCGATCTGCATCGCCTTGGCGGCGGCCACGAGGAACGGCTCGGACTCGCTCACGCTCAGCGTCAGGTCGGACTCGTCGGAGCCCTGGTCGGCCAGGGTCACGGTCACCGCGCGCAGGGTGTGCGCGACGTTGGGGTACATCACGACCTTGTCGACGTCGACCATGGTGCACACGGTGTCGAGGTGCATCGTCGCGCGCTCCTGCGCGATCGGCACGGCCAGGACGGTGTGCGCGAGGTTGGCGTGGAAGACCTGGCGGGCCAGCCGCTCCACGCCGGCGGGCGTCGTACGCTCCCCGACCCCGACCGCGATCACGCCGGGGGCCAGCAGCAGGACGTCGCCGCCCTCGACGTGCTCGTTGTGCCAGCCGTGGATCTTGCGGGTGCCGGCGAAGCGCGGGTGCTCGGTGTAGATCAGCTCGGTCAGCTGGGTCTCGCGCTTGCGCGCGGGCATGGCCAGGCTGGTGACCGCGACCCGGTCGCGGACCCACACGCTGGAGTCGCGGGTGAAGAGCAGGTTGGGGAGCGGGTCGATCAGGAAGTCGTGCGGGTCGAGCAGGCTGGTCACCAGACCGTGGCCGCCGCGGACCTCGTCGTTGCGGATGCCGGCGGTCAGCACGTCGGTGAGCTCGGCGGGCGCCAGCTCGCGCAACGACTGGGCGAGGTAGCGGCGCATGGTGTCGCCGAGGTGCAGCCCCGACAGCGCACTGGTGATGGCGTGGTTGCGGGCGAGCTCGGTCTCGAGCGTCTCGGTGAGGAGCTCGGTGAGGTAGAGCACCTCGACGCCGCGCTGACGCAGCGTCTCCGCGAAGGCGTCGTGCTCGTCCTGCGCCCGGCTCACCCAGGGGATGCCGTCGAACAGCAGGCGGTCGTTGTTGCGGGGCGTCAAGCGCTTGAGCTCGTTGCCCGGGCGGTGCAGCATGACGGTGGCCAGCCGGCCGACCTCGCTGTCGGCGCCGTGGGGGCCGGATGGGGTGGAGACCATGCCGGGACTCTAGCGCTCACCCACGGGGGGACACATGCCCGAGATGTCGTCGCCCGGCCGGTCGACGCCGGACCGCTCGGCGGACACGTGCCCGAGGTGCGAACGGCATCAGGCCCGCGCGCGCCACTCCTCGGCGAGCAGGGCGTACTCGTAGGAGTCGGTCCAGGTGCCCTTGGACCAGAAGTCGCCGACCTTGTGGCTCTCGCGCCGCATCCCGAGGCGCTCGCAGAGCGCGGCGGAGCGGTCGTTGCGCGCGTCGAGGTTGGCGACGATGCGCCGCAGCCCGTAGTGGTCGAAGCCCAGCCGGAGCACCGCCTGCGCGGCCTCGGTGGCATAGCCGCGACCGCCGTGCTGCGGCAGGATCGTCCAGCCGATCTCGCCCTCGCTGAGCCCGGTGCCCTGCAGGTGCAGCATCGAGTCGCCGATGACCGCCCCCTCGTGCTCGACGGCCATGCCCACGAACCGCCCGTCGCCGGGCTCGGTGCGCCGGCGCACCATCTCCCGCACCTCGGCCGGGTTCTGCTGACGGCTCAGCAGGAGGCTGGTCCACTCCTCGGAGGCCCAGGCGTCGACGAACGCGTCGGCGTCGCGGGCCTCGAAGGGTCGCAGCACCAGCCGCTCGGTGCGCAGCGGCCAGGTCGGCGTCGCCGGCGTCAGGAACTCCCGGCGCGGGGCGTCGACCCACCTCTCGCGCACGGTCGGTCCGGCGAAGCGCAGCCGGTCGTACGCCGTCATCGGCAGCAGCAGCGAGTCGAGCCCGGGGACGGCGAGCACGCCGTCGACCGCCTCGCCGAGCATCCCGCGCGCGACGGGGTCGTGCGGGTCCTGGCGCAGGAGGTCGACCGCGGCGGCGGCCTCGGCCACGCGCTCGGTCTTCTGCCTGATCCGCACCGGCGAGACCTCGCGCAGGCAGACGTGCTGCCCCGACAGGTAGTGGAGCCACTCCCGCTGACCGGTCGCGGTGTCGTCGTCCCAGAACGCGACGAACCAGTCGTGCAGCCGGTCCACCCCGCCGGCGATCTCGGCCGGCCTCCCGTGGGCCGCGGGCACCATCGGCGTGCCGTCGTGGAGGACGTACGACGGCAGCGGCAGGAGGTCGTCGAGCATCAGGGCCATCGCCTCGGGCGTGGCGGGGACGAAGTGCTCGCGGACGTAGGCGTCGTCCTCGGCGGTCATCGGGTGGTCGCCGTTGACGGCGACGTAGCGGTCGTGGACCGCCATCGCGACCCGAGGCGTCAGCTCGTCATCTCCCACACGGTCAACCCTGCCATCAACACGCAGACCGTCGCACCCACGTAGTGCAGGGCCGAGAGCCTGACCCGCTGGAGCAGCAGGCGCCCGACGATCACCGCGAGGCCGGAGACCGCCAGGAGCGCGCCCCAGGCGCCGAGGAAGACCGAGACCGGGTCGTCGTACTTCGCGACGAGGGAGATCGTCAGGAGCTGGGACAGGTCGCCCCACTCGGCGGCGAAGAGCACGAGGAACGACGTGACCACGACGCGGAACCCGTGGGCGGTGGAGTCGGCCTTCGCGGCGTACTCGTCCTCCTGCCCGGGCTCGTCCGCGTCGGCGGTCCGCGCCTCGCGGAACAAGATGACCGCGCCGATCACGAACATCAGCGCGGCGATGCCGTGGACGAGCTGCTCGGGCAGGAAGGAGGCGGCCTTGCCGAGGCCGACCGCGACGCCCGTCTGCACCAGGAAGGCCAGCGCGACCCCGATCCAGACGAAGAGGGGTCGCATCTTGGTCGACATCACCAGCGTGGCGATGAAGGTCTTGTCGGGGAGCTCGACGACGAAGATGGCGCCGAACGCGAGGGCCACCACGAGGAGATCGATCACCGGCAGAGTGTGTCAGCCGGTGCCCGACCGGGGGCTAGGCACCCCGGAACGCGTCCGCCGCATAGACCCCGAGGACCTTGACCTCGGTGGTGAAGAAGGCCAGCTCCTCCAGCGCGTTGCGCACGCCCGGGTCGTCGGGGTGGCCGTCGACCTCGGCGAGGACCTGCGTCGCGGTGAAGTGGCCACCGACCATGTAGCTCTCGAGCTTGGTCATGTTGACGCCGTTGGTGGCGAAGCCGCCGAGCGCCTTGTAGAGCGCCGCGGGGAGGTTGCGGACGTTGAAGATGAAGGTCGTCACGACGGGCCCGTCCCCGGCGCTCGCCTGCTCGAAGTCGCGGGACAGCACCACGAAGCGGGTCGTGTTGTGGTCCTCGTCCTCGATCTCCTCGCGCAGCACCTGGAGGCCGTAGATCTCAGCGGCCAGCGGCGGCGCGATCGCGGCCTGGGTCGGGTCGCCGGACTCCGCGACCTCACGGGCCGCGCCGGCGGTGTCACCGGCGACGACGGGGGTGAGGCCGAGCTCGCGGATCACCCCGCGGCACTGCCCGAGCGCGTGGACGTGGCTGTGCACGGTGCGCAGCGACCCGATACTCGCCTCCGGCAGCGCCATGAGAGAGAACTGGATGCGCAGGAACCGCTCACCGACGATGTGCAGGTCGGAGGTCGGCAGGAAGTGGTGGATGTCGGCCACGCGGCCGGCGATCGAGTTGTCGATCGGGATCATCGCGAGGTCGGCGTGGCCGTTCTCCACGGCCGCGAAGGCGTCCTCGAAGGAGGCGCACGGCACCGCTTCCCAGTCCGGGTAGGCCTGCTGGCACACCAGGTGGGAGTTGGCTCCCGGCTCGCCCTGGTAGGCGATGCGGCGGGTCGGGCCCGGCCCCTCTGGCTGCGTCACGTCGGGGAGTCTGGCACGACCGGCCGTGTCCGACCGGCCCTGACCGCCCCGCGAACATAGGCTCGGGGCGTGCTCGCCCTCTCCGTCGCCGCCGTCGTCCTCGCCGCCCTGGCCTGCGTCCTCGCCGGCCTCGCGCTGCGTCGTACGCCCCCGCGTCCCGGCGGTGACGGTGTCGATGCGCTGCCCGAGGACGTGCACGGCCTCCGGCAGGAGGTCGCGGCCCTCAAGGCGGAGAACGCCGACGCGCTGCGCCACCTCTCGGTCGTGCGCTACGACGCCTTCGGCGACGTGGGCGGTCACCTGAGCTGGAGCCTGGCGCTGCTCGACGACGCCGGCCACGGCACCGTGCTGACCTCGATCCACGGCCGCAGCGAGGCCCGCACCTACGCCAAGTCCATCGCCGGCTGGACGTGCGAGCAGCAGCTCTCCCCCGAGGAGCTCGAGGCGATCGAGCACGCCCGCCCCTGAGCGGTCACCGGCGCACGTGCGCGAGCCGTCAAGATCGCGCACCCGGCGCGTCAGTAGGGCATCAAGACCCTGTTGCCGGGCCTTGCGCGGTGCTTGCCTGAAGGGATGGTCCTCTCGCCGAACCCGGCCGCCGACCAGAAGGCGTGGTGGCAGTCCCCGTCGCTCGTCCGCGGCGCCGCGGTCGTCGTACCCCTGGTCGTGTGCGCCGTGCTCGCCACGGTGCGTGACCTCCTCCCGGCCGCGAGCGCGGTGCTGGTCCTCGTGCTCTGCGTCGTCGCCGTCGCCGCCACCGGCGACCGCCCGGCCGGTCTGGTCGCCGCCCTGTCGAGCGGGGCGTGGTTCGACTTCTTCCTCACCGAGCCCTACCTCCACCTCGCCATCGACGACGGCGACGACGTCCAGGCGGCGGTGCTGCTGGTCCTCATCGGCGTCTCGGTGACCGAGCTCGCCCTCTGGGGACGTCGCCAGCAGGAGCAGGCGTCGCTGCGCTCCGGCTATCTCGACGGGGTGCTGTCGGCGGCCGCCACGGTGGCCGAGGCGGACTCGGGCCCCGACCAGGTGGTGGCCGTCGTGGGTGCCCACATCGCCGAGGTCCTCGGCGCCGACCGCTGTGCGTACGTCGTCGGCCCCGTCCACGACCCCAGGGTCGCCGTGCTCGACCGCGACGGCGTGCTGACCCAGCACGGGCAGCACCGCGACGTCGATCGGACCGGGCTGCCCGTCGACGACTACGTCGCGCTCGAGGTGCGGCGCTCGGGGCGGGTGATCGGGCACTTCCTGGTGACCGCCTCCACCCGGATGGCGCGGCCCTCGCGCGAGCAGTGCCGAGTGGCGGTCCTCCTCGCCGACCAGGTCGCCCCGCTCATCGAGGGCTGAGCGGCAGACAGCGCCGGTGCGGGCGGGCTCACACCGACGACAAGTGGCCGTCAACGGGCGCTAAGACGGCGCCAAGACCGGCCTCTCGAGCCCCACACGGGTCGACGCTCGATGGCATGAGCATCGAGAGCGGCCTGCTCGTGGGCGCGGTCATCGTGATCGCGCTCTACGTCCTCGCGGCCCTGGTCTTCCCGGAGCGTTTCTAGTGTCCGACACCCTCGGCGGTCTGTTGTCGATCGCCCTCCTCATATCCCTGCTGGCTGCCGCCTACGTCCCCCTGGGCGACTACATGGCGCGCGTCTGGACGACCCCAAGGCACCTGCGCATCGAGCGCGGCATCTATCGCCTGAGCGGGGTCGACCCCGACGCCGAGCAGGGCGCGCGGTCCTACTCCACGAGCGTGGTGGGCTTCAGCCTGGTGAGCATCGTGGCGCTGATGGGGGTGCTCGTCGGCCAGGCCGCGCTGCCGATGGACCGCGGCCTGCCGGGCATGCCGTTCTGGATGTCCTTCAACACGGCCGTCTCCTTCGTCACCAACACCGACTGGCAGTCGTACGCCGGTGAGTCGACGCTGGGCTTCACGGCCCAGATGGCCGGGCTCGCGGTCCAGAACTTCCTCTCCGCGGCCGTCGGCATGGCGATCGCCGTCGCGCTGGCCCGGGGCTTCGTCCGCTCACGCAGCGGAACGCTCGGCAACTTCTGGGTCGACCTGACCCGGGGCACGATCCGGATCCTGCTCCCACTGGCCTTCGTCGCGGCGGTGCTGCTCATTGCCGGTGGAGTCGTGCAGAGCTTCGCCGACACGACCGTGTCGACCCTCGCCGGCCACTCGCAGGTGCTCACCGGCGGTCCGGTCGCCAGCCAGGAGGCCATCAAGGAGCTCGGCAACAACGGCGGCGGCTTCTTCAACGCCAACTCCGCGCACCCCTTCGAGAACCCGACCGCGCTCACCAACCTCTCCGAGGTCTTCCTGATCCTGGTGCTCCCGGTGTCCCTCACCCGGACGCTCGGCACGCTGCTGGGCAACCGCCGCCAGGGTCTCGCCTTCCTGGGTGTGATGGGCGTCCTCTGGGTCACCTCCCTCGTCGTCGCGACGTGGGCCGAGGTCGGCGCGCACTCACCCGCGGCCCAGGCTGCGGGTGCTGCGATGGAGGGCAAGGAGACCCGCTTCGGCGAGTGGGCCTCGGCACTCTTCGCCGTCGCCACGACCGGCACCTCGACCGGCGCCGTCAACGCCTCCCACGACTCGCTCACGCCGGTCGGCGGCGGCACGGTGCTGGTCAACATGATGCTGGGCGAGATCGTGCCCGGCGGTGTGGGCGCCGGCATCTACGGCATCCTCGTGATGGCGATCCTCGCCGTCTTCGTCGCCGGCCTGATGGTGGGGCGCACCCCCGAGCTGCTCGGCAAGAAGATCAGCGCCCGGCAGATGACGTACGTCGCCCTCTACACGCTGACCACCCCGGCACTGGTACTGGTCGGCACCGGGGTCGCGATCGCGCGCGGCTCGACCGCCGACGCCATGGGCAACTCGGGCGGCCACGGCTTCTCGGAGGTGTTGTACGCCTACACCTCCGCGGCCAACAACAACGGCAGCGCCTTCGGCGGGATCACCGTCACCTCGGACTTCTTCCAGATCACGCTGGGGTCGGCGATGCTGCTCGGCCGGTTGCTCCCGATCGTCCTGGTCCTGCTGCTCGCGGGATCCCTCGCCGAGCAGGGCAAGGTCCCGGCCACGGCGGGGACGCTGCCCACCCACACACCCCTCTTCGTCGGGATGCTGGTCGGGGTCATCGTGATCATGACCGGCCTCACCTACTTCCCGGCGCTCGCCCTCGGACCGATTGCTGAGGCCCTCGCATGAGCACCCCCGACAAGCGCCTGACCACCGCATCCACCGGCGCCCTCCTGACGCAGGCGGCGCAGCAGCTGCCGGAGGCCGTGCGCAAGCTGGACCCCCGCCACATGTGGCGCTCGCCCGTGATGTTCCTCGTGCTGCTCGGCTCTGTGGCGTCGACCGTCGCCGCGGTCACCGGCCCCAGCGTCTTCACCGTCTCCATCGCCGTGTGGCTGTGGCTCACCGTCCTCTTCGGCAACCTCGCCGAAGCAGTGGCGGAGGGCCGCGGCAAGGCCCAGGCGGCGTCCCTGCGCGCGACCCGCACCGACACCGTCGCCCGCCGGCTCGGCGACGACGGGACCGAGGAGCCGGTCCCCGCTACGCAGCTCAGGGTGGGCGACCGGGTGGTCGTCGAGGCCGGTGAGGTCGTCCCCGGGGACGGCGACATCGTCGAGGGCATCGCCTCGGTCGACGAGTCGGCCATCACCGGTGAGTCCGCCCCGGTCATCCGCGAGGCCGGCGGCGACCGGAGCGCTGTGACGGGCGGAACGCGCGTGCTGTCGGACCGGATCGTCGTCCGCATCACGTCGGCCGCGGGTGACACCTTCCTCGACAAGATGATCGCCCTGGTCGAGGGCACGTCGCGGCGCAAGACGCCCAACGAGATCGCCCTCTCCATCCTCCTCGCGAGCCTGACGCTCGTGTTCCTCTCGGCGGTCGCCACCCTCGCGCCGATGGCGGCGTACTCCGGGGCTCCGCAGGACGTGGTCGTCCTGGTCGCGCTGCTGGTGTGCCTCATCCCGACGACGATCGGGGCCCTGCTGTCGGCCATCGGCATCGCGGGCATGGACCGGCTGGTCCGGGTCAACGTGCTGGCCATGTCGGGCCGCGCGGTGGAGGCGTCCGGCGACGTGAGCACCCTGCTGCTCGACAAGACCGGCACGATCACCTACGGCAACCGGCAGGCCAGCCGGTTCGTCGCGGCGCCGGGGGTGGGGCAGGACGAGCTGCGCGACGCCGCCCGGCTCTCCAGCCTGGCCGACCAGACTCCCGAGGGCCGCTCGGTCGTCGGCCTCGCGCTCGCGCAGGGTGCCGACGACCGCGACCTGCCCGGCGAGGCCACCTTCGTCGAGTTCACCGCGCAGACGCGGATGTCCGGCGTGGACCTCGCCGACGGCACGGAGGTCCGCAAGGGTGCCGGCTCGGCGATCGGCTGCTGGCTCGGCGGCGAACCCTCGCAGGAGGTCCGCGACGTGGTCGACGCGATCGCCCGCGAGGGAGGGACGCCGCTCGTGATCGGCCGCAAGGACGCGTCGGGCGCCGGCACGGTGCTCGGCGTCATCCACCTCAAGGACGTCGTCAAGGAGGGCATGGCCGAGCGGTTCGCCGAGCTGCGCTCGATGGGCATCCGGACGGTGATGATCACCGGCGACAACGCGCTGACCGCCCAGGCGATCGCCGCGGAGGCGGGGGTGGACGACTTCCTCGCCGAGGCCACCCCCGAGGACAAGATGGCCTACATCCAGCGCGAGCAGGAGGGCGGCCGGCTCGTGGCGATGACCGGTGACGGGACCAACGACGCCCCGGCGCTCGCGGCGGCCGACGTCGGCGTGGCGATGAACAGTGGTACGGCGGCGGCCAAGGAGGCCGGCAACATGGTCGACCTCGACTCCGACCCGACGAAGCTCATCGACATCGTCGAGATCGGCAAGCAGCTGCTGATCACCCGCGGTGCGCTCACCACGTTCTCGATCGCCAACGACGTCGCGAAGTACTTCGCGATCATCCCGGCGATGTTCGTGGCGGCCTACCCCTCGCTCGACCGGCTCAACGTGATGGGCCTGTCCACCCCGCAGTCCGCGATCCTCTCGGCCGTCATCTTCAACGCGCTGATCATCGTGGCCCTCATCCCGCTGGCCCTGCGCGGCGTGCGCTTCCGCGCCGCGTCGGCCACGTCGGTGCTCCGGCGCAACATCCTGGTGTTCGGGCTGGGCGGGATCCTCGTGCCCTTCGCCGGCATCAAGCTCATCGACGTGCTCGTCTCCACCATCCCCGGACTGAGCTCCTAGAAAGGGGCTGCCCACCATGCTGCTCTCCGACCTCACCCGCCAGTCGCTCGCCGCGCTGCGCCTCCTCGTCGTCCTCACCGTGCTCCTCGGCGTCGGCTATCCCGTCGCCGTCTGGGGCGCAGGTCAGGCCTTCGGCGACCGCGCCGACGGGCAGCCGGTTCGTCTCGAGGGCCGGGTCGTCGGGTCCCGGCTGATCGGCCAGCACTTCGAGGGGGACCACTGGTTCCACTCGAGGCCGTCCCCCCACGACTACGACACCCTCGCCTCGGCCCCGAGCAACCTCGGCCCGCTCGACCCCGACCTGATCGCCACGATCGGGGAGCGCCGCACCGAGGTGGCGGAGCGGGAAGGGGTGGCCGAGGCCGAGGTGCCCGCCGACGCCCTGACCGGCTCCGGCTCCGGGCTCGACCCGCACATCTCCCCGGCGTACGCCCGGCTGCAGGTCGCCCGCGTCGCCGGGGCCAACGGCCTGGCTGTCGCCGAGGTGGAGCAGCTGGTCGCGGACGCCACCGACGGCCGCGGCCTCGGCTTCCTCGGCGAGCCCGGTGTCAACGTGGTCGAGCTCAACCTCGCCGTCGCGAGCGCGGGTCAGGGTGGAGACTGATCGCATGCCCCTGCCCACCGATCGTGGACGGCTGCGCGTCTACCTCGGCGCGGCCCCCGGTGTGGGCAAGACCTACGCCATGCTCGACGAGGGCCATCGGCGGCTGGAGCGCGGCACCGACGTCGTCGTCGGCTACGTCGAGACCCACCGGCGGCCGAGGACCGAGGGAGTCGTCGCCGGGCTGGAGGTCGTGCCCCGGCGCAGCGTCGACTACCGCGGCACGACCCAGGAGGAGATGGACCTCGACGCGGTCCTGGAGCGGGCGCCGGACGTCGTCCTGGTCGACGAGCTCGCCCACACCAACGTCCCGGGCAGCACCCACGAGAAGCGGTGGCAGGACGTCGAGGCGCTCCGTGACGCCGGCATCGAGGTCATCACCACGGTCAACATCCAGCACCTGGAGTCGCTGAACGACGTCACCGAGGCGATCACGGCGGTGCGGCAGCGCGAGACCGTGCCCGACCACGTGGTGCGCTCCGCCGACCAGATCGAGCTGGTCGACATGAGCCCCCAGTCCCTGCGCCGCCGGATGGCCCACGGCAACATCTACACCGCGGACAAGATCGACGCCGCCCTGTCGCGCTACTTCCGCGAGGGCAACCTCACCGCGCTGCGCGAGCTGGCCCTGCTCTGGCTCGCCGACCGGGTCGACGAGGGCCTCGAGCGCTACCGCGACCAGCACCAGATCGACGCCACGTGGGCGACGCGCGAGCGCATCGTCGTACCCGTCAGCGGTGGTCCGGAGTCCTTCACCCTGATGCGCCGCGCGTCCCGCATCGCGACCCGCCGATCGGGGGGCGAGTGGCAGGCGTTGTACGTCACCCGGCGCGACGGCCTCACCGGCATCGCCCCCGACACCCTCACCCGGCTCGCCGCCAAGGCCGACGAGCTCGGCGGCACCTTCCACACCGTCGTCGGCGACGACCCCGCCGACGCGATCCTGGCCTTCGCGCGCGCCGAGAACGCGACCCAGGTCGTCATCGGCGCCAGCCGGCGCGGCCGGGTGTCGACGCTCGTGCGGCCCGGGGTGGGCGAGCGTGTCGTCGCGGGCTCGGGCGACATCGACATCCACATCGTCACCCACGACTACGCACGCGGCCGCACGGCCGGGCGACGTCCGGAGGTGCACAACGTAGGACCGCGCCGCCGCCTCGCCGGCCTCGCCTTCGGGCTGCTGGTCCCCGCGACGCTGAGCCTGCTGCTCTACCTCACCCCGGACCTGCACGGCCTGCCCGTGGAGGCGATGTCGCTGATGGTCGTCGTGGTGGCCACGGCGCTGATCGGGGGGCTCGCCCCTGCGGTCGTCTCCGCCCTCGCGAGCGCCCTGCTGCTCAACTACCTCTTCACCCCGCCGCTCTACACGCTGACGATCGCCGAGCCGGAGAACGTCGTCACCATCGCGATCTTCGTGACGGTCGGCATCGCCGTGGCGTCGGTCGTCGACAACGCCGCCCGCCGCACGGCCCAGGCCGGTGCCGCGCGGGCCGAGGCCGACGCGCTGACGGTGCTGGCGCACAGCCTGCTCACGTCCAGCCAGGACCTCGAGGGTCTGCTCTCCTCGGCGTGCCGCCTGCTCAACGCCCACGGCGCGGCCGTGCTCCGGCGGGAGGAGACGGGGGCTGAGGTGGTGGTCGCGAGCTGCGGCACCGCACCGACCTCGGTGGAGCGGGCCGACATGTCCGCGGTGATCGACGACCGCAGCACGCTCGTGCTCGCCGGCGGCACGCTGCCGGCCAGCGAGCGCGGCCTGCTCAACGCCTACGCCGCCTACGCCAAGGTGATGGAGGAGCGCCGCCGGGCCACCCTCGCCGACGTGGAGCGCCTGCGCCTCGCCGAGCTGGACCGGACGCGAACGGCGCTGCTGGCGGCGGTCTCGCACGACCTGCGCAACCCGCTCGCCGCGGTCAAGGCGGCGGTGGCCAGCCTGCGCAGCACCGAGGTGACGTGGTCCGCGGACGACGAGGCCGAGCTGCTGGAGACGATCGAGGAGTCGACGGACCGGCTCAGCTCCCTGGTGGCGAACCTGCTCGACATGAGCCGGATCAGCACCGGCTCGCTCAGCGTCCTCCTGAGCGAGGTGGACCTCGCCGACGCCACCCGCGCCAGCATCGCCCCCCTCGCGTGCGGGGAGCGCATCGAGGTCGACGTCCCGCCCGAGATCCAGGTCTGGGCCGACGCGGGGCTGCTCGACCGGGTGCTGGCCAACATCTGCGAGAACGCCCTGAAGTACACCCCCGAGTCCGCGCGGGTCCGGGTGGATGCGACGGTGGTGGCCGACCGCGTGGTCGTGCGGATCGCCGACACCGGGCCCGGGGTGCGCGACCACGACCAGGCCCGCCTCTTCGCCCCGTTCCAGCGGCTCGGCGACGTGCCCCAGAAGGACGGCGTCGGTCTCGGCCTCGCCGTGGCCCACGGGTTCACCGAGGCCATGGGGGGCACGATCACCTCGGAGGAGACGCCCGGGGGTGGGCTCACCTTCGTGCTGGAGCTCGCCACCCCACCGGACCAGGTCCCCGTGGACCGGGAGGCGGCCCCGTGACCTTCGTCCTGGTCGTCGACGACGACCCCGCCATGCGACGTACGTTGGCGATCAACCTGCGCGCCCGCGACTACGAGGTCGAGACCGCCGGCGACGGCCGCTCGGCCCTCCAGATCGTCGACGAGCGGATGCCCGACGTGATCCTGCTCGACCTCGGGCTCCCCGACCTCGACGGCGTCGCCGTGCTCACCCGGCTGCGGTCCTTCACCCAGGTGCCCGTCATCGTCGTGTCCGCGCGCACCGAGTCCGACGACAAGGTCGAGGCCCTGGACCTCGGCGCCGACGACTTCATCACCAAGCCGTTCTCGATCGAGGAGCTGATGGCGCGCGTGCGGGCCACCTCGCGCCGGGTCGGGCGCGAGGAGCCGGAGCTGGTCGTCGAGGTCGACGGGCTGCGGCTCGACGTCTCCGACTCGCGTGCCACGCGCGACGGCGTGGAGATCCACCTGACGCCGACGGAGTGGCGGATCGTCGAGGTCCTCGCCCGCCACCGCGGCCGGCTGGTCCGCCAGGGCGAGCTGCTCGGCGCCGTGTGGGGGCCGCAGTACGAGCGGCAGACCAACTACCTGCGCGTCCACATGGCCAGCATCCGGCGCAAGCTGGAGGTCGACGCGGCCCGGCCGGTCCTGTTCGTCACCGAGCCGGGGATGGGCTACCGCTTTGCCGCCGCGTGAGGCGCGTCAGCGCGGGACGCGCACCAGCAGCCGGCCGTGGACGCACTCCATCCACAGCTCGCGGCCCAGGCCGATCGAGTCGCCGTCGAGCTGGCGGGGGGTGTCGGTGGACGCCTTGATCCGCACCCGCACGCCCGTACGCCGGTCGATCAGCTCGTCGACGGTCTGGCTCTTGGCCAGCACCCGCACGGCCAGCGGGATCCAGGAGAGGAACTTCTTGGGGTGCAGGATCACCACGTCGAGCACGCCGTCGTCGATCGCCGCGTCGGGAAGGAGCGGCATGCCGGCCTGCAGGAAGCCCACGTTGCCCACGAGGACCGTGCGCGCCCGGTGGACGGTCGGCTCCTCGTCGTCGATCTGGATCTCGATCCTGATCGCGGGGAACATCAGCGACTTCAGGCCGGAGATGACGTAGGCGACCCAGCCGATCTTCTTCTTGATGTCCTCGTTGACGCCCTCCATGATCGCGGCGTCGAAGCCCATGCCGGCCATCACCATGAAGTGGGTGTCCTCGATGCCGTCGCCGCCGACGTTGACGAGGTCGATCGCCCGGTCCTGGCCGTTGAGGGCGACGTCGATCGCGGAGCGGAGGTAGAGCGGGATGTCGAGGTTGCGGGCCAGCAGGTTGCCGGTGCCGGCCGGGATGATCCCAACCGGGATTCCGGTGCCCGCGAGCTCGGCGCACACCTCGCGGACGGTGCCGTCGCCGCCGCAGACCATCACCAGGTCGGCGCCCGAGACCGCGGCCCGCTCGGCCATGCCGGTGCCGGGGTCCTCGATCGTCGTGTACTGCCAGGTCGGCTCGGACCAGCCGGACTCCCTCGCCATCTCGCCGACGGTCGCGCGGAACGCGCCGACGTCCTCGACCTTGATCGGGTTGAGGATCACGGCGAGGCGGCGCTCGGAGGCGTAGACCTCCGGGAGCGGCTCGGACCTCGCCGCGGTGGAGCGCGGGAGGGGGTCGATGAACGCCAGCGCGAGGAAGAAGATGGCGACGGCGAGGAGCGACCCGGCGATGACGTCGGTGGGGTAGTGGCGACCGAGCAGCACCCGGTCGGCGCACACGACCAGCCAGAAGCCGAGCGCGAGGGTGATGCCGAGGCGGCGCAGGCTCGCGCGGCGTACGAAGAGCACGAGCAGCAGGACCAGGATCGCCGCGTAGGCGGCCGTCGACGAGGCGTGCCCGGACGGGAAGCTGTAGGAGCTGAGCAGCCCGAGCTTGTCCTGCCAGTCCGGACGGTCGCGGCCCAGCCAGACCTTGAGGCCGGAGGTCGCCAGGGACGTCGCGATCATCACGACTGCGGCCAGCAGCGCGGCCCAGCGCTGCCGACGTACGACGAGGAGGACCACGAGGACGATGGTCAGGATCGTCATCCCGAGCGTGCCGAAGGCCACCTCGATCAGCCGCAGCGCGTGCATCACCCACGCGGAGTCGTTGGCCCAGTCCTCGAGCTGTCGACCCTCGGTGTCGAACGCGTCGAGGGGCGCCCGGTCGCGGGTGACGAGGAAGGCCAGGACGCTGAAGAGCGCGCCGCTGAGGAGCACCCAGGCCAGGCTGCGGTTGCGGGAGGCGGGAGTCACCCGCGAAGTATGCCCAAACCGGTTCGGATTCCCGTGGTCGCGGCGGCTAGCCTTCCCCCATGACGCGACCCCACGACGAGCCTCGCTGCGCTCCCCTCGCCGCAGGGACCCCGGAGTGATCGACCCCCGGCTCCTCCGTGACGACCCCGACCGCGTGCGCGCCGCCCAGGCCAAGCGCGGCCTGTCCGCCGACGTGGTGGACCGGGCGCTGGAGGCCGACTCCGCTCGGCGCCAGGCGATCGCCGACTTCGAGACCAAGCGGGCCGAGCAGAAGGCCAGCGGTGCCCTCGTCGCGCGGGCGCAGGGCGAGGAGAAGCAGGCGCTGCTCGCCCAGGTCAAGGAGCTGGCCGCCGGCGTGAAGGCCGCCGAGGCCGCCCGCAACGAGGCCGAGGCCGCGTGGGACGACGCCATCAAGGCCATCCCCAACCCGGCCGCCGACGAGGCCCCGGCCGGCGGTGAGGACGACTTCGTCGTGCTCGAGCACGTCGGCACCCCCCGCGAGTTCGACTTCGAGCCGCGCGACCACATCGAGCTCGGCAAGATGCTCGGCGCGATCGACCTCGAGCGCGGCGCCAAGGTCAGCGGCTCGCGGTTCTACTTCCTCACCGGCATCGGCGCGCAGCTCGAGCTCGCGCTCGTCAACATGGCGATGGACCAGGCGCGCAACGCCGGCTTCACGCAGGTGATCGCGCCGTCGCTGGTCAAGCCCCGCGCGATGGAGGGCACCGGCTTCCTCGGCCAGGCCGCCGACGACGTCTACCGCATCGAGGGCGAGGACCTCTACCTCGTCGGCACCAGCGAGGTCGCCATGGCGGCCTTCCACAGCGACGAGATCCTCGACGGCGGCGCGCTGCCCTTGCGCTACGCCGCCTTCAGCCCGTGCTTCCGCAAGGAGGCCGGCTCGCACGGCAAGGACACCAAGGGCATCATCCGGGTCCACTGGTTCGACAAGGTCGAGATGTTCGTCTACACGACCGTCGAGGAGTCGTACGCCGAGCACCAGAGGCTGCTGGAGTGGGAGAAGGAGTTCCTCGACAAGCTCGAGGTCGCCTACCGCGTGATCGACGTGGCGGCCGGCGACCTCGGCCTGAGCGCGCAGCGCAAGTTCGACTGCGAGGTGTGGATCCCGACGCAGGGCAAGTTCCGCGAGCTCACCTCGACGTCCAACTGCACCGACTTCCAGTCGCGCCGCCTCGACATCCGCACCCGCGAGGACGGCCAGACCGTCCCGGTGGCCACCCTCAACGGCACGCTCACCGCGATCACCCGCACGATCGTCGCGATCCTCGAGACCCACCAGAACGAGGACGGCTCGGTCACCGTGCCGCAGGCGCTCCGCCCCTACCTCGGCGGCCTGGAAGTGCTGAAGACCGTTGTCTGACTGGACGCCCCGGCTCGTCGCGCTCGACATCGACGGCACCCTGCTCAAGTGGGTCGAGGGCCAGACCGAGGACTACGAGACGATCACCGAGCCGGTGCTGGACGCGGTCCACCGTGCTCTCGACGCCGGCGCCCACATCGTCCTCTCCAGCGGACGGTCGCCGCACGGCATGACCCGCATCGCCGACCTGCTGAAGATCCCGCGCGAGGAGGCCGACCGCCTGTGGGTGGTGGCGTCCAACGGTGCCGTGGTCTTCCGCTACCCGCCGATGGAGGTCGTCCACGAGGAGACCTTCGACGCAGCGCCGGCCGTCGCCGCCGTGCTGGAGCACCACCCCCGCGCGCTCGTCGCCGTCGAGGAGCGCGGTGTCGGCGGCTACCGCGTCAACCGGGTCTTCCCCGCGGGCGAGATCTCCGGTGAGCAGATCATCACCGACGTCGCCGACATCGTGGGCGAGCCCGTGAGCCGCGTCATCATCCGCGACCCCGACGCCACCGCCGACGACTTCATCGAGCTCGCCGCCAGGCTGGGCCTGCACGGCACCGACTACGTCGTCGGCTGGACGGCGTGGATGGACCTGTCCCCGGTCGGCGTCTCGAAGGCCTCCGGGCTGCAGCACGTGTGCGACCGGCTCGGCCTCAGCGCCGCCGACGTGCTCGCGATCGGCGACGGTCGCAACGACATCGAGATGCTGCGCTGGGCCGGTCGCGGGGTCGCGATGGGTCAGGCCGTCGACGAGGTGAAGGCGGTCGCCGACGACGTGACCGCCTCCGTCCACGACGAGGGCGCGGCCGTCGAGATGTCGCGTTGGTTCCCCGTCGATGGGTGAGGTGCGAGCGCAGCGAGCCTCGGACCTCCCTCGTCTGGTCGCCACCGACCTCGACGGGACCCTGCTCCACTCCGACGGCACCGTCACCGCCCGCACCCGCGCGGTCCTGGCCGAGCTCGATGCGCGCGGTGTGCCCGTCGTCTTCACCACGGGCCGTCCGATCCGCTGGATGGAGGAGCTCTGGGAGGACGTCGGCGGCCACGGGCTGGCGATCTGCAGCAACGGCGCCCTCGTGTACGACGTCGCGCGCCGGGAGGTGCGCGACTTCCGCGCGGTGCCGCGCGAGGTGGGCATCTCGATCGCCGAGCAGCTGCGCGAGTCCGTCCCGGGCACGACGTTCGCGATCGAGCACACCGCCGGGTGGGCGAGCGAGACCGACTTCCCCCGCCACCCCGACGACCGGGCCGAGCGCCTGAGCGGCGACCTCGTCGACATCTTCCGCGACGACGTCGTGAAGGTCCTCGCCGTCCACCGCGAGCTGGAGCCCGAGGAGTTCTGGCGACAGGTCGAGGCGGTGGTCGGCGACCAGGTCGTGACCACCTGGTCGTCCTCCTTCGCACTGGTCGAGATCAGCGCCGCTGGGGTCACCAAGGCCACCCGGCTGGCGTCCCTCGCCGAGGAGATGGGCGTCGTCGCGGCCGAGGTGCTGGCCTTCGGCGACATGCCCAACGACCTCCCGATGCTCGAGTGGGCCGGCACGTCCTACGCGATGGCCAACGCCCACCCGTCGGTGCAGGACCTGGCCGACCACCTCGCGCCGAGCAACGACGACGACGGGGTGGCCGTGGTGCTCAGCGACCTCTTCGGCCTCGCTCGCTAGGCTCATCGCCATGTTCCGTGCCGTCCGCATCGCCGCCGCGATGCTGCTCGCGTGCCTGGGCCTGCTCCTCACGACCACGGCCCCGGCCTCCGCCGCCTGCACCTGCAAGCAGGGCGAGCTCGGCCAGCAGGTCAAACGGGCCGACGTGGTCTTCATCGGCACGATCGACCAGGTCGAGACCCAGGGCGACGACCACACCTACGACATCACCGCCTCCCGCGCCTACCGGGGCAGCCCCGAGCGCTCGACGCAGGTCGTGTCCGTCGGCGGCCGCAACGCCTGCGGCCTGGGTGCGCTCGAGGTCGGCGCGACCTACGTCTTCCTCGCCACCGGCAACGAGGCGCCGTACGCCGCCGACAGCTGCGGTGGCACGAGCGTCGCCAACCCGGCCAAGGTGGACAAGATCGAGAAGCTGCTCGGCGAGGGCACCTCGGTCGAGCCGCCTCCGCCGCCGACGGCGGTGCTGACCAAGGTCGAGGACTCCGCTCCGCCCCGCTTCGCCCGCGCGGCCGCACCCGGGGCCGCCGCGGTGCTGCTCGGCCTCCTGGGCCTCGTCGTCGTACGACGGCTCGCGCGCCGCTGAACCTCCGGCCTCCCCAATAGTCCGCATCAGTTGGCTCCCCGTAGCCGTTCCGGGAGGAGTCAATTGATGCGGACTATCGAGGGGGCGGGGGTCAGAGGTACATGCCGCCCGACGAGCCGCCGGGCTCGCGCGCGTCCTCGGTCGGCATGTTGGGCATGCCCATCGGCTGGTGGGACTCGTGCCCGCCGCTGCCCGCCGGGAGGGCGCGGCGCATCTGCTCGAGCTGCGCGCGCGAGGCCATCTGCTGGGCGTAGATCGCGGTCTGGATGCCGTGGAAGAGGCCCTCGAGCCACCCGACCAGCTGGGCCTGTGCGATCCGCAGCTCGCCCTCGGACGGGGTGCCGTCCTCGGTGAAGGGCAGCGAGAGCCGCTCGAGCTCCTCGACCAGCTCGGGCGCCAGGCCCGACTCGAGCTCCTTGATGGAGGCCGCGTGGATCTCCTTGAGCCGCTGGCGGCTGGCCTCGTCGAGCGGGGCCGCCTTCACCTCCTCGAGGAGCTGGCGGATCATGGTGCCGATCCGCATCACCTTCGCCGGCTGCTCGACCAGCTCGGTGATGTGGCGCTCACCCTCGCCCTCGCCCTCACCGTCCCCCTCCGCACCGGCCGGCTGGGTCATGGCGGGGAGCGCACTCGCCGGGATGGTGCCGATGGGCTGGCCGTCGGGTCCGACCACGACCACCTGGTCCTCGGACTCGGGCGTGCTGGGCTGCTGCTGGTCGGTCATACGTCCACCCTAGTTGGCGTCCCGAAGCACCCGGACCCCCTCCGGGCGGTGGCCGAGCCACATGCGAGGCGTCCGGACGGTGGCTGGACCACCGCCCTGCGGGAGTGTCGTACGCCGACGCGCCGGACGGCGGTGCCCCAGCCACCGTCGGCGCCCCAGGAAGGTGGCTGGACCCCGCTCGAAAGCGGAGTCAGAGGGTCAGCACGATCTTCCCGGAGTGGCTGCCGTCCTCCATGAGCTGGTGCGCCCGGGCGACGTCCTCGAGCGGCATGGTGGTCTCCACGATCGGACGGATCTTCCCGGCGGCCACGAGGGGCCAGACGTTCTCGACGACGCCGCAGCAGATCGCCGCCTTCTCCGAGGCGGGTCGCGCGCGCAACGACGTCGCGGTGACCGAGGCGCGCCTGCGCAGCAGGGCGTTGATGTCGAGCTCGCCCTTGCTGCCGCCCTGCATGCCGATGATCACGAGCCGGCCGCCCGTGGCGAGCGCGGTGACGTTGCGGCCGAGGTACTTCGCACCCATGTTGTCGAGGATCACGTCGGCCCCGCCGGCCTCGGTGAGCACCTCGACGAAGTCCTCCTCGCGGTAGTCGATCGCGTGGCTCGCGCCCAGCGAGCGGCACAGCTCGAGCTTCTCCGGGGAGCCCGCGGTCGTGAAGACCTCGGCCCCGCGCGCCGCGGCCAGCTGGATGGCCATCGTGCCGATGCCGCCCGCGCCGCCGTGCACGAGGAAGCGCTCGCCCTTCTGGAGGTGGGCGGTCATGAAGACGTTGGACCACACGGTCGTGGCGACCTCGGGCAGGCAGGCGGCCTCGACCAGCGAGACGCCGCTAGGCACCGGCATGACCTGGCCGACCGGCACCGCCACGCGGGCGGCGTACCCGCCACCGGCCAGCAGGGCACAGACCTCGTCGCCGACGGCCCAGCCCTCGACACCCTCGCCGAGCTCGGCGATCCGGCCGCTGCACTCGAGACCGATGATCTCGGAGGCGCCGGGCGGCGGCGGATAGAAACCCTGTCGCTGCAGGGTGTCGGCACGGTTGACCGCCGTCGCGACGACGTCGATCAGCACCTCGCCGGCACCGGGCCGCGGGTCGGCGACCTCGCCGACGGACAGGACATCAGGCCCACCGTCTCCGGTGGTCACGACTGCGCGCACGGAATCAGTCCTCGTAGAGATCGGTGGAGTGGTCGACCGACGAGTCGTCGGGAACCTCATCGTCCACGTCGAGCGGGTCGGGCGTGTCGGCGGGGCGGTCCCAGCTCTCGGCGAGCACCTGGGCCTTGGCCGCGATCCGCTCGACCTTCTCGGGGTCCAGGTCGCCGGCACCCGCGGCGAAGCCGAGGAGGTACGCCGTGATCGGCGCGGCGGTCTTCTGCACGTTGTGCGCCGCCACCCGGGCCAGGTCGAGAACCAGGCCCTCGTCGACCTCCGTCTCGACGTCGAGGACGTCGGCGAGCTCATCGATCCAGTCGTGAAGGTTCACGACCCCAATGTCTCGCAACCGACAGGGCGGCGGCAAGGGACGGCGGTCTCAACCACCCAGGTCACGCAGGTCGGTCCACGAGTCGATGTCGACCGCCTCGTCGCCGCTGGAGGCGACGACGGCCAGGTGCAGGGGGGCGAGGAGGCTGTGCAGCGCCATGCCGTGCTGCCCCTCCAGGTCGGGTCGCACCTCAGCGAGCCGGCCGGCATCGAGGACGCCGGCGAGCTGGCGTCGTCCGTCGCCGTCGGCCAGGAACGCGCCGTCGTGGCCGGCGGCGGCCGCGCGCAGGCGACGCATCGTCGCCGGGGTGACGCGGGGCATGTCCACCGCCAGTACGCCGACCAGCCGGGGGCGCCGCAACAACGCGTCGACCCCCGTCAACAACCCGGCGACGGGTCCGCCGCGCGGCGGGTCCTCGCACACGAAGGTGACCGGCCGGCTGGTCGGGACAGCCTCGGGCGCCACCACCACGACCTCGTCGGCGTCGAGGAACGCGTCGAGGGCCAGCTCCAGCAGGGTCCGGCCGTGCAGCTCCACGCCGGCCTTGTCGACCCCGTCCATCCGCGCGGCGGTACCGCCGGCGAGCACCACGCCGCAGAAGCCACCTGCGGTGAGGTCGAAGTCCATGCCGGCATCGTGCCAGTCTTGGACACATGAGCGATCACCCCCACACCGACCAGCTGCGGGTGCGCGTCCTCCAGTGGGCGAGCGGGCTCGACCCCGCGGACAACCGGGCCCGGCTGGCCGAGGGCGTGACGCCCGGTGCCGACCTGGTGGTCCTCCCGGAGGCCTTCGCCCGCGACTTCGGCGAGGCCGGGTCGGACGTGAGTCCCTTCGCCGAGACCCTCGACGGACCCTTCGCCAGCGAGCTCGGACGCGTCGCCGACGAGGCCTCGTGCGCCGTCGTGGCCGGGATGTTCGAGGTCGCCAAGGACCCGGAGCGGCCCTACAACACCCTCGTCGTCGCGGGCCCCAGCAGTGCGTCGTACCGCAAGATCCACCTCTACGACTCCTTCGGCTACCGCGAGTCCGACCGGCTGACCGGTGGGCCGACCGAGCCGGTCGTGGTCGACGTCGCGGGGTGGCGGGTCGGGTTGATGACCTGCTACGACCTGCGTTTCCCGGAGCTCGCGCGGCGACTGGTCGACCTCGGCGCAGAGGTCCTCGTCGTCCCGGCCGCCTGGCTGCCGGGGGAGCGCAAGGTCGAGCACTGGCGCACCCTGCTGGCGGCGCGCGCCATCGAGAACACCTGCTTCGTGGTCGCCGCCGGTCAGCCGGAGCCCCGCTACGTCGGTCACTCCGCGGTCTTCGGGCCGCTCGGCGAGACCCTCGCCGCGGCCGGCGGGGCGGAGGAGATCCTCGAGGCCACATTGGTGCGCGACGACCTCCTGGCGGCCCGTCGTACCAACCCGTCCCTGGCCAACCGTCGGCTGTAACCTCGTCCGACGTGCCTTCCCCCACCTCCGAGAGCCCCCGCGGGTCGTCCCGCGGCAAGCGGGCCGCCGAGCGGCCGCCGTCGCGGCTGCGCCGGTCACGCAAGGTGGGACCCACCCCGATCGCGCCCGCCGCGGCGCCGCCCGGTCCCACGTCGGTGCAGGCCCCGGGGCCGCAGCGGCCACCGGAGGGCCCGCGCCGGACCCTGCTGATCGTCTGCTTCGCCGTACTCCTCCTCGGCACCGCCGCCCTCGCGTGGTCGGCGGTCAACGGCGTGATCCGCACCAGCGCCTCGCTCAGCTCCCTCGGTCCCGCGCCCGGCTGGCTGGACGGGGCCGGTGCGGTGGCCGTGGTGACGTCCCTGTCGTGGCTGCTCGCGACCCGCACCGCGGGCCGGGCGGTGGTCTCCGCCGGGCTGGCGCTGGTCCTCGGGGTCGCCAGCCTGCTGATCGGTGGCCGAATCCTGCCGACCGGCGCCGCGGTGATGACGTGCGTCGTCGGCAGCGTGTACGCCGTGATGGTGACGGTGCCCGCGGTCACCTGGTGGAAGGCGGTGCGCGAGACGGTCGTCGCCACCCTCGTCGCCGCGGTGACGGCGCTGGCGGCGGTCGGCTTCGAGCCGACGGTGGCTGCCGAACGCTTCGACCTCGTGGCCCTGATGCTGGCGCTGGTCCTGGTCTTCACGATCGTCTACCGGCTCGGCGCGGGCCTCCACGGCCTCGGCCGTCGCGGGCTCATCATCGTCGCGATCGGACTCGCGGTGCTGGTCGCGACCCTGGCGTACGCCGAGCTGCTGCGGCGCTACGGCGCCCAGAGCTTCGTGTCGTCGATCCTCGACTTCGCCGACGCGACCTCCGCCCGCATCGGGGCGTTCCCCCGCCCGCTGGTCGTGCTGCTGGGCATCCCCGCCATCGTGTGGGGGACCCACGTCCGTGCCCGGCGCCGGCAGGGATGGTGGGTCTGCGCGTTCGGGGTCGCGGCGACCGTGCCGCTGGCGTCCGGGCTGGTCGCACCGGACAGCTCCTACCTCGAGGCGGCCCTGCGCGGGGCGTACTCGCTCGTGCTCGGCCTGCTGGTCGGCTACCTCGTGATCCGGGCCGACCTCGCGCTCACCGGCCCCAAGGGACGCGGCGCACGCCGTGCGGAGGAGGCGGGGCCGCACCGGCCCGAGCCGAGCCGCTTCGCCGAACTCTGACGGCGACGGGCGCCGATCGGCGGCTACGGTCGGGTAACCGCTAGCGTCGGGCGCATGGCCCGCCAAACGTCGCTCGAGATCGTGTCCGAGCTGGTCGCCAACGTGCTGAGCATCGACGTCGCCGAGGGTGACCGCGTCGAGGCCGGTGACACCGTCGTGCTGCTGGAGTCGATGAAGATGGAGATCCCGATGCTCGCCGAGCGCGGGGGCACCGTCACCGCGATCAAGGTGACCGTCGGCGACGTCGTGCAGGACGGCGACGTGCTCGTCGTCCTCGACTGACCCGCTGGCGAGGTCCTCGTTCGGCGTCGCTCCAGAGCCCTACGCTCCTGCCATGACTCCGGCCCGGGCCCGCACGGTCCACCTCGTCGTGGCGGTGGTCGCCTGGGGAGCGGTGCTCTTCCAGCTCGTGCTCGTGCTGATGGGCTCGGCCGTGCTCGTCGAGGAGGATCCGCCGAGCCTCGGCGAGAGCATCTACCGCTTCTTCGCCTACTTCACGATCCAGAGCAACCTGCTCGTCGCGGTCGCCTCGTCGGTCCTCGCCCGCGACCCGCTGGCGAGCCAGCCCTGGTGGCGCGTCGTGCGCCTGGCCGGCCTGGTCGGCATCACGGTCACCGGCCTCGTCCACTTCTTCCTGCTGCGCCCGCTGCTCGACCTGGATGGCGCCGACTACGTCGCCGACAAGGTGCTGCACATGGTGGTCCCGGTCCTCGCGATCGCGGCCTGGGCCTGGTGCGGTCCTCGACCGCGGGTCGTCCGGCGCGAGATCGCGTACGCCCTGGCCTGGCCGGTCGCCTGGACGACCTGGACGCTGGTCGCGGCCCAGGCCAGCGGCTGGGTGCCCTACCCGTTCATGGACGCCGACAAGGACGGCTGGGGTCCGGTCGTGGTGGCGTGCGTGGCGATCACGGTGCTCTTCCTGGCGTTGTTCGCGCTCGCCGCGTGGCTGGACCGCCGGCTGCCCGCGGTGCCGGTGGACGGCTCCGCCGACACCGCCCTCGGCTGAGGCTCACCCCGTCGGGCGGGGCCCTCGGCGCGGTGTGGCTAGGTTGGAGCCATGGAGTTTCGATACCTCGGCAACAGCGGACTGAAGATCTCTGAGATCACCTACGGCAACTGGCTCACGCACGGCTCGCAGGTGGAGAACGACGTCGCCACGCAGTGCGTACGCGCCGCCCTCGACGAGGGCATCTCGACCTTCGACACCGCCGACGTCTATGCCAACACCGCGGCGGAGACCGTGCTCGGCGAGGCGCTCAAGGGCGAGCGGCGCGAGTCGCTGGAGATCTTCACGAAGGTCTACTGGCCCACCGGACCCAAGGGCAAGAACGACACCGGCCTGTCGCGCAAGCACATCATGGAGGGCATCAACGGCTCGCTGGAGCGGTTGCAGACCGACTACGTCGACCTCTACCAGGCCCACCGCTACGACGTGGAGACCCCGCTCGAGGAGACGATGCAGGCCTTCGCCGACGTCGTGCGCCAGGGCAAGGCGCTCTACATCGGCGTCAGCGAGTGGACCGCCGACCAGATCCGCGCAGGCGTGGAGCTGTCGAAGGAGCTCGGCTTCCAGCTGATCTCGAACCAGCCGCAGTACTCCATGCTCTGGCGGGTCATCGAGAAAGACGTCGTGCCGACCTCCGCCGAGCTCGGCGTCTCCCAGATCGTGTGGAGCCCGATCGCGCAGGGCGTGCTCACCGGCAAGTACAAGCCCGGCCAGCCGCCGCCCGAGGGCTCGCGCGCCACCGACACCAAGGGTGGCTCCGACATGATCTCGCGCTGGATGCAGGACGACGTCCTCACCGCGGTGCAGGACCTCGAGCCCATCGCCGCCGACTGCGGCCTCAGCATGGCGCAGCTCGCCGTGGCGTGGGTGCTGCAGAACGACAACGTCGCCGCCGCTCTCGTCGGCGCCTCGCGCCCCGAGCAGGTCTCCGACAACGTCAAGGCCGCGGGCGTGAAGCTCGACGCCGATGTCATGAAGCGCATCGACGACGCCGTGGGCTCCGTCGTGATCAGCGACCCCGGCAAGACAGCCGAGGGCACGCCGAAGGGTCGCGTCGTCTGACGCCCCCTTCCGACCTCCGCTCCGAGCGGTGCTGGCAGGCGGTCAGGCCACCCGCGTGACGCGGTAGCGCACGAACGCCGGCACGGCGAGCGCCGCGACGACGGTGAAGACGATGACCAGTACGCCGCCGCCCGCCGCCGCGACCGCGGCCCCGGTGGCCGCGGCCGCGGCGCCGTGACCCACGTCGGCGATCCGCGGGCCGCCGGCGACCACCACGATGAAGATGCCCTGCAGCCGACCGCGCACCTCGTCGGCCGCGGCGGACTGCAGCATCGACGTACGGAAGGCGGCCGACGCCATGTCGGCCGCCCCGCCGATGGCGAGCATGAGCACGGCGACGACGAGCATCGCGCCAGGGGCGAAGGACGCCAGCATTGCCGCGACGCCGAAGCCGACCATCGCCAGGCCCCACACCAGGATCGCGACGATCACCGCGAGTCCCTGGCGCTCGACGTGCGACACCCAGCCCGACAGCACGCCGCCGACGACGGCACCCAGAGGGATGGCGGCGAAGAGCAGCGCGAAGGCGAGCCCGCCCTCGCTGGGGCCGCCGAAGGCGACGTCCGCCAGCTCCGGGAAGAGTGCGCGGGGCATGCCGAAGACCATCGCGATGATGTCGACGACGAACGACATCATCAGCACCGGCTGGGTCCGGAGGTAGCGGAAGCCGTCGATGACCGCCCTGATGCCCGGCGTCACCGCCGCGCCCATCACCGGGAGGGCCGGCAGGCCGACGACCGCGCCGAGGGTGGCGAAGAGGGTGATCGTGTCGAGCAGGTAGAGCCAGGAGAAGCCGACGAGCGGGATCAGCGCGCCGCCGACGAGCGGACCGGCGATGCCGCCGGCCTGCATGACCGTCATGTTGAGCGAGTTGGCCGCCGGCAGCAGGCCCTTGTCGAGGATCCGCGGCAGCAGCGCCGAGCGGGTCGGCTGGTTGACCGCGAAGAACGCCTGCTGCACGGCGAACAGGCTCAGCAGCAGCCACACGTCCTCGGCGCCGAGCGCTGCCTGCAGCCAGAAGCCTGCGCTGGTGAGGATGAGACCCACAGTGGTGATCATCAGCAGGGTGCGGCGGTCGAACACGTCGGCCAGCGCCCCGCCCCACAGCCCGAAGACCACGAGCGGGACGAGGCCGAAGACCCCGGTGAGACCGACGTACGCCGACGAGCCGGTCATCGCATAGATCTGCGCCGGCACGGCCACGACGGTCAACTGCGCGCCGACGACCGTGACGATGTTGGCCAGCCACAGCCGGCGGAAGTGCGGGTTGGCGAGTGGCCGGGTGTCCGCCAGCAGTCGCCTCTCCACGTCGGAAGGCTAGGTCACCGGCGCAGCGCCACGAGAGGGCGGTCGGTGATGACGAGGTACGGCACGGCGTCGCGCGTCTCCCCGGCATGCGGCTAGCATCGGCGTGTGACGATGAAAGCGATGGACACCGCGAGCCGGCCCCTCGACGAGACTGCCGGGCTCACCGCCGCGGCCTGCCTGTTCCACGGGTTCTCCGAGCCCTCGCGCCTGTCGATCGTGCGGCACCTTGCCCTCGGCGAGCACCGGGTGGTCGACCTGACCGCGCACCTCGGGCTTGCGCAGAGCACCGTGTCCCAGCACCTGGCCTGCCTGAAGGACTGCGGCCTCGTCTCCTCCCGCCCGGAGGGGCGGGCCTCGATGTGGTCGCTCAACCACGTCGACACCGTCATGGCCCTGCTCGCCTCCGCCGAGAAGCTCCTCGCCCTCACCGGCGACGCCGTGGCGCTGTGCCCCCGCTACGGAGTGGATGCCCTCCACCACGGAGGAACGTGATGGGCACCGGACACGGGCACGGGCACGGCGGCCACGCGGGCGGACGGCACCGCTGGCGGCTGGCCGTCGCCTTCGGGCTGGTCGCGGCGTTCTTCGGCGTCGAGCTGGCCGTCGGACTCGTCAGCGGCTCGCTCGCCCTGATCTCCGATGCCGGCCACATGGCCGCCGACGTGGTCGCACTGGGTGCCGCACTGGTGGCGACGAAGATCGCCACCCGGCCCGACGGCACCGGGCGTCGTACGTATGGCTCCTACCGCGCCGAGGTCTTCGCCTCCGGCTTCACCGTGCTGATCATGCTCGGCGTCTCGGTGTACGTCGTCGTGGAGGCGGTCCGCCGGATCGGCGACACGGTCGAGGTGTCGCCCGGTCCGATGCTGGTCGTCGGCGCCATCGGCCTGGTGATCAACCTCGTCTGCCTGGCCCTGCTCCGTGGCGGGGCGCAGGAGTCGATCAACGTCAAGGGCGCCTACCTCGAGGTGGTCGCCGACGCGGCCGGCAGCGTCGGCGTGCTCCTGGCGGGCCTCCTGGTGGGTCTCACCGGCGCAGCCCAGTGGGACACCGTCGTCGCCGTGGCGATCGGTGTGTTCGTCGCGGTGCGGGCCCTCCTGCTCGGGCGGGAGGTGCTCGCCGTGCTGGGGCAGCACGCGCCCGGGGACGTCGACCTCGATGCCGTCGTGCGCGACCTCGAGGCCGTCACGGGAGTCGCCGAGGTTCACGACCTCCACGCTTGGACGCTGACGTCGGGGATCAACGTCGCCACCGCGCACCTCGTCCTCCGCGGCGGCGCCGACGCGCAGTCCGTGCTGGCAGGCGCTCAGGACATCCTGCGCGAGGGGCACGGCATCGTGCACGCGACCCTCCAGGTCGAGGTCACCCCTGCCCGCGAGTGCCGCGCCGCCACGTGGTGACACGCCGACGGCCCGGGGTGGACCCGGGGTTGACGTACCTCACACGGCCGACGACTTGGATCGTTCCAATCGAGTCGCCAGACTGGACGCAGAGGTCCCAACCCTGAGGAGAGACCCATGCGTCTGATCGACGAGCTCAACGAGCTCCACGACTACTACGCGAGCAAGATCGAGGCCGCCATCGGCCGCGACGACGTCGAGTCGGCCGAGGCCCTGGCCCAGGCCTACGAGGACGACGCCATCCAGCGGATGGCCGAGCGCGAGGGCCTGACCCACCTGCTCCCCCTGGAGCGCGCCGTCACGCACGAGAGCTCGCTGCACCGCCTGGCCCGCCGCCTGCGCCCCAGCCGCGCCGCCTAGACCTTGTCCTAGGACCTGTCGCCGGGGAGGTCCGCGCGCAGGTGCAGGTGCTCGATCAGCGGCACCACGTCGGCGATCGAGTCGACGATCTTGGTCGGGCGGTAGGGGAAGCGGCCCACGTCGCGGCGCTCGGTGGCGCCCGTGGCGACGAGGATCGTGCGCATGCCCGCCTCGAGGCCGCTGATGATGTCGGTGTCCATCCGGTCGCCGATCATCACGGTGGTCTCCGAGTGCGCCTCCAGCTGGTTGAGCGCACTGCGCATCATCAGCGGGTTGGGCTTGCCGATGAAGTAGGGCGCGCGCCCGGTCGCCGTGCTGATCAGCGCCGCCACCGAGCCCGTGGCCGGCAGCATCCCCTGCGCGCTCGGCCCGCTCGGGTCGGGGTTGGTCGCGATGAACCTGGCTCCACCGTTGATGAGCCGGATCGCGCGGGTGATGGCCTCGAACGAGTAGGTCCGGGTCTCCCCGAGCACGACGTAGTCGGGGTCCTGGTCGGTCATGACGTAGCCGATGTCGTGGACCGCCGCGGTCAGGCCGGTCTCTCCGACGACGTACGCCGACCCTCCCGGACGCTGGTCGTCGAGGAACTGCGCCGTCGCCAGTGCCGACGTCCAGATCGACTCCTCCGGCACGTCGATCCCGCTGCTGCGCAGCAGGCGCACCCGCAGGTCGCGCGGGGTGAAGATCGAGTTGTTGGTCAGGACCAGGAACGGGATGCCGGTCTCGCGGAGGGTGGCGATGAACTCCTTCGCCCCGGGGATCGGGTCCTCCTCACGCACGAGGACCCCGTCCATGTCGGTGAGCCAGGTGCGTACGGGTCGGGGTTCGGTCACGGAGTCATTCTCGACCACGGGGTCCGCATCCACACGATCTCGTCCATCTGGTCGGCCCGCACGTAGTCGACCTCTCCGCTTGACTTCGCCTCCACCCAGGCGGTTCGGTGCTCCCGTGCCGGCACCCGAGGAGTCGACCCGTGACGTGATCCCGTTGAGGGTGGCGGCGCGGGCCTGGTTCGCGATCTCGCTGCAGACCTTCGGTGGTCCCGCGGGCCAGATCGCGGTCATGCAACGGACGCTGGTGGAGGAGAAGCGCTGGATCGGCCAGCAGCGGTTCCTCTTCGCGCTGTCCTACTGCACGCTGCTCCCCGGCCCCGAGGCCCAGCAGCTGGCGACGTACGTCGGGTGGTTGCTCAACGGCGTGCGCGGTGCCCTGGTCGCCGGCATCCTCTTCGTCCTGCCCGGCGTCGTGGCGCTGCTGGTGCTGTCCGGCGTCTACGTCGCCTTCGGCGACACGACCCTCGTCGAGTCGCTCTTCCTGGGCCTCGCGCCCGCGGTCATCGCCATCGTCCTGCAGGCCGTGGTCCGCGTCGGTCGCAAGGGGCTGGGACATCCGGCCCTCGTGGCGCTCGCGGTGGCGTCGTTCGTCGCCCTCGCCGGCTTCGGCGTGCCGTTCCCGGTGGTGGTGCTGGCTGCCGCGGTCGTCGGGTGGGCACTGGGCCGCCGGATCCCCACCCTCACCCGGGCCCCGCGGGCCGCGGCCGACGACGGTCCGCCCCCGCTCGTCAGCGACGACGCGCTCCACAGCGAGCGCCCGTCCGGGCGCCGCGCCGCCCTGGTCCTCGTCATCGGGCTGGTCGCGTGGTCCGCGCCGGTCGCCCTGGCCGCGCTGCTCTTCGGGCGCACCAGCATCTTCGTCGACCAGGGCGTCTTCTTCTCCGGCGCTGCGGTGGTGACCTTCGGCGGGGCGTACGCCGTCCTCGCCTACGTCGCCCAGCAGGCCGTCGAGGTCTACCACTGGCTCGCGCCCGGCGAGATGGTCCGCGGCCTCGCCCTCGCCGAGACCACGCCCGGCCCGCTGATCATGGTGGTGCAGTTCGTCGCGTTCGTCGGCGCCTACCGCGCGCCCGGCGACCTCGACCCGTGGGTCGCGGCCGTGATCGCCGCCCTGCTCACCACGTGGGTGACGTTCGTGCCCTGCTTCCTCTTCATCCTGCTCGGGGCGCCGTACGTCGAGCGTCTCCGCGGCAACCGCGACCTCGCCGCCGCGCTGGCCGGCATCACCGCGGCCGTCGTCGGCGTGATCGCGAGCCTGGCGGTCTTCTTCGCCCTGCACACGCTCTTCGACGAGACCGGTCGGGTGACCACGGGTCCGCTCGACCTGGAGCACCCGGTGCTCGCGTCCCTCGACCCGGCCGCCCTCGCGATCACCGCGCTGGGGTGCGTGCTGATCTTCTGGCGGGGCTGGTCCGTGCTCCGGACGCTCGGCGCCTGCGCGCTGGCCGGGATCGTGGTCGGGCTGGCGCTGTCGGCGTGAGCCTCAGCCCCGGACGTCCACTGGGACGTCGTCGGCCGCGTGGTGCACCGGGTGGGTGCGCTCGAGCTTCGCGCCCTCGACATCGACGTCCGGGAGGATCCGGTCGAGCCACCTCGGCAGCCACCAGGCGCTCTCGCCCAGCAGGTGCATCGCGGCCGGGATGAGCAGCATCCGGACCACGAACGCGTCGAGGAGCACCCCGAACGCCAGCCCGAAACCGATCGGCTTGATGGTCGCGTCGTGGGAGAAGATGAAGCCCGCGAAGACGGAGATCATGATGATCGCCGCGGCCGTCACCACGGCCCGGCCGGCCCGCAGGCCGTGCTGGACGGCCACCCGCGCCGGCGCCCCGTGGGCGTAGGCCTCGCGCATGCCGGACACCAGGAACAGCTGGTAGTCCATCGCCAGGCCGAACAGGATGCCCGTGGCGATGATCGGCAGGAAGCTCAGCACCGGTCCCGGCGCGTGCACGCCGAACAGGTCGGCCAGGAAGCCGATCTGGAAGATCGCGGTGATCCCGCCGAAGGCCGCGAGCAGCGAGAGCACGAAGCCGAGGGTCGCGGTCAGCGGCACGAGGATCGAGCGGAAGACGAGGACCAGGATGAGCAGCGAGAGCCCGACCACCAGCACGAGGTAGAGCGGGAGCACCTCGGACAGCTTGTCGGAGATGTCGATGCCGGCGCTGGCGTTGCCGGCCACGCCGAGCGTGGCCTCGCCGCCGGAGACCGTGGTCGGGGTGTACGACCGGAGGTTCTGGACCAGCTCGGCGGTCGACTCGCTCGACGGTGAGCCAGCGGGGACGACCTGGAACGCCAGGGCACTGCGATCCTCCGACGCGCCGATCGGCACGACGGCCTCGACGTTCCAGACCCGGCCGAGCTGCTCGCCGACCGCGGCCTGCTCGGCGATGACGTCGTCCTCGCTCACGGGCCCGGGCAGGTCGGCGACGACCAGCAGCGGGCCGTTGGAACCGTCACCGAACTTCTCCGCCTGGATGTCGTACGCCTTGAAGCCGGCGGAGTCCGGCGGCTGGGTCGAGCCGTCGGGGAGCCCGAGGCGCATCTGCGTCGCGGGGGCGGCCACGACGAGGAGCGCGGCCACGCCGAGGCCGAGCACCGTCCACGCGCGGGTGGTGCTCATCGGCTTGTCGCGGTCCGTGATCGCCGCGTCGTCCTCGTACGTCGTACCGGCGTCGAGGAGTGCCCGCTCGCGGCGGCGCAGGATCCGCCGGCCCACCAGGGCGAGGACGGCGGGGGTGAGGGTGATGGCCATCAGGATGGCGACGAGCACGGCGACGGCGCCGACCGTGCCCATCAGGCCGAGGAACCCGACGCCGGTGACGTTGAGGGCGAGCAGCGCCACGATGACGGTCACGCCGGCGAAGACGACCGCGTTGCCCGACGTGCCGTTGGCCAGGCCGATCGACTCGTGGAGCTCGGCGCCCTGCTTCAGCTGGCGGCGGTGGCGGTTGATGATGAAGAGGGAGTAGTCGATGCCGACCGCGAGGCCCAGCATCACGCCGAGCACCGGCGTGACGGAGACGAAGTCGACGATCCCGGAGAAGGACAGGGAGGCGAGCGACGCGACGGCGACCCCCAGCAGCGCGGTCAGCAGCGGCAGGGCGGCGCCGAGCACGGTGCCGAGCATGACGAACAGGACGATCGCGGCGACGACGACGCCGGCGATCTCGCCCGGGCCGAGGATCGACGGGACGGTCTGCGCGATGTCCTGCGAGGGATGGACGTCGACGCCGTCGATGCCGGCGTCGGCGACCAGGGCCTCGATCTCGGTCTTGACCTCGGCGGTGACCTCGTTGGTCGACACGTCGAAGGTGACGTTTGCGACAGCGGCACTGCCGTCGGCCGACACCGTGCGGAAGCCGGACCCCAGCTCGGAGAGGGTGGCGCCCTGCTCCAGCCGGGGTGCCTGCTCGTCGACCAGTGCCCGCTGCCGGTCCAGCACTGCCTGGCCGTCGTCGAGCTGCTGCTCGGCGGCATCGAGCTGGTCGCGGACGGCGGCGAGGGTGCCGGCCTCGCGCGCCTGGGCGCGCTGGTCGGCCAGCGCCGCACGGCCGGCGTCGATCTGTGCCTGACCCTCACTGAGCCGCGCCAGGCCGTCGTCGAGCTGCTGGCGGCCGTCGGCCACCCGCTCGGCCGACGAGTCCAGCTGGTCCTGGGTGGCGAACGGGTCCGACACGTCGGCGACGGAGTCGACCTCCGCGACCTGGTCGAACAGCGTGGCCAGGCCGGCCTGCTGCTCGGCGGTGAGGGCCGAGCCGTCGGTCGTCTCGGCGACGATCGCGCCGGCGCCGCCGCCGGCCCCCTCGAACTCGCGCTCCAGCTGCTGGGAGACCCGCGTCGTGGGGGTGTCGGGCAGCGTGATGTTGGTGGACAGCGCGCCCGCGAACGACACGTACGTCACCGCCGTCAGCGCCAGGAGGGCCAGCCAGGAGCCGATCACGATCCAGTGGCGGCGCGCGGCGAGGCGGCCGATGCGATAGAGGAGCTCAGCCATGTCGGGTGAGGGGCCTTTCGTGCCGTGGGTGGGTGGGTGGGGTGGTCGGGTGGCTCAGCCGGCGTAGCCGGACCGGAGTCGGTGCATGAGGCGGTCGAGCAGTCGGTCCCAGTCGGTCCGGGCATCGCCCGGCACGGCGGTGGTCAGGTCGGGGTGCTCCTCGACCCAGCGCCGACCGATCGCGGCGAGCCCACTGGTGAGCAACGCCAGGGTGAGCTCGAGATCGAGGGGGTCGACGCCGGGCGCGCGGGCCACGAGTCGCTCGCGGAGCCGTCCGACGACGTGCTCCAGTGCGGTGCGGGAGATCGTGTCAGCGCGCTCGTCGGCCGGGTCGGGTGCACCGAGGACCCGGTGGATCGTCGCGACAGCGGTGGGCAGGTCGACCGACCGGGTGGACTCGCACAGGGCCTCGAGCGCCGCTCGGCTCCCGGCCTCGCCCGCCGGGAGGGTCGCGGTGCCCCGCTCGAGGCTGTCGAGGAGCTCGACGGTGACCTCGGTGAAGATCTGTTCGCACACCGCGACCAGCAGCTGGTCGACCCCGGCGAAGTGGTTGAAGACCGTCCGTCGGGAGACGCCGGCGACCTCCGCCACCCCCTCGACGGTGAAGCCGTCGGGACCGTGGTCGGTGGCCAGCGCGCGGGCCGCCTCGACGATGGCGAGGTGCCGCTGCTCGCGCAGATGGGTGCGCCTGTCGTCGGAGGAGGAGCAGATCACGTGGCCTAGTGTTGCACTCAGTGCAAATGCCCGGGTCATTGCCGGTGGTCGAGCCCGTCGGACAGGATCTGCGCATGGGCGGCGGCGAGGCAGGGACCAGTACGACGCGTGCGGCAGGGCCCGGACTCGGTCCGTGGGTGGCGGCGGCGCTCGTCTTCGGCTCGTCCGCCGCGGTCCTGGTCGTCGAGCTGGTCGCGCTGCGGCTGCTGGCGCCCTACTACGGGCTGACCCTCGAGACGAACACGATGGTGATCGGCCTCGCCCTGACCGCCATCGCTGTGGGCACGTGGGCCGGCGGCTCGAGCGCCGACCGGGTCGCGCCGCGCCACCTGCTCGGCCCCCTGCTCGGCATCTCCGGTGCCGCGGTCGCGCTGACGCCGACCCTCGTGCGGGGCGCGGCAGCCTCCGGCAACCCGGGCCTGCTCCTCATCACCGCCACCCTGTCGATCCTCGTCCCGGGCGCGCTGCTCTCGGCCGTGACGCCGGTCGTGATCAAGCTGCGGCTCACCAGCCTCCACCAGACCGGCAGCGTCGTCGGCCACCTGTCGGGGGTCGGCACCGTGGGTGCGATCGTCGGCACCGTGCTGACCGGCTTCGTGCTGATCTCGCGTGTGCCGGTCAGCGGGATCCTCGTCGGGCTCGGCATCGTCCTGCTCGTGACGTCGGTGGCTGTCCAGGTGGCCGGTCGCCGCGGCCGCGGCGACGTCGTGCTGGGCCTCGTGGTGGCGCTGGCGAGCCTCGGCGCGGCGCTCTCACCGAGCGGCTGCGACGTCGAGACGACGTACCACTGCCTCGCGGTCACCGCCGACCCCGACCGCTCCACCGGCCGGACCCTGGTCCTCGACGGGCTGCGCCACTCCTACGTCGACCTCGAGGACGCGACCCACCTCGAGTTCGCCTACGTCGAGGCGATGGCGTCGGTGACCGACACCGCCTTCGCGGAGAACGAGCCCCTGGCCGTCTACCACCTGGGGGCCGGTGGGCTCACGCTGCCGCGCTACCTCTCCACGACCCGTCCGGGCACGACGAGCGACGTGTCGGAGATCGACGCCGGCGTGGTCGCGGCCGACGTACGCCTGCTGGGCGGATCGCTGCCCGACGGCGTCGAGGTCGATGTGGAGGACGGCCGCCTCGCGATCGCCGACCTGTCCCCGGACAGCCTCGACCTCGTCGTCGGCGACGCCTTCGGCGGCGTCAGCGTCCCGTGGCACCTCGCGACGGTCGAGGCGGTCGGCGGGCTGGAGGAGGCGCTGGCCGAGGACGGCGTCTACGTCGCCAACCTCATCGACTTCGGCCCGCTCGACTTCGCCCGCGCCGCCGTCGCGACGACGGCGGAGGTCTTCGACCACGTGGCCCTGCTCGCCGAGCCGTCCGCGCTGGCGGGCGAGGACGGGGGCAACCTCGTCGTGGTCGGCTCGGACGCACCGCTCGACGTCGCGGCCGTGGTCGAGGCGATGGGCGAGCGCGACCTCGCGTGGGACGCGCTCGCCGGCGACGGGCTCGACGACTGGATCGGCGACGCGCCCGTCCTCACCGACGACTACGCCCCGGTCGACCAGCTGTTGACGCCGTACTCCCGCTAGCCCCTCGCGTCAGCGGGTGGGATCGATGATCGTCATGCCGGCGACGGTCGCGCCGTCGAAGCCGGGCAGCAGCGCCGCCGCCTCCTCGAGCCCGATGGTCCGCTCGACGAGCCGCTGCGGCTGGAGCGCCCCGCTGCGGATCAGCTCCATCATCGGCGGGTAGTCGGCCGCCGACATGCCGTGGCTGCCGAGGAGGTCGAGCTCCCACGCGATGACGCGCGCCATCGGCACCCGGGGGTGACCCTCGACGGGTGGCAGGAGCCCGACCTGGGCGAGGCGACCTCTCCGGCGGAGGCTGAGGATCGCGTCGGCGCAGGTCTGCTCACTGCCGACGGCGTCGACGGCGACGTGGCTGCCGCCGTCGGTGAGGCGGCCGACGGCCGCAGGGACGTCCCTCCCGTCGGCGAGCAGGGTGTGCTCGGCGCCGAGGTCGGCGGCCACGGCGAGCGCCTCCGGGTTGCGGTCCACCGCGACCACCCGTGCACCGACCGCCCGCGCGATCATCACTGCGCTGAGCCCGACACCGCCGGCGCCGACGACGGTGACCCACTCGCCCTCCGCGACCCGGGCCCGCCCGACGAGCGCGCGGAAGGCCGTGGCGAACCGGCACCCGAGGCTCGCCGCGGTGGCGAAGTCGATCGCGGCGGGCAGGGCGACGAGGTTGGTGTCGGCGGCGTGGAGGGCGACGTGCTCTGCGAACGACCCCCAGTGGGTGAAGCCCGGCTGCTCCTGGTCGGGGCAGACCTGCGCGTTGCCCGACCGGCACCACTCGCAGCGCCCGCACCCGCACACGAACGGGACCGTGACCCGGTCGCCGACCTGCCAGCGGGTGACGTCCGGGCCCACCTCGGCGACCACCCCGGCGAGCTCGTGGCCCGGCACGTGCGGAAAGGCGATGTCGTCGTGTCCCGCCCACGCGTGCCAGTCGCTGCGGCACATCCCGGTCGCCATCACGCGTACGACGACCCCGCCCACGGGTGCCGAGGGCTGCGGGACGTCGCGGACCTCGGGCTGGGAGCGGACGGCGTCGATCATCACTGCGCGCATGGGACGTGATCCTGTCGCACGGACCCCGGACACGACGATCGGGCCGGCCCACGAAGGACCGGCCCGATCGGTTGGCGGTGGCGGTGGGATTTGAACCCACGGTGGGTTTGACCCCACACAACATTTCGAGTGTTGCACCTTCGGCCGCTCGGACACGCCACCGCGAGGAACATTAGCGGAGGGTGAGCGCGAGCCGAAAATCCAGCAACTGGGCCAGTGCCGTGGTGCGTGGGGGCGTACGACGGTAGTTTGCGCCACACGCAGGTGCTCGCGCAGAGCGCGGGGGAAAGGAGCGGTGCCGACCGTGACTGCCGTCCGACGCATCCGAGAGGTCGCCAAGGCCGCCCTGCCCCGAGCCGTGGGCGAGCGGCTCCCGGCCGCCCCGCCGCAGGAGGTGGGCGAGCTCCTCCACGACAAGCGGTTCCAGCGCGCCGTCGCCGACGCCGCGGTCGAGCAGGGGCGCCCCGAGGAAGAGGTCTGGTCGGAGGTCAAGGGCTACCTCCACGAGATGTCCGCGGCCCACGACGACCGCGCCTCGCAGGGCTGGGCCCGGATGGGCGACTGGTTCCTCAGGGCGTACGACGTGCTCGTCGACGAGGAGCAGATGCACCAGCTGCGGAAGGTCGACCGCACGCACAGCCTCGCCCTCGCCTTCAGCCACCGCTCCTACCTCGACGGCATGGTCATCCCCAACGCGCTGTCGTCGCGGCGCTTCTCGCCGACCTACACGTTCGGCGGCGCCAACCTCAACCTCCCGCTCATCGGCTCGGTGGCCAGCCGCACGGGCCTCATCTTCATCCGCCGCTCGACGCAGGAGATCCCGGTCTACCGGCTCGCCCTGCGCTCCTACATCCGCCAGATGGTGGCCAACAAGCGCAACATGGCGTGGTCGATCGAGGGCGGCCGCACCCGCACCGGCAAGCTCCGCCCGCCCGTGCACGGGATCCTGAAGTACCTCACCGACACGGTGGACGGCGAGGACGCGCCCGACGTGCAGGTCGTGCCCGTCTCGGTCGTCTACGACCAGCTCCACGAGGTCTCCTTGATGACCGAGGAGTCGCGCGGCGCCAGCAAGACGCCGGAGGACTGGCGCTGGCTGGTGCGCTTCGCCCGGCTCCAGCGCAAGCGCATGGGCCGCGCCTACCTCACGGTCGGCGAGCCGTTCTCCCTGCGCGAGCGGATGGACGAGCTCGCCGCCGAGGGCGTCACCGGGCACCAGGCCGTCGAGCGGGTCGCCCTCGACATCTCCCACCGGCTCAACCGCGCCACCCCGGTCACGGTGACCGCGATCGTGTCGCTGGCCCTGCTCGGCGCCGACCGCGCGCTCACCGTCGACGAGGTGCTCGACACCGTCGAGCCGCTCGCGGCCTACATCGACGCGCGGCACTGGCCCGTCGCCGGTGCCGCCGACCTGCGGGACCGCTCGACCATCCGCCGGGCGCTGGCCGAGCTGGCCCAGAGCGGCGTGCTGACGGCGTACGACGGGGGCAGCGAGCCGGTGTGGAAGATCGGTGACGACCAGCACCTGGTCGCCGCGTTCTACCGCAACACGGTCATCCACATCCTCGTGGAGCGCGCGATCGGCGAGCTGGCACTTCTCACCGTCAGCGAGCTCGAGCCCGACGCCGACCTGCCCGCGGGCGGCGCGCTGCAGGTGGGCTGGGAGGAGGCCAAGCGGATGCGCGATCTCCTCAAGTTCGAGTTCTTCTTCCCCAGCCGCGCCGGCTTCGAGGACGACCTGCGCACCGAGCTCCAGCTGCTCGTCGGCGAGGACGTCACCGACATGACGCCCGACCGGGCGCGCGAGCTGCTGGTGAGTGCGCGGCCGCACCTGGCCCACCTCGTGCTCCGGCCGTTCCTCGACGCCTACCTCGTGCTCGCCGACCGGCTCGCCGACCACGGCGACAGCCCCGTCGAGGACGACGAGCTGCTCGCCGACTCCCTGGCCGTCGGCCAGCAGTGGGCGCTGCAGCGCCGCGTCGCGAGCGCCGAGTCGATCTCCCTCGAGCTCTTCCGGACGGCGCTCGCGCTGGCCCGGCACAAGGGACTGCTCGAGGGCGGCGACGGCGCGGGCTCGGCGCGCGAGGCGTTCGCCGCCGAGCTGCGCGAGGCCGTGCGGCGGGTCAACATCGTCGGGGAGATCGCCACCGACGTGGCGCCGTCGATCCACCCCGAGGTCCACCCGGTGAGGACGCGGTGAGCGGACTCTCGGCTGCCGCGCAGGCGGCGATCGACGCGATCGAGGCCGGTCCGCAAGGACCCGCGGTCGGTGCGTTCTTCGACCTCGACGGCACCCTCGTCGCGGGCTACACCGCGGCGACGTTCTACGGCGACCGGATCAAGGGACGCGACGTGTCGCCGGCCGAGTTCCTCCGCACGGTCGTGACGGCGGCCGACGGCGAGCTCGGTGGCGACCCGACACGGATCGCCCACGTCGCCTTCTCCGCGATGCGCGGGGAGTCGGAGGAGGCCTTCGCCGACCTCGGTGACCGGCTCTTCCGCTCCAAGATCGCCGGCACCATCCGCCGCGAGTCCCGCGCGCTCGTCCAGGCCCACCAGCGGGCCGGGCACACCGTCGCGGTCGCGTCGGCCGCCACGAAGTACCAGATCGCCCCCGTCGCCCGCGACCTCGGCGTCGAGCACCTCGTCTGCACCCAGCTGGTCGTCGAGGACGGGCAGTTCACCGGAGCCACCGACGGCCCGATGCTGTGGGGCCGGCACAAGGCCAGCGGCGTACGCGCCTTCGCACGCGAGCACGCCCTCGACCTCGCCCAGTCCTACGCCTACGGCAACGGCTACGAGGACGTCGCCTTCCTCTCCTCCGTCGGCCACCCGACCGCCCTCAACCCGCACCGCGACCTGCGCTCGGCGGCCACGCGGCTGGGCTGGCCGGTGCTCGACCTCTCCGACCCGGTCGGCGGCTCGCTCGTCGCGGCCGGTCGTACGGCGGCAGCGCTGGCGGGCATGAACACAGGCGTCGTGGCCGGGCTGGCCTACGGCCTGCTCCGCCGCGACGGCAAGGAGGGCCGCAACCTCGCGGTCAAGCTCGCCACCTCGGTGCCGATGGCGCTGGCGGGCGTGACGATGGACGTCCAGCACCGCGAGCGCCTCTGGACCCACCGGCCGGCCATCTTCGTGGCCAACCACCAGAGCTCGCTCGACATCCCGATCCTCGGCAACCTGCTGGAGCGCGACTTCACGATCGTGGCCAAGAAGGAGGCGCGCTGGGACCCGCGCGCGATCGTCGGGTCGGTGGTGATCGACCCGGCCTACATCGACCGCTCCGACCCCGCGTCGGCCCACGCGACGCTGGACGGCGTCGTCGAGCGGATCCGCGGCGGCACGTCGCTGATGATCTTCCCCGAGGGCACCCGGTCGCCGACCCCGGTGCTCGGGCCCTTCCGCAAGGGCGCCTTCCACCTCGCCGCGCAGGCGGGCGTGCCGGTCGTGCCCGTCGTGCTGCGCAACACCGGCGAGCTGATGCGGCGCAACTCCCTCGTGCTCAACCCCGGCGTCGTCGACGTGTGCGTCCTCGAGCCCGAGACCGACTGGGACGTGGACGACATGAGCGAGCGCATCGCTGCCCTGCACGCAAAGTTCGAGCAGACACTGGCGACGTGGCCGTCAGCGGAGTCGGCATGAGCGCCCGCGAGGACTTCGAGCGCTGGGGTGGCGCGGCCGCCTTCGGTGCCACACCCGAGCTCACGCCGATGCAGACGCTGATGTGGCGCGCCGAGCGGCACCCCGTCCAGTCGTCCACCTCGACCGTGATCATCGACCTGGACCGGGCGCCGGACTGGAAGCGCTTCGTCGCGGCGACCGAGTGGGGCACCGGCCTGGTGCGCCGGCTCCGCCAGCGGGTCGTGGACCCCGCCGTCCCGACCGCAGCACCGACGTGGGCCGACGACCCGACCTTCGACCTCGGCTACCACCTCCGCCGCGAGCACGTCGCCAGCCGCGAGGAGATGCTGGCCCAGGCCGCCCAGATCGCGCTCCGCCCCTTCGACCGCTCCCGCCCACTGTGGGAGGGCGTGCTCTTCGAGGGCATGCCCGAGGGAGCGGCGTACGTCCTCAAGATCCACCACGCGCTCGCCGACCCCCTCGGCACCGTCCAGCTGCTGTCGATGCTGCAGTCGGGCAAGCGCGCCCACACGGCCCGCAAGCCGGTGGGCGAGGTGAGCGCCGAGCCGGGCGCCGAGCCGGTCGACCTCGCCGTGTCCGGGCTGCGCAGCGGCGTCGCGACCCTGCCCG